>NZEI01000015.1 GCA_002690405.1 Gammaproteobacteria bacterium
CTTTTGAGTTTTACTCTTTGCGTCTATTTGCGTCTATTTGCGTCTATTTGCGTCTATTTGCGTCTATTTGCGTCTATTCGCGCTATCTACTGGGCAGCAAGGCTGAGCCCCATGCTGCCGATCACCGTAATTCGCCTATGTGGTAAAGATAGCTTGCATTGTGGCTACGCTTCAACCGTAAGTCGCGAGGTTTGTGAATCTGGTTTGGCTGCAGAAGTATGCTATGTTTTTATCTTCGAATAACAAAAAGTGAACAGCAGATGTGGCCAAACGAACCGGATGAATTTGTTCCTAATCATGAGATGTCAGCTGCAGACGACAGCGGTGATGCATGGTATTTCGCATTTATCGGATCAGAGTTGGTCTGCAAGAGTCACCAAGGTATGCCCGAACCCATAACTGCCGATGACTTTCGCTGGTTGGACTTGGAGGTCGGCAGCAAACATTTCTTGGGCCACTACGCTAATCGACCCTGCTTCGCGTTGCGTGTAAAGGGTCAGGTGCCTGAAGGTTTTGTGGCTGTGGGTCTGCGCGGCCTATTGGGTCGTACGGCCCAATCATTATTTTACCTTGCAGGGCGGGCGCTGCAGATTGTCGAGTGGTCGGAAAATCACCAGTTCTGCGGTCGTTGTGGCAGCCCAACTCAAGATCATAAGAGTGATCGAGCCAAGGTCGGTAGTTGTGGTCTTATCAGTTACCCGAGACTGTCGCCGAGCATTATCGTGCTCATCACCCGCGGTGATGAGATGCTACTGGCACGTAATGCGAACTGGCCGAATGGCATGTACAGCACCTTGGCGGGCTTTGTTGAGGCCGGTGAATCCATCGAGCAAACCGTGCATCGAGAAGTTTTTGAAGAGGTAGGTTTAAGGGTCGAAAACCTGCGCTATTTTGGCTCCCAGAGCTGGCCATTTCCCAATTCCCTGATGCTTGGTTTCCATGCTGAATACAAATCTGGCGATATCGTATGCCAGCCCGGAGAGATTGCTGATGCCCAGTGGTTTACCCGCGACACGTTACCGCAGACGCCGCCCAAGACGGCAATATCAGGATGGCTAATAGAGGAGTTCATTCAACAGCAAGCGTCCTAGGCGTGGGGAGTTCGGAAAGCTGCCATGGCATGGAAGACCCAAATTAGATGGCCGCTGGCGCGGAATTGACTCTGCATAAAGGCGTTGACCGGGTCAGCCTTGCCGCTTAATAACTCGCGCGCGAGAGACTCGCTGTGAAAATATAGAGTCATCTCCACCGGGTCATTACTGTCCAGTTCTAACTGGCTCTCGCGCACGGCAAATTGAATTCCGCCATCGCCCCAGTCGAAGCGAATACAGGCATCCAGGCCGGTGTTGTGGTCGGGGTTGAAGTGCTTGGCGAGAAAGTCGTGCATATCATAGCTTGGTCTTTGGAGCGGCGATTGTACTGAATCGCTGCAGGTAAGCGAGCGTAATTGCAGAACGCTGGACGAGAGAACCCTGCACTCTATAAAGTACGCGACCTTAACTCGACGCCATGTTGGAAAGCGCTATGGATTATATATTCGACTATCTGATGTTTTTGGCCCAGGCAGTCACCGTGGTAGTGGCGATCATTGTGGTTGTGTCATTTGCTGCTGGCGCAAAGATGCGGCAGCAGGGGAGCGATCAAGGCTATTTGACGGTTACCAAAATTAATGAGCGGCTGCGCAATCTTCGCTATGTGATGGAAGATGCATTGCTAACACCTCAAGAAGCAAAACGGCGCCACAAATCCGAGCAGAAGTCGCAGAAAGTGACCGATAAAGAGAACGCTGCGAAGGCCAAGAAGGCGGCTAAAAGTGCCCCCCAGGAGGGCGTCGAAAGCGACGCGCCCGGGCGAGTTTTTGTCGTGCGTTTTGAAGGCGATGTTGCGGCATCGGATGTGGATAATTTTCGCCTAGAAATTAGCGCAATACTGACTATGGCAGACAGCAATGACGAAGTTGTGATCTGCTTGGAAAGCCCAGGGGGTATGGTTCACAGCTATGGTCTGGCGGCTTCCCAAATGATGCGTGTACGCAATAAGGGTATTCCGTTGACTGCAGTGGTAGACAAGGTTGCCGCGAGTGGCGGCTATTTGATGGCCGCGGTAGCAAATAAGATTGTCGCCGCGCCGTTCGCCGTAGTGGGATCGATTGGTGTGGTGGCGCAAGTGCCGAATGTGCATCGCCTGCTGAAGAAAAATGATGTTGATGTCGAGGTTCTTACCGCAGGCAAGTACAAGCGCACGCTTACATTTTTGGGAGAGAATACCGAGGAAGGGCGTGAGAAATTCCAACAAGAGCTTGAGGACATCCACGCGCTGTTTCAGGAATTTGTTGTCGATAATCGCCCCGAAATGGATATCGCCACGGTAGCCACCGGTGAAGCCTGGTATGGGTCGAGGGCGTTGGAGCTGAATCTAGTGGACAGCTTGGCAACCAGTGATGAATATCTTATGGCGGCCTGCGCAGACAAAGACGTTTTTCAAGTTGCCTGGAAGCAAAACAGTAAGCCTATCGAGCGACTCTTAGGTAAGGCCAGTGGCATCCTCGATCGAGTTACGCATTTGCTGGAATTTTCGCGGCGCTCGTAAGGCGCGTGTTGCCTATTGCTGTACGAATCATAACTGAGAGGGATTAGCCAATGTCATTTAGAGCGTTTCAAGTAGAGAAAACTGATACTGGATTTGTGCGCAGTGTTGTTGATCGCGAGGACGATCAACTACCCCAGGGTGAACTGCTTATTGATGTTCACTACTCTTCTTTGAATTACAAAGACGCATTGTCAGCTACCGGCAATCCGGGTGTTACACGTGTATTCCCGCATACCCCAGGCATTGATGCTGCAGGTGTGGTGATAAATAGTAATGACAGTGACTTTGCGGAGGGAGACCAGGTCATTGTCATTGGCTTTGACCTCGGCATGGGCACTGCGGGTGGCTTCGCCCAAAGGATCCGCGTACCCGCAGGTTGGGCCGTGAAGATGCCAGAGGGCCTCGATGCGCGTACCAGTATGCGTATTGGTACCGCCGGATTTACCGCTGCTGAGTGTGTGCAGAAGCTAGAGCAAAGCGGTATGACACCAGCTTCTGGCCCGGTACTGGTTACCGGGGCGACAGGTGGAGTAGGTTCTGTGGCGGTGAAGCTGCTTGCCGGTTTGGGCTATGAGGTCGTCGCGGTAACGGGCAAGGCAGATCAGCACGAGTTTTTGCGCAGCCTCGGTGCGGTTGAATTTATGACTCGTGAGGAAGCCGCGGAAGGTGCGGAAAAGCCGCTGTTGCCTGAACGCTGGGGCGGTGTGGTTGATACCGTGGGCGGTGATATTTTGTTTAACGCGGTCAAAAGCCTGCGCTATGGCTGCAGTGCTGCGGCCTGTGGACTGGTGGCGGCGCCCAATTTTGCAGCCTCTGTACTGCCGTTTATTCTGCGTCATGTGAACCTGCTCGGCATTGATTCGGTGCAGTTGCCGATCACGGAAAAAGCGGCGATTTGGTCCCGTTTAGCTACAGATTGGCAGATGGATTTAGCTGATCTAGAAGAAACCCTGACTTTGAACAGCTTATCTGATGCTATTGACCGGATATTGGCAGGACAAATGGTGGGTCGAGGCGTTGTTGATCTATCCGCTGAGGATTAATCCCGACGTAGACTCGGGGTTGCTGCGATTGGGCTAGGGTAGCGAGAGACTACCCAATAGCTATTCACGATCATGGTGAGCACTGTAGCGGTTTGTAATACCGCTGCGGCGGCTTCACCCAGTAAGGCATTACCAACGGCTATATAGCTCAAAAGTAGGGCGAACTCCGAGCCTTGGCCAAGTCTAGCTCCAACCTCTTTGGCCGTGCTGGTAGGCTCGCCTTGGATCTTTAGCAACGCGCCAAATACCAGGGGTTTTGACACCACTACAACCACGCTGGTGACTAAGATCGGTAACCATAGGGTACCGATTAAGCCGGTATTTAAATCTGCGCCAACAGAAAAGAAAAACATAATCAGGAAAAAGTCTCGTAGTGGCCGCAAATGTTCTGCAATGTATTGAGCGATTGGGCTGGTTGCCAGACTCACACCTGCGGTAAATGCGCCAATTTCGAACGACAGATTGAGACTGTGGGACAGGCTTGCTAGGCCTAAGCACCATGCGATAGCAATTAAAAAAATGTACTCATGAAAGGCATCAAATCGTCGTATTAGGGGTAACAGTACGAAGCGTACCCCGGCGAAAGCGCAAAGCCCTAAAACCGGTAACGCAAGCAAGACCGCGCCGAGATTTTGCATCAGTGCAGATAATTCAGGCGTAAATTCACTGACAACGACGATGGCTATGATGGCTAATAGGTCTTGGATTAACAGCAAACTGATGACCAATTGGCCAATGTGCCGATGATGTAATGCTGTGGTGGGTAACAGTTTTAAGCCAAGAATCGTGCTGGAGAAGGTTAGCGCTAAGCCAACCACGATGGACTCAGTGATGGCAAAGTCAAAGAACAGCATCACGCCTGCACCCAGCACAAAAAATGCCAAGGTAGTTCCAAGCGCCGTCAGCATAGATTCGCCCACCATGTTACGCAATTTGCTGGGTTGCAGATCCAGGCCGACTAAGAACAGTAAGAACATGATGCCAATTTCGGCAATTTCGCTGAGATGCCTGTCATCGTTGATCAGTGCAAATCCGTGAGGACCGATTACGCAGCCCAGCACAATGTAGGCCACTAACATCGGCTGCCTAGTATATAGGCTCAGTGTCGCGAGCACGGCTGCGCCGCTGAATATTAGGAAAAACGAATCAATAAGGTTAGGGTGTGCCATGCCTTTAGCATAGCAGCTACAGCGCTGCGGGTGCGGGGACTAGGTCATCGCAACAGCGCGGGCAATGGGTCCCTCACTGAGCCCTGATAGTAATTGCTATAGGGCGCCAATAAATCTAGCGCGATCGCGGGATCGCGTTCAGCTGGAAGCTCAAAACTGCTGAAGCCGCAGCGCAGCATAAAGTGCAGTAAATCCTCATGCACGGCACCTACCGCGCGAAGATCTCCCGTATAACGGACGCGCTGTCGTAGCAGTGCGGCTAATGACAGTCCGCGACCGTCTGTGAGCGCAGGAAAATCTATGGCGATCAGGCTCGCGCTTGCCCATGCTTTATCGGGTTCAGCGTCGACAGTAAGTTTGAGTGCGCTGCCGGCGTTAAAGGCTTCCGCGTCGCTCCAATCGGTCGGCTGATTATCGGTTATCTGCCAGACGCCATTCTGTTGTTTAAGCAGCTGTGTCATGCGCGTCACTCCTGAGGCTGGCTTTAAAGGGTTGAATGCCGACTCGGCGAAAGCACGCGAGGAAACTTTCGTCTTGATGGCGCAATGACAGGTGGATGTTGATGATGTTGTCGATGACGGCAGGCACTTGATTGCGCGAGACAGAGGGGCCAATAATTTGGCCGAGGGAGGCCGATTCTCCAGAGTGCCCCGCATGGCCCCCTAAGGAAATTTGGTAGAATTCTTGGCCTTTTTTGTCGACGCCCAAAATGCCAATGTGGCCGACATGGTGATGTCCACAGGCGTTCATGCAGCCAGAAATATTCAGATCTAGATCGCCTAGGTCATGGAGGAAATCGGCATCGTTCAGTTGGCGTTGAATCGCTTCGGCAATTGGGATTGATTTGGCATTCGCTAACGAGCAAAAGTCGCCCCCTGGGCAGCAGATAACGTCAGTTATCAATCCCGCGTTGGCCGTGGCAAGGTCATGGTCGCTGGCGAGTTGCCAGAGTTCGAATAGGTCCTGCTGACGAATATGTGGCAGTGCAAAATTCTGCTCGTGGCTGATGCGCACCTCACCGCTGCCGAATTGATCTGCCCAATCGGCGACGGCCAGCATTTGCTCCGCGCTGACATCCCCAGGTGGCACGCCTGGGGCTTTGGTAGACAAAATCACATTGGCATAACCGTCACTCTGGTGGGCGCTGACGTTGCGCTCTATCCAACGGCTGAACTGCGGATGTTTGAGACGCAGCTCGTCGAGATTAAAGTCTGGATTATCTATGGTCGGCAGCGTTGGGGTTTGAAAGAAACCTTGCATCTTCGTTATCGCAGCATCGGCGAGCGGCTCGCTCTCCTGAATAACCTGTTGCCATTCCTCGTCAACGCGTTGGGTGAAGGCTTCTGCACCCAGTGCGCGCAGTAAAATCTTGATGCGGGCTTTGTATTTGTTGTCGCGCCGACCGTAGCGGTTATATACACGCAGGATGGCATGCAGGTAGGTAAGGAGGTGATGCGCGGGCAAGCCTTTGCGAATAGTCGTGCCGATCACAGGTGTCCTACCCAATCCGCCGCCAACAATGACATCAAATACTGGCTGCTGTGCGTCTTCGTAGACACGCAAACCAATGTCATGCACGTCAATGGCAGCGCGATCGACTTTGCCACCGCTTACCGCAATTTTAAACTTGCGTGGCAGCCACTCGAACTCTGGATGCAGCGTTGACCACTGACGTATCAATTCGCAGTAAGGGCGGGGGTCGATGGATTCGTCAGCCGCAGCGCCTGCAAAGTGATCCGTGGTGACATTGCGGATACAACTGCCACTGGTTTGGATTGCGTGCATGTTAACGGCGGCGAGCTGTTCCAAAATGTCTGGAACATCGGCAATCTCCGGCCAGTTAAATTGCATATTCTGGCGAGTGCTTAAGTGGCCATAACCGCGGTCGTAGGTATTTGCGATGGATGCGAGCGCACGCAGCTGCGCAGTTGATAGGGTGCCGTAGGGAATCGCCACTCTCAGCATTGGCGCCAAGCGTTGTATGTAGAGTCCATTGCGCAGACGTAACTGCAGAAATTCGTCCTCGCTGAGGTCGCCGTTGAGATAGCGTTGCGTCTGATCACGGTAATGAGCAACGCGCTCGTTAACAAACTGGCGATCAAAGTCGTTGTATTGATACATGGTTATCCATTGGTAACAGCGGGGTGGTTTAGGGGATCTTTGCAGTCCCATGCGTATCGCGGCGAGACCTTAGCAGTGGCCATTTTCGGCAACAACTGACGGAAAGTTATATGCATATTCTTCTGTGACATTTGCGCTTTGGGCCGAGCGCCGCAGCGAATTTATGCACGGCGGATTGGCAGGGATTTAGCGCATCAAACATTCTAAGGTTGAGATCGAAGAGCGTCCGCCTATAATGCTCAGCGCAAAATTCCTACGGAGCTACCATGACCGAAACCACGCCGGAAAATGAATCCAAGCCGCAGCAAGACAGTAATGACAGTAAGGTCGATACAGTTGCGATCGCAGTGATTTTCACTGCGGCGGTATTGATGGCGGCGCACCTGATTTCTGGGTTTACCATCGATCTGTAGGGGCCGCATATTCGCTGGGCATAGGACCAGCGAACGTTGCTAAGCGGAAGCGCTTGTGAAGTTAGCTGACTAAATTAGGCGTAAGCAGGCGGCGCGCTTCTTCCACGCTGACTTGCTTGCGCTCGGCATAACTCTGCAGCTGATCTTCATCAATTTTGCCGACGCCAAAATAGCGGCTCTCTGGATGCGAGAAGTACCATCCGCTCACCGCTGCTGCGGGCGTCATCGCATAACTCTCGGTCAACGCTATATCGGTCCTTGCGGTCGCGTCTAATAGCCGGAACAGCGTGTCTTTCTCACTGTGCTCTGGACAAGCCGGATAGCCGGGAGCGGGTCGTATACCCTGGTAGCGTTCCTTTATCAGCGCTTCGGCATCAAGGTTTTCGTCTTCCGCATAACCCCAATATTGCTGCCTCACTTGCGCATGTAAATACTCTGCGAACGCTTCAGCAAGACGATCGGCCAGTGCTTTAACCATGATCTGGGTATAATCATCGTCGTCGAATTCAGCAAGGATGGAGTCGATATTCTTGCCCGCGGTGACCGCAAATCCACCGATATAGTCGGCGATGCCAGTGGGGGCAACAAAATCTGCAAGACAATAGTTGGGACTTAAATCGTCTGGTTTAGGCGCTTGTTGGCGCAAATGGTGTAAGTGCGCTAGGGCTTGTGTCCGAGTTTCATCGGTGAACAGGGAGATATCATCGCTACCGGACTTATTCGCAGGCCAAAATCCATAAACTCCTGCGGCGGCTAAACGCCCGTCCTCTATGAGCCATTGCAGCCGTGACTGGGCGTCAGCAAACAGCTGGGTCGCCGCTTCGCCAACGACTTCGTCTTCAAGAATCGCCGGGTAGCGTCCCGCCAGCTCCCAAGTCATAAAGAATGGCGTCCAGTCGATGTAGGGTACCAACTCCGCTAGGGATGGTGTCACAGTGTGTACACCTAAATTCGGCGGCACGGGCGGCTCATAACTCGACCAGTCGAGCAGCGCCGCGTTTGCTTGGGCATCGCTCAAAGCAAGGAATGCGCGTTTCTCACGCCGTGCCTCTACGCGATTTCGAATCAACGCGTATTCGTCACGAATTTCTTTAGCGTAGGCCTGGTATTGCTGTTCTTCAGCCAACAGGCTGGCGGTAACGTTCACTGCCCGTGATGCATCAGAAACGTAGACGGTGGCGCGGTTGTCGTACTCAGGAGCAATTTTTGCGGCCGTATGCGCCTTACTGGTTGTAGCGCCACCGATCAGTAGCGGTATTTTTAACCCACGCCGTTGCATCTCATTTGCGATATGCACCATTTCGTCTAGCGAAGGCGTAATAAGACCGGAAAGTCCTATGACGTTGGCCTCGCAGTCAATGGCGGTTTGAATGATCTTGTCCGCCGGCACCATTACGCCTAGGTCGATGACTTCGTAGTTATTGCACTGTAAAACCACGCCAACGATATTTTTACCGATGTCATGCACGTCGCCCTTTACTGTAGCCAGCACAATTTTTCCTTTGGCAGAGCGTTCCCGATCCGGACTACGTTGTTTTTCTTCTTCGATAAATGGCACCAGATGGCCAACGGCCTGCTTCATGACACGGGCACTTTTGACCACTTGGGGCAGGAACATTTTGCCGCTACCGAACAGGTCTCCTACAACACCCATGCCATCCATGAGCGGCCCTTCGATAACCTCCAACGGATGATCAGCCAGCTGCCGTGCTTCTTCAGTATCGCCGACGACAAAGTCACCGATGCCTTTTACTAAGGCATGACTGAGTCGTGCATGGACGTCGAGCTCGCGCCATGCTTCCTGGGTCTGTTCGTTAGATTTTTTATCTGTGGTATCGACTAGACTCTGCGCCATATCNAATAGGCGCTCGGTTGCGTCTTCACGACGATTCAATACNAGGTCTTCGACGGCTTCTCGTAGCGTGCCGGGCAGTTCCTCGTAGATGCCCAGTTGGCCCGCATTGACGATNCCCATGGTCAAACCAGCTTGTACCGCGTGATAGAGNAATACCGTGTGAATNGCCTCGCGAACTAGATTGTTGCCNCGAAAGGCGAANGATACGTTGCTTAGGCCACCTGAGGTACTTGCGCCGGGTAAATTTTGGTGAATCCAGCGTACCGCTTCGATGAAGTCGACNGCGTAATTGCGGTGCTCGTCGATGCCGGTGCCAATGGCGAAAATATTGGCATCAAAAATGATGTCNGTAGCCGGTACGCCAACATGTTCNGTGAGTATCCGATAGCTGCGTTCGCAGATTTCAACCTTGCGTGCTTGGGTGTCGGCTTGGCCATCTTCATCGAAAGCCATGACGACCATCGCGGCGCCATACTCGACACATTTATTGGCAGCGGCAATAAACGCCTCTTCGCCTTCCTTGAGACTGATGGAGTTGACAATGGCTTTGCCTTGGACACATTTCAGTCCTGCTTCGATGATGTCCCACTTGCTGGAGTCCAGCATGATTGGCACCCGAGAAATATCTGGTTCGGAAGCGATCAGGTTGAGAAAATGCACCATCGCCTGTTCGCCATCTAACATGCCTTCGTCCATGTTGATGTCGATAATTTGGGCGCCGTTTTCGACCTGCTGACGGGCAACATTCAACGCCTCGTCGAATTTATTCTCGCGTATAAGACGTGCGAAGCGCGCGGAACCTGTGACGTTGGTGCGTTCGCCAACGTTTACAAATAGGCTATCCGACTGCAATCGCAGGGGCTCTAGTCCAGATAATTTCAGCCAGCCAGGTTCGTGGTCTGGTTCTTGCGACACTGTTTTTGCGAGCTCACGAGGCGCGAACTCAGCCACGGTTTCGGCGATCGCACTGATATGCTCAGGTGTTGTTCCACAACAGCCACCGATTACATTCAGCCAACCGGCTTCGGCGTATTCCCGCACGATGTCAGCCATCTGCTCGGCGGTTTGCGTGTACTCGCCAAAGGCGTCAGGTAATCCTGCGTTGGGATGCACACTTACGCCGGTTGAGCATAATTTTGATAGCTCAGCCACATACGGGCGCAGTTGTTCGGCACCGAGTGCGCAGTTTAGGCCAACGGCGAGGGGCTTCGCGTGTTCGATAGAATAAAGAAAGGCTTCGCAGGTTTGGCCAGACAGGGTACGGCCGCTGGCGTCGGTGATTGTGCCCGAGATGATCAGAGGTAGTTCGTCCTCGAGTTCTTTGTTGACCTGATTGGCCGCATAGATGGCTGCTTTTGCGTTTAATGTGTCGAATATTGTCTCGATCAGTAATATGTCGGCACCGCCGGCTACTAGCCCCCGCATAGCCTCGGTATAGGCAGTCACCAGTTCGTCAAAACTGATGTTCCGATACCCAGGCTGGTTAACATCCGGCGACAAACTGGCGGTGCGATTGGTGGGGCCAACGCTGCCCGCGACAAATCGTGGTTTCGCCTCGGTGCTGAACTCATTGGCCACTCGCTTGGCAATTTCAGCCGAGGCCTTATTGATTTCAAAACAAATGTCTTCCGTGCCAAAGTCCGCTTGGGCGATGGTGGTGGCGTTAAATGTATTGGTGCAAATAATGTCGCTGCCGGCCAGCAGATAGTTGCGATGTACTTCTTCGACAACATCTGGGCGGGTCAAGCAAAGGATATCGTGATTGCCCTGTAACGGCAGTTTGTGGTCGGCAAAACGCCCGCCGCGGTAGGCATCCTCTTCAAGNTTATAGCCTTGGAAGGCTGTGCCGTAAGCACCGTCCAATAGCATGATGCGCTGTCGCATGAGCTCCTGCAGTTGTGACAATTTTGATGTCGCAGGCTGTATATTTTGGGGTGCTGTGGCGGTCGCGCCGGGCATAGGGATTCTCGTTGATGACAAAGGATCAGCCTAACTAAGCCTNAGGCTCTGAACAATTGAACGAGTTAGACGCTTCTTTGAGCAAAACTAATAGTCGTTTACCTGATCCGTANGCTCNGGTATATACTGCGCACTCGACGANGNAGANCATGCGTCAAATTTATCAGAGTAAATACNTTCAAAATGATCAACATCTCATCCAGTGCCCAAACCTATCTGCAAGGACTGTTGGCGAAGCAAGAAGACGCCGATGTCGCAATCCGTATCTTTGTCGCCCAACCGGGCACTCCACAGGCTGAGACCTGTATCGCGTACTGTCGCCCAGGTGAAGAGCAAGAGGGCGATATCGCGGTGGAATATGATGGCTTTCGGGCCTGGTTTGAGGGCCGCAGTGAAGCGTATTTGGAAGATGCTGAAGTAGACTACCAAGAAGACCAGATGGGTGGTCAATTGACCATCAAGGCNCCTAATGCGCGGGTACCAAAGGTTGGCCCGGACGCGCCGATCGAGGATCGCATCAACTATGTCTTGTACAACGAAATTAACCCAGGCTTAGCTGCCCATGGAGGCGTGGTCTCATTGGTGGAGGTCACCGCTGAAAACCAGGCAGTACTGCAGTTTGGTGGCGGCTGCCAGGGCTGCTCGGCGGTAGACATCACGCTGAAAAGCAGCGTCGAGGGAACCTTATTGGAGCAGGTTCCTGAACTCACCGGCGTAGTAGACCATACGGACCACTCATTCACGGAAAACGCTTACTACAGTTAAGCGCCGGATGACGGGAAGCGGACGCCAAGCTGACTGTGTAGATCACGGAGCATCGTCTCCGTCTCAGCCCAGCTCACACATGCATCGGTAATGGATACCCCATAAGCAAGGCCATCGCCGTTACCAATACTCTGGTTGCCAGAGTTTAGATGGCTCTCAATCATCACGCCTGTAATCGCTTCATTGCCGTCAGCTATTTGCTTTGCCACCGAGTCCAAAACAACGCGCTGGTTGCGGTAATCCTTATTAGAGTTCGCGTGGGAGCAATCCACCATGATGGATGAGTTAAGGTCGCCAGCACTGAGGCGNCGCTCGCATTCGTCGATATTTGCCGCGTCGTAATTTGGCCCNTTTGCGCCGCCGCGNAGCACAATATGTGCGAACGCATTGCCGCGGGTGTGGACGACGCTNACCTGGCCGTCGGTGCTGATGCCGAGAAAGCGATGGGGCTGAGCTACCGATTGCAAGGCGTTGATCGCGACGTCTAACGACCCATCGGTGCCATTTTTGAAACCTACCGCACAACTCAGCCCCGAAGCCATTTCTCTATGGGTTTGGGATTCAGTAGTACGGGCACCAATAGCACTCCAGGAAAATAGTTCCTGCAGATACTGGGGGGTAATTGGGTCCAACGCCTCGGTCGCCAAGGGTAGGCCCAATGCGGAGATATCCAGTAATAATTCCCGGGCGATATGCAGGCCTTCATTGACTTTAAAACTGTCATCGAGGAAGGGATCATTGATTAAACCTTTCCAGCCGACGGTGCTTCGTGGTTTTTCGAAATAGCAGCGCATGACCAGAAGCAGTCGGTCGTTAAGTTGCTCGGCGAGGAGCTTCAGGCGCTTGGCATACTCCAAGGCACTGCTTGGGTCATGAATTGAACATGGTCCAACCACNACAAGTAGNCGCTTATCGGTCTTTTCGACGATTTCACGNANGNTGTCNCGATGCTGGTTTACCTGCTCGCGTACCGTCTCCGGTACGGGTAAGCGTCGTTTTAACTGTTCGGGTGTAATTAACACTTCATGGGACTCAACGTTTAAGTTTTCTAACTGCACTGGCATCTCCTCNTGGTCCTGCTCAGCATTGGGTCAACGACATTTGGGGCATAAAAAAACCCCGCTCGACGCCTGCCTTGCGGGGTTCAGCGAAGGCAGGAGGCTGCCTTCATATAATTAGGAAGGTCAGCTAGTCGCTAACAAAAAATCGGTAGCCCTGCCAAGAAACAACGGCGCCAGCACAAAAACTTGCGCGCTGGGAGCCGAAGATTAGGTGGTTTGTATATCTCATGCGGCAGGATACTAAAGCACTGTAATTAAAAAGCAATTTACTTACGTAAAAAGCAAATTACTGAGCTGACTCAAAGTTCATGCAGTTCCCCGAGCCCGGTAAAATACAGTGCAATACGGACGGGTTTAGGGTTGTCAGCGAACAGGCGGTCTATCAGTGCACGGTANCGCAATAANTGTGGCCGATAGCGATCCTTTTGCTCTTGCAAAAATTGCTCTTGCAAAAATTGTTCGTGCAAAGATTGCTCCTGGGGCACGCTTGCAGGCANGGCGGTTTTGTAGTCGACAATCCANCGTTGCTCTGNGCTTTCGAAAAAACGATCGAGCACCGCATTTTGCAATTGGCCGCTGGCGTCCACGCCGCTGATTGCCCACTCGCAGCGAGCCTCTGGATGGTTAGCCAGCACCCATTGCCCGTCGGCATCGGCAAGCATCCTAGCGATATGCTGCTCAGCAGTTGNAATCAGTAGTGNTAACTGATCCGGCTCNATATCTTGCTCTTGGGCCCAGATACCTAAACGATCGNTCAAGGCNCCGGTATCTTGCCGCTGAGTAGTGCCGATCCAAGCCAGTGCTTTGTGCACCAGATGGCCTAAGGCAACCTCGAAACGGCCACCTATCAGATCCTCACCTGTGCTGAGTTTGTCTGCGCTTATGTTCGATTTACTCTGGGTCGGCGGCTGCCATCGATAATCGGCGGGCAACGCAGTCAAAAGGGGTGGGGGGGTATTCTGCGGTGGCGGCTTAGTGGCTTGGGACTCTACCGCGGTGGCTCGAACCTTAATCCATTCCGCCATATCTCTGGCTTTATCGAAGTCGTCGGTCTGATAGCTTAGCCACAAGCTTTTGCGTGCGCGAGTGCATGCGACATAAAGCAAGCGTTTGCGTTCGTTGGCGGCGCGGATTTTCTCTTCGTAGTGCAGCCATGCGTGAATCGGATCCTCTTTCGCGCCAATCAATAGGCTACTGTCACCCCGTTGCCATAACATAAGTGGCGCCTGATCGCGCCGAGTGCCGCGTTGCAGGAACGGAACGATGACGTGGTCAAACTCTAATCCCTTAGATTTATGAATGGTCATTACTTCGACCTGTTCGGTGCCAGCACGATTGGCAAATAACCGCGAGACGCCACGCTCTAGAGTGGGCAGGTGGTAGGCATCGCGNCCAAGTTCCTCGACCAGNTCGAACCAGTGCAGNGCATGCTCGCACGCCACCTCGTCATAAGCATTAAGGCCACCCAGCCGTAGCCAAAGCCCCTCGATGATTTCGCGTAACGGAAATTCATAGAGATGGCGCTTCGCCCAATCGAGAGCTTTAGTGAAACGCTCTAGTGCGGGATAAGTGTTTTGCAGTGCGGGCAGCTCTATGACGAAGTTTTCTAGCTCGCTAAGCTGCTGTAACTCGCTCAGTCGTAAACCGACCAGGGGACTGCGTAAGATGCTGAACCATGCGAGCTTGTTCTCAGGATTCTGCAGAATCCGATGCGCGTTCATCAGATCCTGAATGACCGGAACCTCGGCCAGCAGGTCGATATCCGTTGATCGCCATGGAATATCTGCGGCGCTTAATTCGCTTACTAATGGCAGCAGATGGCCGCGCGAACGACAGAGAATGCCAACGCTACCATCACCGATATCGCGCAGGTGCGCGACGATATCCCGTATCTCCTGATCGGTATCAATGTAGGCGTTGCAGACTATGGGATCGTGCTTTGGCGCTGCCGCGCTGGCGGCTTGAGATAAGCCAAAGTTCACCGCTCCGAGACGCGGATTGCCGTGTGGTGGCAGCAGATCACGGAATAGATCATTGCACCAATTTACCAAATCAGGCACCGAACGAAAGTTGGCCACCAGATCAAGGGGCTCAAGCGGCAGGCCTGCTAGGCCGTGTTCCCGACATTTGGCGAACAGCGATACATCCGCATCGCGAAAACGATAGATAGATTGCATCGGATCGCCGACAGCGAAAAAGGTGTTATTGCCGTCGGCCTGCCAACCCTCGGTGAGCAGTGCAAAAAAGCGCATCTGGCTGTGGGAGGTGTCTTGAAACTCGTCCACCAGCAAGTGGCAAATTCTGTAGTCGAAGTGCAGTGCAAGGTCCGTCGGGCCAGATTCATCTCGCAGACCGGCGCTAGCGCGCAGTTGCAACTCGGTGAAATCGATTGCGCCCTCACTAACAAATACATTGTTAAGGCTGATTGCACTGAGGGCTAGGCAAATACTCATGGTGGTAAGGATTTGCGATTGTGCCTCTGTCGCCTGTGCCGGAGGTAGATGCTTAATGTGCCTGAAATGTTCGGGTGCAGACGTTGCTGCCAGTTCTAATAGCCACGCTTTGACCTCGTCACGTAGATTTTTGTCGGCAAAGGCTGGGTTGACGCGACGATCCACCGTTTTACGCAGAGTGTTTTGCGAGGTCAGTAGCAATGGCGCGATGGTACTTAGAGCTGCGTCAAAGTCCTTGGCAATTGCTTCAGGAAATAGGCTGGCGTAAATAGACTTGATCTTGGTTTGGTGCTGAGTCGGTAAGCTTTCTGTGGCAGCTTTCAGGACCTGAGATCGCAGTTCGGTCAACGCGTGTTGCAGCACGCTCTGCATCTCCTCCGGCGCTCCTGCAGTTTGTAATGCCAATTGGTTGTTGATATCCAGCCATTGGTCACGGCGGGCTAACATATTGTTCAGCAGGGTGATTGCGTTGGCGGCATTGTTATTCAGGAAGGCCAGGAACTCGGCAATCACTGGTGCTGTAGGCGCGCCTTTTGTGAGCTGTTGCAGTAATGCCTCGCTGGCTCGCTGATACAGATGATCCGCTGATTCTAATAATGTCAGGCCTGCCACACTGCTTTGCTTCGGAATTCGGGTAGCAAGTTCCATGGCAAAGCTGTCAATGGTTTGTACCTTAAGTCGATTAGGGTTTAGGCGCAGTCCCCAGCCCGCTGTGGCGTCGCGTTGGCGGACCCGCATGGCAACGGGATTGTCGGTTTCCAATGCGCTGAGAATGCGCTGTTTCATCTCAGTGGCGGCCTTGCGGGTGAAGGTTATTGCAAGGATTTCTTCGGGCCGATTAACTCGCTCCAGCAGATTTAAATAACGTTGTACCAACAGGGTGGTCTTGCCTGAGCCGGCAGGCGCTTGAACGATACATGAGCGACTGGGGTCTACCGCTTTAGCGCGAGCAGACTGATCCACAGGTGGCGGTAGATCAGTCGAATTCATAATCTGACTCGTCAGAGGTCGGTGTATTGATGCGGCACAACCCTTGGAGATGGCAATACCGACATGCGCCTTTGCGTGGGGTGACAGTCGCATCCCCGTCGCGAAGTGCTTGGGCTAGGTCGGTGAGTGCCAGTTGCCATTGCTGCCGCTGTTCAGCCCAGGGCCGTGGTGTTGGCTTAATTTGCAAGGCGCCTGAGTTGGCCTCGGATAATGTTTGCTCGCCGATACCTACTGCTTTCACTTCCTTGTCGCCGATACATGCATACGCCACGCTGGCAATTTGCTCATCTAGCAGGCTGTAGATGGGCAATTGTAGATCTGTGGGCGGAGACTTTGTCGCGCCGCTCGCCGACTTGCTGGAGGATTTGTAGTCGAGAACTACAGCTTGGTTATTGACCTTGTCGATACGGTCCACGCGTAGCGCGAAGGTTAGGCCCGCGAGCTCGAGCTGAAACTCTCGTTCAACTGCGTCGATCGTGAATGGTTGTCGCTGGCTCTCAATATCCAACCATCGTCTGATCAGATTAGTGAGTCTTGCGCATTCATTGTCGAAGAATTGCTCTGGCAAGGGTGCGCGTTTCCGCAATACCGCGGCGCAGGCCTGATAAATTTGCCCATCGTTAAGCTCCATGAACTCTGCGCCGGATTCGCAGCCCTCGGCTAAATGTTGCATAACCCCATGTAAGGTTAATCCGCGTTCCAGTGCGTCTGGGAACTCAGACGGTTCTCGGTCTTGTCTGAGGCCGAGGCGCTGCTGGGCATAGGCGCGGAACGGACACTCTAATTGGTCTTGCAGTGCGCTAGTGCCACCAAGCATGCGCTGGTCTTGTACGCTAGTACCTTTGAAATCCTCAGCTTTGACTAATTGCACACCGTCGCGACGATAGAAGGGGTGGTATATCTCTGGTTTCGGCAGCGTCGCTAAAGTTGTTGCAGTGGCAATATCGGCAATGGCCCGGCTTGGCAGCAACTCATAACCATCGAGTTGGCTAACGTAACTGAAATTTAATTCAGCATCACTGCTGAGCCACTGGTTAAGCGTGCGTTGTGCAAATGCCAATTCTTGATCAGGAGTGACCCGCGGCAGTGCATGTTGCCGCGCAATTTCGGTTGGAATAAATGGATTGAGCGATGCGGTCTGAGGGAAGCTATTGGCGTCCATACCGCAAACCCAGAGATGCGAGTAATCGAATCCGGTAGTCTCAAGCAGGCCGAGTACCTGGACTTGAGAGGCGGGTCTCTGGGGTGCGAACATCTGGGATTGCAGATGCAGGGTCAGTAGTTCTAGGGCCGCCTCGAAGGAGATTAAGTGGTCATCAGCCATTTGTTCCCGCCCAAGCCCGGCCATGGACTGGCGAATCTGCGTCACTGCTTGAAACTGGGCGGATTCAAGTTCGCTCAAGTTAGGCCAGTTTACTTGCTGCAATACTTCGTCGAAGAAGGTCAGCCAATAGCTGAAGCGTTCGCTTGCGGGCGCGCTCTCCAGTTGCTGCTGCATGGAATCGGCGGCACTGTCAGTGACAGCAGAGCGCAGGTCCAGCGCGCGCTGCTCGGGTGGCCAACTGTGCAACGAGGTGATGCACCACGGTGCTGCAATGAATGGCGAAAACGACAAGGTTTCGAGCACTTCCTTGGTAATCGGTGTATGGCACCAGTTGAGTAGTAGGCTGGCATGAAGCCACGCCGGTTGGTCCGCCAACGGGCTACCGCCAGATAAGTCGAAACAGCGCGTAGCGCTGCCCGCCTCAGGATCAAAGGTGACCGAAAACTGACGCTGTACGCGGTGGTACAGCTGGGCCAATTTAGGCACCACTACGGCGACTCTGGCGTTAGGGTGCTGGCGGCATACATCCGCTGACCACTGTGCCGCTGCCGCTAGCTCAGTGGCGATGGAGTCGCAAGCAAAAAGGCGCGGTTGTTGCTCTGGCGGATTTGGGGTGTATTGGCCCAGCTCAATCGTGGCGAAATCAAGGATATGTTCAAAATCTTTCAACCATTTTACGCCGCTTGCGCCATTGCAGGTCTCGAGGTAGCTCTGCTCTGTCACGCTCAGATGGTCAAAGGCCAGTAGCAGCAGGGGCTTAGTCGGTGGATTGGCCTGCTGGGATAATGTTTTTGCTAGCTGGCTGATATAAATTTCGTCGGGCCCAGAAAGCTCAAGTACCGCTCGTGCCCAGGATACAAATAACTCTCCACCCTCGCTGCCGTCTGCAAGGGCGTCGAGTTCGATATCGTACCGATACAGTAAGTCTAGGGCCTGCGCAGCACTTGGGCTCAGGTGGCGGTTGCTCGGATCAGCGCTTTGATAAAATCGCGACAGCAACTGGCTATTTGTGATTAGCCGCATCGCTGTGTCGGTATGATCCTGCCAGCTAGCAAAGTGCTGCTGTAAGAATTGATTCAAACTTAAGCATTGGGGACTCGGCCATGCCTCAAGGCCCTGCGCTTGGTGGGCTTGATTGAGGCCTCGGCGTAGCTCACGGGCCAGCCGTTCGTTGGGCGTGACGATGATGAAATCGTGACTCGCTTCAAGCAGCGCGGCAGAAATTTTTACGAACGCATTAACCACCCAGATAGTGTAACCCAAGCAGATGAGGAAAGAGGTCTATCCCGTCGTCCGCGGTATGTACTTGGTTCAAACATTCAGTGACGGGGCGCAGGGCTCTGGCTCGGAGGGAAAAAATGCAAAGACTTTACGGTTTTGCTATCCAGTAGGTGACGAGAACAGCTAAAATAGCCCCGCGAAATATAACGGAGCCCTGTAATGTGGCATTTGATCGAAGATTTCTTTGACCAAGGTTTGGTAATGAAAGGTTTGATAGGCGTCGGTTGGTTGGCTGTGATCATTATGATCTTTAGCCTCGGTCAACAGCTTCTCTCCTAATCCTTGGTATAGGAATAAACGGCTATGTGGCTATCCTCGTTCAGCACCGACCAACGTCATGCGATGTTGGGTCTTGCCCACAACGTTATTGTCTCTGATGGTCTACTGGACCCTAACGAAGAGGGAATGTTGCTTGAGCTTAAGCAGGAGATGGGGCTCAGCGAAGTAGAGGAGCTGGATTATCTCGAGTTGGAAGGAATTCAAGACGTTTTCCAAGACAAACGCTCGCGCATGGTTGTGGTCATCAATTTAATTAAATTGAGCTATGTCGATGGCGCGTTTGAAATCGAAGAAGAGTGTTTGCTGAAAGAGATTGCTCGTAGCTTCGACATTTCTGACAACGACTTTTTGCTCCTTGATAACTGGGTGCGCAGATTGTCTGCACTTGAAGAAGAGGCGCAAGCTTTCTTCAATTGACTCAAAAACAAGTGAGCGTGACCGGTGTAAGAACCAATGAGCGCTTACGACGAGGCCAGTTTTGACCCAGGCAGATGAACAGAAAAAGATACTTGAGTGGTTAGAAGGGCTGCGGGTAGAGCACAGTGACCTCGATGTAGTAATAAACCATCTTCTCGAAGCACGTCATCACGACACCATGCGCATTCAACGTCTGAAACGACGTAAGCTTAAAATTAAAGACATGATCCATCGCCTAGAAAGCGAACTGATCCCTGATCTAGATGCCTGAAACCACACCAGCCAAGCCGTTAACGGTGGCGATCTCGTCTACCGCCTTATTCGACTTATCTACTTCAAATGAAATTTATGAAAGCCAGGGTCTAGAGGCCTACCGACGTTATCAGATCGATCAGGAAGATGTGGTTCTAGAGCCTGGCGACGGCTACTATCTAGTAAAAAAAATATTAAATATCAATAAATTACTTGATAAACCTAGAGTCGAAGTAATACTTCTGTCGCGAAATTCTGCAGATACTGGTTTGCGGGTTTTCAACTCCATACGTGCTCACGACCTAGGAATAACTCGTGCAGCATTCTGCTCTGGCGCATCACCGTATCGCTATATCAATGGATTTGGCTGCGACTTGTTTCTGTCGACTCATGGTGATGATGTGCGACTGGCCCTTGAGGAAAATGTTGCCGCGGCCACCTTGTTGGGCGGTGGCGGGGGCGCCACGGATGCAGCGGATTCAGTACTGCGGCTAGCGTTTGATGGTGACTCGGTACTCTTTTCTGATGAGGCTGAACAGGTCTACCAACGGCATGGACTTGATGCATTTAGCCAACATGAACAGGCAAAAGCGGCAGACGTATTGGGCGGTGGTCCGTTTAAGGCTTTTTTGGCGGCCCTTCAGAGCCTGCAGCAGGAGTTTCCAGAAGGCCAAAGCCCGATTCGTACGGCTCTGGTCACCGCGCGCGGTGCGCCTGCCCACGAGCGGGTGATTCGTACCTTAAGGGAGTGGGATATCCGATTGGACGAATCGCTGTTTTTGGGCGGCATGGATAAGACCGAGTTTTTACGCGGTTTCGCGGCAGATATCTTTTTTGACGATCACGAGCTGCATTGCAATCGCGCGGCGGGTCATCTGGCTACTGGTCATGTGCCTCACGGGGTTGTTAATCGTAAGGATTAGGCTGAATGGGCTGCGATTTTATTTAATAATATAAAAACTATTTTTAATAATTTAAAATTATATTAAAATCGCTAGCTCGCCATTCTTAATCAAAGGTTAATCCCATGAAACTGCAGCAACTTCGATACATCTGGGAAGTAGCTAATAACGGTTTAAATGTTTCTGCGGCAGCTGAATCCCTATTTACCTCTCAGCCCGGAGTCAGTAAGCAGATTCGCCTTTTGGAGCATGAATTAGGCGTAGAGATCTTTGCCCGTAATGGCAAACACCTTGCGGAAATTACCACGGTAGGTCAGCAAATTATTGCCATGGCCGGGGACATTCTGCGCCAGACGCAAACCATCAAACAAATGGCCCAAGAGTGCTCAGATGAGACTCAGGGAGCCTTGAGTATTGCGACCACTCATACCCAAGCTCGCTATGCCTTACCGCCAGTGATTCAATCGTTTCGTCAGGCATATCCAGACGTGAGTTTGCACATGAATCAGGGTTCGCCAGAGCAAATTGCCCAGCTCGCAGATGCGGGTACGGCCGACTTTGCGATCGCAACGGAAGGTATGGAGTTGTTTCAGGATCTTGTGATGATGCCTTGCTATAGCTGGAATCGATGTGTGGTGGTGCCCAAGGACCACCCGTTGGCTCTAGTCTCGCGACTGACATTAGAGGACTTGGCCGATCTGCCGATCGTGACCTATGTATTTGGATTTACCGGACGTTCGAAGCTTGACGATGCCTTTGGCTCGGCGAATATCACCCCTAATGTGGTCTTTACTGCTACCGATACGGATGTCATCAAAACCTACGTTCGACTTGGTCTGGGCGTGGGTATTATTGCGAGCATGGCGTTCGACGAAGTCCTAGACCAAGATCTTGTGCGCATAGATGCCAGCCATTTGTTCGAGCCGAGTGTGGCCTATATCGGTTTTCGGCGCGGCACATTTCTGCGGCGCTACATGCTCAGCTTCATCAAATTGTTTGCGCCACATTTGGATGAATGGATGGTGCAAGACGCGTTGGCCTGTAAGACCCGTAAAGAGCGTGAAGAGCTATTTGCAAAGACAACACTACCGCATAAATAGCTAACCGTGGGCGATTAGATTCTGGCGATGTAACCCGCACTCCTTGTGGGTAGCACTTTCCCACCACCAGCGTCCTGCGCGCTCGTGTTCGTGAGGGGCTACAGCTCGAGTGCATGGTTCACAGCCAATAGACACATAGCCTTGCTCGTGCAATGGATTGTAGGGCACCTGACGGTCACGAATGTAATCCCAAACATCTGCTGAGCGCCAGTTGGCGAGAGGATTGAATTTTTCCAAAGCGCCATTGCGGCCATCAAATACGCCATCCATATGTACTTCGGCGAGCTCGGTTCGGGTCACGCTTTGGTCGATACGCTGACCAGTAATCCAGGCGTCTAGCTGGGCCAGTTTGCTGCGCAACGGGTTTATCTTACGAGCTGCACAACACTCTTCGTGGCCATCATTGCGAAAACTGAAAAGGCCTTTTTGCTGCACGAGTTCCGCGACGTCGTTGGAATCGGGCATGACGATCTTGATCGGTAAGTCGTAGTGGTTTCTTACGGTTTCGATAAAGCGGTAGGTTTGCGGGTGCAAACGTCCAGTGTCGAGGCTGAAAACCTCGCAGCGCTGCTGCAATTGGCTCATCAGGTCGATCAGAATAACGTCCTCGGCACCGCTAAAGGAGATAGCGATGTTATCGGCCGGATAGCGCTCGAATGCTGACTGGATTAATTGAATGCTGTTGCTGATGAGTTGTTGCTGCTGCAGGGAGAGGGTGCTCATGAGGGGCTGAAAGTGTCTCTGTGTTGATTTGCGCGCAGGTTAGCAATGGTTTTGGTGAATAAAAAAGAATCTGTTGCTATATGCTTACACCTTAGACAAAGGATAAGGACGATTGTGGACGTACTGTGTTTAGATCTTGAAGGAGTATTGGTGCCTGAAGTTTGGCAGGCAGTCGCACGGGCGACTGAAGTCGACGGATTGTTGAAAACAACCCGCGATATCCCGGTTTATGAAGACCTGATGAACTATCGCTTGGAATTGCTAGAGGAGCACAACATCACTTTGTCAGATGTGCAGGCGCAAATAGCCAAGCTGCAGCCGCTACCGGGTGCCTTCGAATTTTTACAGTGGGCGCGATTGCATTATCAGGTCGCAATCATCTCCGATACTTTTTACGAATTTGCCGCACCGTTAATGGCGCAATTGCAGCAACCATTTTTGCTCTGTCACAAGTTGGTGGTCGAGCAAGATAGGATTGTTGGCTTTAAGTTACGCCAGACTGATCCAAAGCGATGCTCGGTCAAAGCGTTCAAATCGTTGGATCTTCGTGTCATTGCGGCGGGTGATTCATTCAACGATGTATCAATGTTGGAAGAAGCTGATCGGGGGATCTTTTTTCAGGCACCGGACAATGTGCGGGAAATATATCCCCAGTATCCGCTGGCTAATGATTATGCAGAATTGCAGGCGCTGATCACCGCGCCGTAGGCTTCCAATATAATTTCGGCGATTGGTTATCTCCGCAAGCGGCTGCTTCAAGGTAGAATGACCACTGCTGAAATCCAAAACAGGAATAAATTATGAGTCAGGGAGCGAAATTTCGTGCGGCTTATATGAGCGAGTCGCCGTTACAAATTCCAGGCACCATCAACGCTTATACTGCGCTTATGGCCGAGCAAGTGGGCTACAAGGCGATTTACTTGTCGGGCGGCGGAGTTGCCAATGCATCCTACGGGTTGCCGGATTTGGGAATGACTTCGCTCAATGATGTTTTGGAGGACGTTCGTCGCATTACCGCTGCTACTGAAGTGCCATTGCTGGTAGACATCGATACGGGCTGGGGTGGTGCGTTCAACATTGCACGGACGATTCGAGATATGACCGCAGCAGGTGCTGCAGCCGTGCACATTGAAGATCAGGTCGCGCAAAAGCGTTGTGGCCACCGTCCCAATAAAGCAATCGTATCCGTTGCTGAAATGGTCGATCGCATTAAGGCAGCTGTGGATGCCAAGACCGATCCTGAGTTTGTGGTTATGGCGCGCACCGACGCGTTATCAGTAGAAGGTTTCAATGCTGCAGTAGATCGCGCTGGCGCGTTCGCTGAGGCAGGGGCCGACGCGATTTTTGCCGAAGCCATGACCGAGATTGATATGTATCGATCCATTGTCAGTGCAGCGGGTGTGCCGGTGCTTGCTAATCTTACTGAGTTTGGGCAAACACCCCTGTACACCACGGAGGAACTGGCTGGAGTGGGTATTGCCATGGCGCTGTACCCCTTATCGGCGTTTCGCGCTATGAATAAAGCGGCACTCAACGTGTATAAAGAAATTCGTGAACAAGGGACCCAAGCTGCGGTCGTAGATACCATGCAAACGCGCATGGAACTGTATGACTTTCTTGGCTACCACGAGTACGAAAAAAAGCTCGACCAGTTGTTTGCAGAGCAAGCAGGCTAGGTTGCGCACGACGAAAATAGGCAAGCTTGGCAGTTGTGCCGAGCGAACGGGAGGAAACTAATGGTTGATAAAAAACTCGGTGGCGCAGGGTTGCGCGGGCAAAGCGCGGGCAGCACAGCATTGTGTACCGTCGGAGTATCGGGCACGGGCCTTACCTATCGCGGCTACGACATCACAGATTTGGCAGATAACACTTGTTTTGAAGAAGTCGCGTATTTGATTTTCCATGGTCATTTGCCGAACCAGCAGGAATTGGATGCCTATCGCGATGTGCTCAAGGCGAACAGAGAGTTGCCGTCGACCTTGTTAGAAGTTCTCGAACGTATTCCTGCCAGCGCCCATCCCATGGATGTCATGCGCACGGGTTGCTCCATGTTGGGCAATCTAGAGCCAGAGGGAGATTTCGAGAACCAGCAACGTACCGCAGATCGACTGTTAGGAGCGTTACCCGGCATTATCAATTATTGGTATCGCTTCAGTCACGATGGCGTGCGCATAGATACCGCAACTGACGAGCCGTCCTTAGCCGCGCACTTTTTGCGTACGCTCAGTGGCGAGTCGCCTAATGAACTGCACCAGCAGGTAATGGATACGTCGTTGATTCTTTATGCCGAGCACGAATTTAATGCGTCGACGTTTACCGCACGCGTATGTGCGTCGACCCTTTCAGATATGCATTCCTGCGTAACTGGCGCCATTGGTTCGCTGCGCGGGCCGCTGCACGGTGGTGCGAACGAAGCCGCTATGGAGCTAATTGAAAAGTTCGCTACCCCGGATGCGGCCACCGAGGGCGTGCGCGGTATGTTAGAGCGCAAAGACAAAATAATGGGCTTTGGCCACGCCATCTATCGCACCAGCGATCCGCGGAATGTGATCATTAAGCAGTGGGCAGAAAAACTGGCTGATGATGTTGGTGACAAGGTTCTGTATCCAGTTTCTTGTGCCATTGAAAAGTTGATGTGGGATGAAAAGGAGCTGTTTGCGAATGCAGACTTCTTCCATGCCTCGGCCTATAACGCCATGGGTATTCCTACGAAATTATTCACGCCGATATTCGTCTGCTCAAGAGTTTCTGGTTGGACCGCACACGTTATGGAGCAGCGGGAAAATAACCGGATTATTCGTCCTAGCGCAGATTACGTAGGTCCCGAACCGCGTAAGGTTGAACCGATCACAGAGCGCTAGCTGATAGCAGGTACCCGAACGGCGCCTTCCATAAGGATTCTGGCGCTGCGGCTCATGCTGGCCTGACGGATGGTCCATCCGTCGCTGGTTTGTTCGGCGATTGCGCCTACGCCAAGGGTTCCAGATGGGTGGCCAAAGACAACGTAGTCGCGATCGCCGCCGCCGGCCGCCAGATTGACCAAGGTACCAGGAATCGCTGCGGCAGCGCCGATGGCCACAGCAGCGGTTCCCATCATTGCATGATGCAACTTGCCCATGGATAGGGCGCGCACAAGTAAATCAATATCTTGCTCTTGGACTGGTTTGCCGCTGGAAGCGGTATAGCTTTTGGGGCTACTTACAAAGGCCACCTTGGGGGTGTGTTGGCGGGCTGCAGCTTCTGCAGCGGTTTCGATCAAGCCCATAGCCAGCGCCCCCGCGGTTCTGATTTTTTCAAACCGCGCCAGTGCCTCACTATCAGCGTTGATATCCGTCTGCAATTCTGTGCCACTGTAGCCTAGGGCATCGGCACGGATAAAAATGGTCGGAATGCCCGCATTGATCATGCTTGCATCAAACTCACCGACTCCAGGAACCTGCAATGTGTCGACTACGTTGCCGGTCGGGAAGAGGGCTTCATTTTCGGTATCGACCGGTTGCATAAAGTCCAAGCGTACTTCTGCCGCAGGAAAGGTCACACCGTCCAATTCGAAATCGCCAGTTTCCTGAACCCGGCCGTTGCTGATTGGCACATGGGCGACAATAGTTTTGTGAATGTTGGCCTGCCATATACGAATTTCTGCAATGCCATTGGCAGGGATACGTGCCGGATCCACCAGTCCTCGTTCTATCGCGAAAGGGCCGACCGCGGCCGACAGATTGCCGCAGTTACCGCTCCAGTCGACAAAATCCTGGTCTATTGCCACCTGGCCAAACAGATAGTCAACGTCATGATCAGGCTTCTCACTGGCTTGAACGATGACGGTTTTACTGGTGCTGGAAGTTGCCCCGCCCATGCCATCGATCTGTTTTTCGTAGGGGTCAGGGCTACCAATAACCCGCTGCAGTAGGGCATCCCGTTCCACGCCGGGTTGTTTTGCCGCATCCGGCAGGTCGGCGTGACTAAAAAATACCCCCTTGCTGGTGCCGCCACGCATATAGGTGGCAGGAACGGAAATCTGTGGGGCGAAAAATGGGGCGTTACTCATGACAGCGGTTTATCCTCTTATGCGTATTACTCAGCCAGTCTTAGCTTGTAAAAAATCTTCAGCAAAGCGCTGTAAGACACCGCCGGCGCTGTAAATGGAGACTTCCTCGGCCGTATCTAGGCGGCAGCGCACTGGAATAGTTACGGTGCTGTCGTCTGCGCGGGTCATTATTAATTCAAGTTCGGCTCCGGGACTCACAGTACCTAGAACATCGAAGCGCTCACTGCCATCTATGGCGTAAGTCTTGCGGTCATTACCCGGCATAAATTCCAGAGGCAGAACGCCCATGCCAACCAGATTAGTTCGGTGGATGCGCTCAAAACCCTCGGCGACGATGGCTTCTACGCCCGCTAGTCGAACGCCCTTGGCTGCCCAGTCGCGGGAGGAGCCTTGGCCATAGTCCTTACCTGCAACGATGATCAACGGTTGCGCTCTTTGCATATAGGTTTCAATGGCTTCCCACATGCGCACTACCTCGCCCTCAGGTTCTATGCGAGCCAATGAACCTTGTTGCACCTCACCGTTTTGCTGAACCATTTCGTTAAGCAATTTGGGGTTTGCGAATGTCGCTCGTTGGGCTGTTAAGTGATCCCCGCGGTGGGTTGCATAAGAGTTAAAGTCTGCCTCTGGTAAGCCCATTTTGTGCAGGTATTCGCCCGCCGCACTGTCGCGCAGGATTGCATTGGATGGCGATAAATGATCTGTGGTGATGTTGTCACCTAAAACTGCCAACGGCCGCATGCCGCTCAAGCTGCGCTCGCCGGCTAATGCGCCTTCCCAATAGGGTGGGCGACGAATATAAGTGCTCTGCTCGCGCCACTGGTACAGAGGGTCTGTGTGATCGGTAACGTCTTTGAGCGAGACAAACATGGGGTCATAGACCGCGCTGAATTGTTCTGGTTTTACCGCTTGCTCGACGATGGCGTCTATCTCTGCGTCGCTGGGCCAAATATCCGCTAGGCGTACCGGTTCGCCCTCGGCATCTAAGCCAAGAATGTCCTGCTCTATATCAAAGCGAATAGTGCCGGCGATTGCATAGGCAACAACTAGGGGTGGCGAAGCCAGAAAGGCCTGCTTGGCGTGAGGGTGGATTCGCCCGTCGAAGTTTCGGTTGCCGGAAAGCACCGCCGTGGCGTAGAGATCGCGAGCGATTATCTCGTCTTGGATTTTTGGGTCTAATGCCCCACTCATGCCGTTACACGTGGTGCAGGCGAAGGCGACGATGCCAAAACCAAGTTGCTCCAACTCGCCGAGTAAATCCGCTTCCTCGAGATACAGTTGTACGGCTTTAGAGCCTGGTGCCAAAGACGACTTAACCCATGGCTTGCGGGTTAGGCCGCGCGCGTTGGCATTGCGTGCCAACAGTGCTGCGGCGATAACGTTGCGTGGATTACTGGTATTTGTGCAGCTGGTGATTGCCGCAATGATTACTGCACCGTCGGGCATTTCACCCTCATGAGTGTCTACCGTGCCACTGATGCCCTGAGCCGATAGATCGCTGGTTGCGACTCGACGGTGCGGGTTTGAGGGACCAGCGATGTTGCGGCACACGGTTGAAAGATCGAACTGCAATACGCGTTCGTAATCCGCGTCGGCCATGGCATCTGCCCACAGGCCAGTGGTCTTGGCGTAGTGCTCGACCAACTGAACTTGCTGCTCCTCGCGCCCGGTCAGGCGTAAGTAGTCCAAAGTATGCTGGTCTATGTAAAACATGGCTGCGGTGGCGCCAAATTCCGGAGTCATATTGGAAATGGTTGCGCGATCCCCAAGGGTTAGGGCGGTAGCACCAGGGCCAAAAAACTCCAAGTAGGTCGAAACCACTCTCTGCTCGCGCAGGAATTCAGTGATGGCCAGTACGATGTCGGTGGCGGTTATGCCCGGTTGCCGTTCGCCGATCAGTTCTACGCCGACGATGTCGGGCAGTCGCATATAGGAGGCCCTGCCTAGCATCACGCTCTCCGCCTCGAGGCCACCGACGCCAATGGCGATGACGCCCAGCGCGTCTACATGGGGAGTGTGGCTATCGGTGCCCACTAGGGTGTCCGGAAAAGCAACGCCATCTTGGGCGTGCACAACCGGTGACATCCGCTCTAGATTGATCTGGTGCATGATGCCGTTGCCCGGCGGAATCACATCGACGTTTTTGAACGCAGTTTTGGTCCAGTTGATAAAATGAAAGCGGTCATCGTTGCGGCGATCTTCAATGGCTCTGTTTTTTTCGAAGGCATCTTGCTCGAAGCCCGCGTGTTCCACGGCCAATGAGTGGTCAACGATCAGTTGGGTCGGTACCACTGGATTTACCTGGGCTGGATCACCGCCCTTGGCTGCTATGGCATCGCGCAGTCCCGCCAAGTCCACTAGCGCGGTTTGCCCGAGAATGTCATGACAAACCACACGGGCGGGATACCAGGGGAAATCAAGATCGCGCTTGCGCTCAATGAGCTGCTGCAACGCAGCGTTCAGCTGTTCAGGCTCGCAGCGTCGTACTAGGTTTTCTGCCAGTACCTTTGAGGTATATGGAAGACGCGCATAGGCGCCGGCTTCTAGGTTGTTAATCGCTGCTTGTGCGTCGAAATAATCGAGTCCGCTGTCACCCAGTGGTTTGCGATAATCTGTATTCATAGTTTCGTCCTGATCTCTGATTAAGCGAGATGGCAGTGCATACCAATATGCGGTATGCCGGCCTCGATAAATGTCTCACCATTGCTGATGAATCCGTGTCGCGCGTAGAACTCCGCAGCGTCTGCTTGCGCATGTAGAAACACGGCATTGCTGCCGCTATGTCGGGCGCACTGCAGGATATGCTGCAGTATCGCGGATCCGATCCCAGTCTGGCGTAATGCTGCTTGTACTGCCATGCGACCAATCTGTCCCTCTGGGGTTAAACGGCCGCAACCAATAACAGTAGCGTCGTCGTGCAGCGCCACAAAGTGCCGGCATTCTGGGTCCTTGGGGTCCCGTTCATCTTCGGCCGCGATACCCTGTTCGCCTACAAATACCGCGAACCGCAGCGCCATAAGTTGCTGTTGGTGGGTGGCCCAGGAGACCTCGGTTACCGAATATTCTGCGCGCATTATTCGCTATGCGGTTTGCGCGCAAGCTCAGCGGCCATACCAATGTAGAGTTCTGGTGTCAGATCGCATAGTTCCTGCACCGCAGATTCGGGTAGCTCCAATTCCGTCAG
Source organism: Gammaproteobacteria bacterium (assembly GCA_002690405.1). Lineage (GTDB taxonomy): Bacteria > Pseudomonadota > Gammaproteobacteria > Pseudomonadales > Azotimanducaceae > UBA4421. The sequence goes on from NZEI01000015.1 coordinate 29,929, forward strand.
CAGTTGTGCAAATAAATCTGCTGACAGACGTCTGCCGCGAGTTGCCGCTTTCAACTTTTCATAGGGCTCGGCGATTCCATGCTTGCGCATTACCGTTTGCACAGGTTCTGCGAGAACTTCCCAGCTCTGTGCCAGATCTTCGGCAATCACTTCGGCGTTAACTTCAAGTCGCGACAGACCTTTCACGGTCGCCTGATAGGCAATACTGCAGTGGCCCAAACAAGCGCCTATGTTGCGCAGTACTGTAGAGTCCGAAAGATCCCGCTGCCAGCGTGAGACGGGTAGTTTGTCGGCCATATGTGCAAGCATTGCGTTGGCCATGCCTACATTGCCCTCGGAGTTTTCAAAGTCTATCGGATTGATTTTGTGTGGCATGGTCGAAGATCCAGTTTCGCCTTCGACTTTGCGCTGTTTGAAGTAATCATTAGAGATGTAAGCCCAGATGTCGCGGTCAAAATCCAACAGCACCTGATTAAACCGCATAAGACAGTGAAACAGCTCTGCGATGTAGTCGTGGGGTTCTATTTGGGTGGTCCAAGGATTGTTTGTAAGCCCGATCGAGGTGATGAAATCCGCCGACACACTAGGCCAATCGACATCCGGGTAGGCACTTAAGTGGGCATTAAAGTTGCCTACAGCACCGTTGAACTTACCTAAGATTTCGATGTTGGATAATTGATTACGCTGGCGTTGCAGGCGTACCGCAACGTTCTTCATTTCCTTGCCGAGGGTGGTTGGTGACGCGGTTTGTCCATGTGTACGCGACAGCATGGGTCTTTCAGCTTCACTCTGGGCAAGGCTGTCAATGGCAGTAATGAGGGTATCCATTTGGGGTAGCAGTACGGAGTCCACGGCTGTTTTTATCATCAAGCCGTAGGCGGTATTGTTGATATCCTCAGAGGTGCAGGCGAAGTGAATCCATTCGCTAATCGGCTGCAGCGTTGCGCGTTCGTTGAAACGTTCCTTCACATAATATTCCACGGCCTTAACATCATGATTGGTCGTGGCCTCGAAGTGTTTGATGCGTAATGCCGCCGCCTCGTCAAATTGGGTGGCGACAGCATCAATGAATTCGCGGTCTGCAGCACTAAGCGTTGCAAGCTCTGGCACCCCAGGCAGATCACTGAGAAATTGCACCCAACGACACTCTACTTGGGTGCGAAATTTCATCAGCCCCAGCTCACTACAGATGTGCGCGAGTGGTTCGACTTTACTGCGATATCTACCATCAATGGCAGATATGGCGTTTATGTGTCTCGATTCAGACATAGGCCGTAGGCTCCGAAAAAGACGTTGGAATTTTGGTGCGCGGACAAAGGTCAATACAGCCTCCGCCCAGCAGTCGGTTGTTGTCATAGAAAGCTATGTACTGTCCTTCTGCCACCGCCCGCTGCGGTTCATCAAAGTGTACTAATAGACGATCATTACAGGCGCGCTCTACCCGACAGTGCTGATCTTGTTGTCGATAGCGGACTTTTGCCTGACAACGTAACGGCAGGGTGATGTCCTCAAGCCAATTGACATCAACTGCATGCAGCCACGCGCTGTGCAAAGTGCGTTCGTCTTGTGTGACCTCGAGACGATTATCGGTTTGGTGTTTGGCGGCGACATACCAGGGTGATTCGGGTCTGCCGGCTTTACCACCGATATTGATGCCCTGGCGCTGACCAATAGTGTAGTAGTGAAGGCCGCGATGGGTGCCCAAAATCCTGCCCTCAGGATCAGTAATCGGACCGGGCTGATCCGTGATATAGGTGCGTAAAAAGTCTGCAAAGCGGCGCTCACCGATAAAACAGATACCGGTACTGTCTTTCTTGCGGTGATTTTGTAATCCCAGATCAGTAGCGAGTTTACGTACGTCTGATTTGTGCCACTCACCCAGTGGGAACAGGCATTTTTCTAACTGCGACTTTGGCACCGCCTGCAAAAAGTAGGTTTGATCCTTATTGCTATCAACGCCTTTTTCGATAATGACGCCACCCGGCTGATCAACGCGCTTTACATAGTGGCCTGTGGCGATGTAGTCCGCACCGAGGGTCTGTGCGTAGTCGACAAACTGGCGAAACTTAATTTCGCGATTGCACAAAATGTCGGGGTTCGGAGTCCTGAGCCGACGATACTCGGTAAGAAAATACTCAAACACGTTATCCCAATATTCGGCGGCGAAATTAGCGCAATGCAACGGTATATTAAGTGCGTCGCAAGTTGCTTGGGCATCGGCTAAATCGGCAATTGCCGTACAATATTCGGTGCCATCGTCTTCGTCCCAATTTTTCATGAACAAACCTGCAACAGCATAGCCCTGCTGTTGCAGCAGATAGGCGGCCACAGATGAGTCGACGCCGCCAGACATGCCGACGATGACGGAAATATTGGATAGGTCTTTTTGATGATCCGCAGCGCTGTCCATTTCGGCAACATTGAACCGGCAATAACAAGGGCGGAATTTTACATCACTCAGTCGAGCGGGTCAGTCTAAGATTGGGTCGCGTGATACAGTGGAGCAAATTGGGAAACAATCATGACCACACAATTAAGTCACATTAATGCGGCTGGCGAAGCCAATATGGTGGATGTAGGCGACAAGGATCTGAGTCAGCGGGTTGCCGTTGCCGCCGGGGTGCTAGTTATGCAAGCCGCTACAATGGCGGCAATAAAGGGCAATCAGTTGGCCAAGGGCGAGGTGCTCGCGGTGGCCCGCGTCGCCGGCATACAGGCGGCTAAACGCTGCGCAGATTTAATTCCGCTGTGTCATCCGCTAGCGTTAACAAAGGTTCAAATTGAGTTCGCGGAATTATCTGATACCGAGCTCGAAGTGCGCGCCCTGTGTAAAGTTACCGGGCAAACCGGAGTAGAGATGGAAGCTTTGAGCGCGGTAAGTGTGGCTGCTCTTACGGTTTATGACATGTGTAAAGCAATAGACAAAGGCATGTCCATTGAGAATATTCGGTTGTTGGAGAAAACCGGTGGTAAGAGTGGCGCGTGGTTGCGCGACGAGCAAAACTCCAACACTGTTGAGGACTCGATTACATAATTATGGTGAGCGTTAAATTTTTTGCCCAGCTACGTGAAGTGACGGGAACAGAGGGTGTGCAAGTCAATGCGCTAGANCTCGATGGTGTGTTTNTTGAGCTTGCCAAANTGTATCCCGAAGANGTCNTTGCGCAGTTNCGTGGTGACAATGTACGCGTTGCCATAAACCAAGAACTGGTTAACGGTAATCCCGCCCTTACCGCGGGTGATGAAGTGGCGTTACTGCCGCCGGTTACCGGAGGCTGAGATGAATACGAAAGTTCAAATTCAAGATGCAGAGTTTGATGTTGCCCGCATCTATCAGGAATTGCGTGAAGAGTCTGCAGGGCAGGCCGGTGCCATTGTTACCTTTGTTGGTCTGGTGCGGGAGCGAAATGAAATTGCCGGTGATGGCGCAGCCGTGGATACACTGACGTTAGAGCATTATCCGGGGATGACAGAGCGCAGTATTGCGGCGATTTTGGAGCAGGCCCAGAGCCGTTGGCCCGTGCCGTGGATCCGGGTTGTGCACCGAGTCGGTGAACTGACACCGAGCGAGCAAATTGTCNTAGTTATGGTGGGGTCGGCACACCGAGAGGCAGCTTTTGCCGCNGCCGAGTTCATCATGGATTACCTGAAGACCGATGCTGTGTTGTGGAAACGCGAGCGCACGGGCCTGGGACAGACCTGGCTGAAGTCCACAGCACAAGATGCCGTTCGAGCGGAGAAATGGCGTCAACCTGGNTCNTAGTGCCACGCGGTAGCAGTNTACTGGCGGCGTTGAAAGTTGCAGAGCGGGGTTCGGAGCTTTATATTTCANCGCTTCTGCGGAAGGGGGGCTTTCGCCGGANTCAAAGTGCATACACCCACCGTGTTGACGAGTGGGCGGCGTAATTGCCGAGCAATTCCAATACAAGGACAGCCTATTTATGAGCGATCAACAAAAGATCATTTATACGGAAACAGACGAAGCCCCTCGATTAGCAACCTTTTCCTTGTTGCCTATTATCAAGGCGTTCACAGACGCGGCAGGTGTGCAGGTCGAAACCCGTGATATCTCGCTAGCGGGAAGAATTTTGGCCGCATTCCCAGAGCGTTTAACNGATGCGCAACGCATTCCTGATGATTTGGCAGAACTGGGTCGGCTGACCCAAGATCCGGGCGCGAATATTATCAAGTTGCCNAATATCAGTGCCTCGAATCCACAGATGCATGCTGCGATTAAGGAACTGCAGAATCAGGGGTACGATCTGCCAGATTACCCNGAAGAGCCTGGGAGCGATGCCGAACACGACATCAAGGCGCGTTATGACGCCGTAAAAGGTAGCGCCGTGAACCCGGTATTGCGCGAGGGTAATTCCGATCGTCGCGCGCCGGCGTCGGTGAAAATGTTCGCGAAAAAACATCCACACTCTATGGGCGCCTGGGCGAGTGATTCAAAGTCCCATGTTTCGCATATGCAAGACGGTGACTTCTANAGCTCCGAGCAATCGACAACGATGGCTGCCGATGACACTTTAAGTGTGGTGTTTCGGGCTGACGATGGTTCAACTCAATCGCTGGCAGCAGCTGTTCCAGTGACTGCGGGTGAGGTAGTTGACGCGGCCACCCTGAATAAGCAACAACTGTGTGACTTTTTCCAGCAGCAGATTGCTGATACCGAAGACGGGGTGCTGTTTTCTCTGCATCTAAAGGCCACCATGATGAAGGTTTCAGATCCCATCATATTCGGGCATGCGGTAAGGGCCTATTACCACGCTGCATTTGCGGCACACGAAGAGGTATTCGCTGAGCTGGGCGTAGACGCAAATAATGGCATCGGCGACGCCTACGAAAAAATTCAAAGCCTGCCGGCTGATCAGTGTGAGCGNATTCGCGCNGATTTAGATGCTTGTCTGGCAAATGGCCCTGACATGGCCATGGTGAATTCNGATAAAGGCATTACNAATCTGCANATCCCTAGCGACATTATCATCGATGCGTCGATGCCTGCGGCGATTCGCGAGTCCGGTAAAATGTGGGGGCCTGATGGCGATCTGCATGACATGAAAGCGGTTATACCAGATCGTTGCTACGCCGGTGTTTATGCAGCTGTCATAGACGACTGTAAGCGCTTTGGNGCATTTGATCCGACNACCCTCGGGTCTGTGCCTAATGTAGGNCTGATGGCGCAGAAAGCNGAAGAATACGGCTCGCACGACACCACTTTTGAGGCCCCAGGTACGGGAACCATTGCCGTACTTGGTAGCGATGGCAGTGTGCTAATGGAGCACGNGGTTGCCGAAGGCGACATTTGGCGCCTGTGCAGAGTGAAAGATGAGCCAATTCGCGATTGGGTGAAGCTGGCTGTTACCCGCGCGCGGCTTACTGGTGCGCCGATAGTATTTTGGCTCGATGCTGAGCGNGCCCATGACGCTGAATTGATCAAGAAAGTGCAAGCGTACTTGCCCGATCATGATCTCACCGGGGTTGAGCACAGTGTTCTAGCGCCAACTGAGGCAACGAAATTCTCCCTNCAGCGCATGCGCCAAGGTGACGATACGATATCGGTCACGGGAAATGTGTTACGCGATTATCTGACTGATCTTTTCCCGATTATGGAGCTTGGAACCAGCGCGAAAATGCTGTCGGTGGTGCCCTTAATAAATGGTGGGGGATTGTTTGAAACCGGCGCTGGCGGATCTGCGCCGAAGCATGTGCAGCAATTTGAGTCAGAGGGCCATCTGCGTTGGGATAGTTTGGGTGAGTTTCTTGCTCTGGCNGCCTCCCTCGAACATCTAGCGCACACTTATGATAACTCGGCGGCNCAATTGCTGGCTTCTACCCTGGATGAAGCGATCGCTAAATTCCTAGAGAGCAACAAATCGCCGTCACGCAAAGTGAATGAGATAGATAATCGTGGCAGCCACTTCTACCTAGCGATGTACTGGGCTGAAGCAATGGCTGCCCAGCAAGAGGATCCGGGCTTGAGCGAGCGCTTTNCTCGTATGCATGCACAGCTGCAAGACAATGATGGGGCCATCAGCGATGAACTGATAGCCGCNCAGGGCGCTGCAGTTGATGTGGGCGGTTATTTTGCGCCAGACGGCGAGCGTGCCAGTGTGGCTATGCGGCCGTCGGCAACCTTTAACCAAATCCTGTCGTCTCTATAGAATTTATTGCTAGAGGTTATTTGCGCGCTCATCGTTAACAAACGTTGGGCGCAGTGCGAATTATCTCTGCTTTGAAGAAGCTTTGAAGAGGCTTTGATTTAAAGAGACTTGTTCTCAACAGCAACGCCGGGCAGCTCGCATATAGTAGTGTCGAGCGGCGCTGCTACNGTGGTTGCTTCCTCTGCNGGTTGCAAGCGGCGAATGTTTTTCGCTTGCAGTCCTTTGTTGCTCTGCTNGATGTCGAACTCCACCGCCTCACCATCTACTAAGGTTTTGTAGCCTGACATGCTGATTGCTGTGTAGTGGGCAAACAGCTCCTGAGAATTTTCCTCTGTGATAATGAAGCCGTAACCCTTTGCGCTATTAAACCACTTAACTAAACCCTTAGGCATATAAATCCTCCAAACGAATGCAAACTGTGTTGCATAAGGAGAGCATAGTCAAGTGCGTGTCGTTGGTGTGGCGGCTGACGGGTGATCGTTAATTTGGCACAGAAATGTTGCCTAAGTTGAATGCGTACTGCACACAAATTACACGCTATGATTGATACCCTGGTATAGACAATGGACGAATTTTAGACGTGGACATAAATCACAAGTCAGCAGGGTTGATTTGCCGCGCCAGCGCTGGCGATGATGAGGTGGAAGGCGATCATGACTTAGGGACGATCGCGGAGGTTGCCGAACCGGAATTAAAACGGCCGCCGATGTACAAGGTGATTCTGTTAAACGACGACTACACGCCAATGGAGTTCGTGGTCCACATATTGGAGAGTTTTTTCTCTATGAATAGGGAAAAGGCCACCCAAATAATGCTTGTAGTCCATTCCGAGGGGTCTGCGGTAGTGGGAATATTCCCCCGAGATATTGCGGAAACCAAATCAGAGCAGGTCAACAATTACGCGCAAGAGAATAATCACCCATTGATGTCTACTGTTGAAATGACAGATTGAAAATTCATCTCGAGGACACATTGTTTAGACATCTGAGAAAACGAAGATTGCTAGAGTTATCTCGGAAGGGTAAAAACAGGCCATTGTAAGACCACAGAGAGACCAAACACTGAACATATTACAGACTTGAGCGTGATCGGACGGATCAAACGAATCAAGCGAAGGCATTACAGCGCAACTAACGACGAGTAAAACATGCTGAGCAAAGACCTAGAAAAATCACTGAATGGCGTCGCCCAGGAAGCAAGCATCAAGCGTCATGAGTTTGTGACTGTTGAGCATCTGCTGCTGGCTTTGCTNGCCAATGATCAGGCAGTTAATGTCTTGGTCAACGTNGGTGCGGATGTCGATGCNNTGCGCGNTGAGGTGGAAAAGTACATCGATGATACGACGCCAACCCTAGAAACCGGCGATGATGAGCGGGGAACCCAGACGACTTTGGGTTTTCAACGTGTGGTATCTCGAGCGTTATTCCATGTCCAATCATCCGGGCGGAAAGAAGTGACCGGTGCGAATGTTTTAGTGGCGATCTTCAGCGAGCAAGAAAGTCAGGCGGTATACCTGCTGAAATCCCAAGGGGTATCGCGCATTGATGTGGTGAATTATATCTCTCATGGAATCAGTAAAATTGATGATTCCGGCGACGCCGAAGAGGATGCCGAAGTAAGTGGCGCCGAAGAGGGCGAAGGCGAGCAGCGCTCAAGTGCGCTAGATTCGTTTGCAACTAATCTGAACGAAGAAGCCAAGGCTGGCCGAATCGATCCGCTGGTAGGCCGCGATGAAGAAGTGGAGCGAGCGATCCAAATTCTCTGTCGTCGGCGTAAGAATAACCCATTGCTTGTTGGCGAATCGGGGGTCGGAAAAACCGCGATAGCAGAGGGGCTGGCAAAGCGTATTGTTGATGCTCAGGTGCCGGAAGTTGTCGCTGACAGCACGATTTATGCCCTAGATTTAGGCGCCTTGGTGGCCGGCACGAAATATCGCGGAGACTTTGAGAAGCGTTTCAAAGCCGTGTTGGGCGAGCTGAAGAAGCAAGAGGGTTCAATTCTCTTTATCGACGAAATTCATACCATTATCGGTGCTGGCGCAGCGTCTGGTGGGGTCATGGATGCCTCTAATTTGCTCAAACCGCTGCTGACTTCTGGGCAGTTGCGTTGCATGGGGTCGACAACCTATCAAGAGTTCCGCGGCATCTTCGATAAAGACCGTGCCTTGTCCCGGCGCTTTCAAAAGATCGATGTCATCGAACCAGACGTCGACGACACTTACCGAATTCTCAAGGGCCTGAAAAGCCGCTTCGAGGATCACTACAACCTTCGTTATACGGATAAGGCTTTGCGTACCGCGTCGGAATTGGCGGCGCGATACATTAATGACCGGTTTATGCCCGATAAGGCCATAGATGTAATTGACGAGGCAGGAGCTGCCCAGCAGCTGCAGCCGCCAAGTCGACGCAAGAAGAGCATTGGGGTTACCGATGTGGAGCAGGTGGTCGCGAAGATTGCGCGGATTCCCTCCAGTCAAGTCACCGCCTCGGACAAAGCGTCGCTGCGCGATCTCGACACCAACTTGAAGATGGCCGTGTTCGGTCAAAATGAAGCGATCGAGCAGCTTGCCACAGCCATCAAACTGTCTAGAGCAGGGTTAAAAAGTGGCGAAAAACCCATTGGGTCATTTCTATTTGCTGGCCCCACGGGTGTCGGCAAGACTGAAGTATGTAAGCAACTTGCGCATACCATGGGCGTTGAGTTGCTGCGTTATGACATGTCGGAATATATGGAGCGGCATACGGTATCGCGACTTATTGGGGCGCCACCGGGGTATGTGGGTTTTGATCAGGGAGGCTTGTTAACCGAGGCGGTAACGAAGCATCCGCACAGTATCGTATTGCTGGATGAAATCGAAAAAGCCCACCCTGAGGTATTCAATCTGCTCTTGCAGGTAATGGATCATGGCACGCTTACCGACAACAATGGTCGCAAAGCCGATTTCCGTAACGTTGTGTTGGTGATGACCACCAATGCTGGGGCGCAAGAAATGAATCGCGCTTCTATTGGGTTTGCCGAGCAAGATAATTCAACGGATGGCATGGAAGTCATCAAGCGTATGTTTACGCCTGAATTCCGTAATCGCTTGGATGCCATTGTGCAATTCAGTGCGTTGAGCATAGAGGTCGTTAAGACCGTAGTTGATAAGTTCCTTACTGAACTGCAGGCGCAGCTGGACGAAAAGCGCGTAACCTTAGAGGTGGATGAGGCTGCTCGGGAGTGGCTGGCACGTGAGGGTTATGATGAAAAAATGGGCGCTCGCCCCATGCAGCGGCTGATACAGGAGAAGATTAAACGCCAGCTGGCGGAGGATCTTTTATTTGGGGACCTGTCTAGTGGCGGCGGTATCGTGCGCGTTAGCGTGGCCGACGGTGAACTGTCAGTAGAGGTCGATTCGCCAGTGGAAGCCTAGACCCTAGAAGGGACTAGGCATTACTGCAAAAGACGTCTAGTTCCTGAAGGTAATGCGTCCCTTGGAGAGATCGTAGGGCGTCAGCTCAACCTTGACTTGGTCACCGGTAAGAATGCGGATGTAGTTTTTGCGCATTTTTCCAGAAATGTGGGCGGTTACCGTATGACCGTTCTCAAGTTCAACCCGAAACATCGTATTAGGTAAGGTGTCGACGACAGTGCCGTCCATCTCAATTTGTTCTTCTTTTGGCATTCAAAGTTAAGCTGTATTTTTGAAGGGGCGCATTGTGCCGTATCGGATACGCAAATAGAAGTGTGACTATCGTTAATCCAAACGGGTCCATTGATTGTTTTGGAATAGCTCTGCGGGGCGAAAATTAGTCTTGTAGGCCATCTTCGCGCAGTCCTGAACCCAATAGCCAAGATAAAGATAGGGCAGGCCCAGTGATCGGCAGACCTCGATCTGCTGCAGTATGCTCAGTACGCCCAAGCTTCGGCGCTCCTCGTCAGGCTCGAAAAAGGTATAAATCGCGGATAAGCCGTTGGGTTGCTGGTCTGTTACTGCCACGCTCAGAAGCCTTTGTCCCTGATACAGACAGACGAAAAAGCTCGCTGACCAGGGACTGAGAAGAAACGAGCGAAATTGGTCTTCGCTGGCAGGATACATGTCGCCATCCGCGTGGCGCAGGCTGATGTAGCGCGCATACAGGTTGTAGTGTCTGCGGCTAAAGCGGGCATCCTCAATCTCTAGACGCAGATCTTGGTTATTTTTTATTACCCGACGCTGGGTGCGTCGCGGTCGAAAAGCGTCGACCGGGATTCTCGTTGCTACACAGGCATTACAATGGTTGCAGCGGGGTTGATACAGATGGCTGCCGCTGCGACGAAAGCCACGATCGGTCAGAGTTTGATAGAGGTCCGAACTGATAATGCGCCGCGGATCAACGAATAATGTTTGGGCATCATTGCGCGGCAGATACGAGCAGGGGTGCGGCGGCGTGAGNAAAAATTGAATCTGTTCCCGATGATCGTCTTGCATCATTGACCTTTATCGCTCGTTATCAGCGCTTGCCGTTGCTGCTGGCCGCCACGTCCAGGGCCCAATTTTAGTCGGTTTGTCGCGGTTAGTCCGCAGTCGCGCTAAAAATTCCGTTCGTGCCATCGGGTGTACGCCTAAAGTCTCAAGATGCGGGTTCATCATTTGGCAATCGATAAGGCTATAGTGCTCTGCCAGCAGATGCTGCTGGAGGTGGTAGAACGCTACTTTAGACGCATCCGGCGAGTGGCTGAACATGGATTCGCCGAAAAACATGCGGCCAAGGGCAATGCCATATAAGCCGCCGACGAGTTTATCGTCCTGCCAGACCTCAATACTGTGCGCCACACCTTGTTGGAACAGCTCAAGATAGGCTGACTGCATGCGCTGGGTTATCCAGGTTCCACTCTGATCATTTCGCGGGGTACTAGCGCAGCACTCAATAACTTTATCGAAGTTTTCATCTGCGGTTATCCGAAACGGAGCGTTGCGAATGCGCTTGCGTAGACTGCGGGTTATGCGCATCCGGCCTGGCTCTAGGACACCGCGGGTTTTAGGACTCCACCAGTAAATGGGTTCGTCGTCGCTGTTAAACCAGGGGAATATGCCAAAGCTATACGCCGTCAGTAACCATTCGACGGTAAGATCGCCGCCAGCTGCAAGCAGCCCATCGGGTTCGTCCAAAGCCTGGCTTGGATCCGGAAACTGCACTGTGGCTTTGCTGAGGAAAGGGATTCCAGCCACGTAACACTTAGTTGTGCTGTTGCAGAATACTCGTGAATGCCGCTGACTTTTGGTGGTCTTTGATCACCTGGGCGAGGGTTAAGCCGTCCTTGCTCTTAGCATTAACGTCGCCGCCGCCTGCAACGAACGCCTTGATGAAACGTCCAAAATCCTCTGGTCGCATACTCCGATAAGCAAACAGTAGTTGGCTGTAGTGCTCGGGTTCTTGCCCCATGGCCGGCTTATTGAGAAAGCTTTGGATACGTTCTTCGTCCCAAATCTCGTCGGTAACTTTAGCTTTGTCTGCGCGCATCAATTTTCCGAGTAACTTGTCGCTGCTCATTGTACGGCGGCAAGCCTTGTTCTGTCCCGGTTTTCGATAAATCTGGCCGAGTTCATGATTTGTGCGCATTTCGGTGAATGCGTACACTGGCGCCCATACGCTAGCGGAGCCCTTTGTTGCCAGATTCTGTACCTAATCGATCGATTCCGTTCAAGGAAATGGCACTGGTCGTGCTGGGCACGAGTGCGCTGTTTTTGTTCTTGGCGATCGCCTCGTATTCGCCAGATGACCCATCCTTTAACTTCACGGGTACCGGAGACGAAGTACGCAATTTGGTTGGCGCCAGCGGTGCATTTTTCGCTGATTTGGCCCTGCTCGTATTCGGTTGGGTCGCTTACTCCATACCACTGTTATTGACCTTGTTCGGTATACGTTTATTGCAGCGAGATCGATCTCCATGGTCGCTCATGCTCTGGTGTGTGCGTGCCAGCGGATGGCTTGGACTCGTGGTGTGTTCGTGCATTTTGTTCGATTTGCACAGCACACAGGCACCAGAATTACCCTCAGGTAGTGGGGGATTTTTGGGTATATGGCTCGGTCAGGCGGGTGTTGCTCTGTTCGGACGGGTAGGCCTGACGGTGTTGGCCAGTGCTGGGGTGTTGATCGGATTGCAGGCAGCGGTAGGGTTTTCTTGGCTCGATGTGGCACGCTTTATTGTCAGATTAATCGCTGCGCTGTGGCGCCAGAGCTTGATATTTTTTGATGGTCAGTACGACCGCTATAAGGCCCGCCGGGCGCAGCGGGTCGCTGCACGTAAAGAGACCAAATTGCGCATCGAGCATCGACAAGCCGCGTTAAAAAAGGTGAGCCAGCAGCAAGAAACTAAGCCTGAGATAGAAATAATACCGAAGGCCAAGGAACAACAACCGGTCACTAAGGTCAGCCAAAAGCGTCTCTTCGACAGTAAGGGGGTGGGCGAGTTGCCTGACATAGACCTGCTCGATGCCCAAGCAAAAGACTTGGGATTGGGCTTCTCGGCTGATGTCCTGGCGGCGATGTCTAAGCAGCTTGAGTTGAAACTTGCAGATTTTGGTGTTGAAGCCGAGGTGGTATCGGTACTCCCGGGTCCTGTGGTTACCCGTTTTGAGGTGCAACCAGCTGCGGGCGTTAAGGTGCAAAAGATTAGCGCGTTGGCGAAGGACTTGGCGCGCTCTCTNGCGGTGATCAGCGTGCGCATTGTTGAGGTTATTCCCGGTAAGTCTTTTGTCGGCATCGAAATACCCAACGAGCATCGGGAAATGGTGCAGCTGCAGGAGGTCATCCGTTCTGCGGCGTTCCAAGATGCCTCCTCTGTGTTGACATTGGCGCTGGGTAAGGACATTTCCGGCGCGTCGATTGTTGCCGACTTGGCAAAGATGCCGCACCTGTTAGTGGCGGGAACAACAGGATCCGGCAAGTCGGTTGGGGTGAATGCCATGCTCTTAAGCTTGCTGCTTAAGAGTACTCCAGATCAGGTTCGTATGATCCTAGTTGATCCGAAGATGCTAGAACTCTCGGTCTATGAGGGCGTACCGCATCTGCTGACGCCGGTGGTAACGGACATGAAAGAAGCTGCCCATGCGTTAAATTGGTGTGTTGCTGAAATGGAGCGCCGTTATCGCTTGATGGCGGCCTTGGGCGTGCGCAATCTGGCGGGTTTTAATCGTCAAGTTAAAGACGCCGCGCAGAAGGGTGAGCCGTTACAGGATCCATTGTGGAAAGATGAGGTCGAGCCGGCCCCTGACTTGCAGGCGCTGCCCGCCATTGTTGTCGTGATTGATGAATTTGCCGACATGATGATGGTCGTGGGTAAGAAGGTGGAGCAATTGATCGCTCGTATCGCCCAGAAAGCTAGGGCTGCGGGAATCCATTTGGTCCTGGCGACCCAGCGACCCTCGGTGGACGTGATTACTGGCTTGATTAAGGCCAACATACCGAGTCGTATCAGCTTTCAGGTGTCATCAAAAATCGACTCGCGCACGGTGCTTGATCAAGGCGGCGCGGAGCAATTGCTTGGACATGGCGACATGTTGTATCTGCCACCTGGCACGGCGTTGCCCCAGCGGGTGCATGGGGCTTTTGTGTCTGATGATGAGGTGCATCGGGTTGTGAATGACTGGAAACAGCGCGGCCAGCCGGATTATCTGGCGGATATTGTCAGTGGTGGCGGCGCTGAAGAACCCTTCCTGCAGCTTGAGGGGGACGGCGACACCGAACAGGACGATGCCCTTTATGATGAAGCNGTGCAATTTGTTCTGGAGTCCAGGCGTGCCTCGATCTCCTCGGTACAGCGTAAGCTACGAGTGGGCTATAACCGCGCGGCGCGGCTGATTGAAGCTATGGAAGCCGCAGGTGTAGTCTCCCCGATGAACTCTAATGGCAGCCGAGAAATTCTTGTTCCTGACCGTAAATAAACTATGCCTGAGTGTGCTGGTTATGCTGGCAGCGGCAGCTGTTGGGGCCAGTGAGGAGCCCAATAAAGCGGATCAGTCGGCTTCAGCTGAGCTGATAACCCTCATAGACGCCTTTGATGGCGTTTCCGCTCGCTTTGTACAAACCGTAGTAGACGCCTCGCTGCAGACCCTCGAAGAGTCCTCGGGCACGTTGGCGTTGCAACGTCCTAAATTCAGGTGGCAGGTGGATANGCCATTTGCACAATTGATCATTGCTGATGGTGCACAGCTGCAAATTTACGATCCGGACCTGGCCCAGGTAACTGTTCATGATATCGATGAGCGCCTAGGGTCCACTCCGCTTACGATTCTCTTAGGCGATATTGATGCGCTGGCGGCAGAGTTTGCAATAAGTCGTACTGTGGACGGAACTAAACGAAGGTTTCTATTACGGCCCCAATCTGAGACTGCGCTGTTTCTTCAGGTCGAACTAATTTTTCANGCACAACTGCTTGAAGCGCTTGCCATCTGGGACAGTGCCGGCCAACTAACGCGCATTCAGTTCGGGGACATGCAGTTCGATCAATCCATTATCCCGGAACAATTTGAGCTGACATTGCCTGCAGGCACAGATGTGATTCGTGGGTGATTTGTTCGATCAGAATGACCGCNTTGGTCAACCGCTGGCTGAGCGTCTCCGTCCTCGGTCCTTGGCTGAGTATGTAGGTCAAAGGCACTTACTCGCTCAGGGGGAACCGTTGCAGCGCTTGGCTGCAGGGGAGGCGATTCACTCAATGATTTTGTGGGGGCCGCCGGGAACGGGCAAAACCACGCTAGCGCGCTTGCTCGCGCAAAGTGCGGACTGTTACTGGATTAATCTCTCGGCGGTGCTCGCAGGGGTCAAAGATATCCGCCAAGCCGTTGCAGAGGCGCAAATGCATAAAGGGCAGGGTCGGCGCACGGTCTTGTTCGTGGACGAAGTGCATCGTTTTAATAAGGCTCAGCAGGATGCGTTTTTGCCCCATGTTGAGGACGGTACGTTGACCTTTATCGGCGCGACCACCGAAAACCCATCTTTTGAAGTGAACTCGGCGCTGCTATCGCGAGCGCGGGTGTATGTGCTTCAGCCGCTCGACGAGGCGGCGCTAGGACTGGTTCTCGAACGTGCAGCGGTACTGCTTGAGCGCCGCGTGAGCGAAGCAGCACAGCGGGAATTGGTCGCGCTAGCAGATGGTGACGCNCGGCGCATGTTGAATGTGCTTGAGGTCGCCGCTCAGCTTGGTACCCAGGAGATAGAAGCTGAGCATATTAATCGCGCTGCAGGCAGTCAGATGCGCCGCTTCGACAAGGGCGGCGACGTTTTTTATGAGCAAATTTCGGCTCTGCACAAATCTATTCGCGGCAGTGCGCCGGATGCCGCGCTGTATTGGTTTTGTCGGATGTTGGATGGTGGCGCTGATCCACGCTACATCGGACGGCGTTTGTTGCGCTTAGCCAGCGAAGATGTGGGTAACGCGGATCCTCGGGCGGTTGAAATAACCTTGGCCGCTTTGCAAAGTTTTGAACGTTTGGGTTCACCAGAGGGGGAGCTGGCATTGGCCCAAGCGGTTTTGTATCTGGCCAGCGTGCCGAAGAGTGATGCTGTATATCGTGCGTTTTCTGCGGCTCGGGATTACGTGGCGAACCAGCCATCTCATGCGGTGCCAAAACATCTGGCGAACGCACCAACCACGCTGATGCGCGATTTGGGTTTTGCCGAAGGTTATCGACATGCTCATGGCGAACAGACCGATATGGGGGCCTATGCTCCGGGGGAAGACTATTTTCCCGAACAGATGCCGCCACAACAGTTTTATTTTCCACAAACGGCCGGACTTGAAGGTAAAATTAAGTCACGCTTAGACAAACTAGCGCAGCTAGATGCGGCGGCGACCAACAGACGGCGCACAGACTGATGTGGATGCTATTGGTGATTGGGCTTGGTGGCGCTGTCGGCGCAATCGCCCGTTATAGCCTCGGGCTATTGTTTGTTGGACAAACATTCCCGTGGGGGACGTTGACAATTAATGTTGCCGGCTCGTTTATCATCGGTGCCCTGTGGAGTCTGTGTGGCGAACAAGACTGGTTTTTAAGCTGGGGTCGAGGATTCCTACTGGTGGGCATATTAGGTGGATTTACCACCTTCTCCGCGTTTTCTTTGGAAACTTTGTTGCTCATAAACAATGGCCGTATTGCTGTCGCGACGACTTATGTCACGGCGTCGGTGGGCCTGTGTTTGCTGAGTGTTTGGCTGGGGTCCAGGATCGGGTAGCAGTGTGTTAGTGCACACGTATAAGTTAGAGAAAGTTACTAAATGTTAGATATAAAGTTGTTACGTGCCGACCCGCAAGCGGTCGCTGGGCGTCTGAAGNTCAAGGGNTTCGAGTTGGATGTTGCTTTGTTTGAGCANCTCGAGGGTGAGCGNCGGCGTTTGCAGGAGCAAACCGAACAATTGCAAAACGAGCGCAACGTCAAGTCCAAGGGCATTGGNCAAGCGAAAGCGGAAGGCCAAGACATAGCCCCGTTGTTAGCGGAGGTCAGCGGCCTCGGAGAGCGTTTAGAGGCTGCGAAAGAGGCCTTTGCTGATGTGCAGGGGCAACTGCAGGCCTTTCTTCATGCNATACCTAATTTGCCCGATGAGCTTGTGCCTACGGGTAAGGATGAAGCCGATAATCAGCAATTGCGGATATGGGGTGAGCCGCGGACTTTTGAGTTTGAACCGCAAGATCATGTCGACCTCGGGGGCGCAGGCGGGCTGGATTTTGAAACTGCCGCGAAAATCAGTGGTTCGCGCTATGTTGTGATGCACGGTGGGATTGCACGCCTGCATCGTGCGCTGACGCAATTTATGTTGGATACCCATGTACAGCAACATGGGTATCAGGAAGTTTATGTGCCGTATATTGTCAATGCGGACAGCTTGTTTGGGACGGGCCAGTTGCCGAAATTTGCNGAAGATCAATTTCGTATTGATCAAGAGCAAGAGACCTACTTAATTCCAACGGCAGAGGTGCCGGTAACCAATATATATCGNGGGGAAATTTTGGAAGAGTCGGCATTGCCGATTCGTCATGTCTGTCATACGCCGTGTTTTCGCAGCGAGGCTGGCAGCTATGGGCGGGATACCCGCGGCATGATTCGGCAGCATCAATTTGAAAAAGTTGAAATGGTGCAGTTAGTACACCCCGACCAGTCTTGGCAGGTGCTTGAGGCGCTCACTGGTCATGCCGAGGCTATTCTGCAGGCGTTAAATCTCCCGTATCGGGCCATGTTGTTATGTGGCGGNGATTTAGGTTTCTCGGCGGCACGGACAATCGATCTGGAGGTTTGGTTACCCAGCCAGCAGCAATATCGTGAAATTTCTTCCTGCTCCAATTTTCTTGATTTTCAGGCGCGCAGAATGCAAGCGCGGTTTCGCACCAGTGACGGCAAGATAGAGTTTTTGCATACGCTGAACGGATCNGGTCTTGCCGTAGGCCGCACTTTAGTGGCGGTATTGGAAAACTACCAAAACCATGACGGAACGATTGCTGTGCCAGATGCCTTACAGCCCTATATGGGCGGTCAGGACGTGCTATCGCCTGCGGGGTAGAGGATGTTTTATCTGCCCTTATTCCATCGCTTTGATGGGCGTGAGTGTTTGGTCATTGGCGGTGGTCAAACCGCACTGCGCAAGTTGCGCTGGCTCCTGCGTACTGATGCACAGATCAAAGTTGTGGCACCAGAGATCTTGCCTGAGATTGCTGAGCTAGCTAATTCCGAGAAGTTGCAGATAGAGCAAAAGGCCTTTTATCCCGAGGCGTTGCACCCAGATTTAGCGTTAGTGATTTGTGCAACCAATGCCGAGGGGGTGAGTGAGGAGGCTTATGCGATTGCCTCCCAACGCCGGCAGTGGATTAATTGTGTGGATCGAACTGATCTGTGCACGGTCATTTTCCCAGCCATTATTGATCGTTGGCCTATTTTGGTTGCGGTCTCCAGTATGGGGCAGTCTCCAACATTGGCGCGCACCGTGCGCGGCTGGCTGGAGTTGCGNTTACCGCTTGCGCTTGGGCGCCTAGCTGAGTTGGCCGGTCGTCTGCGGGATGTCACCAAGCAAAAGCTGCAGGATGTGGACGCGCGTAAAGGCTTTTGGGATCGAGTATTTTCTGGCCCGGCTGCGACTGCGGCGATGGCGAATGATTTTGCAAAGGCAGAAGCGATAGCCCTGGCCGAGATGGAAGGCGCTAGCGAAAATGGGCGAATTGTCTTGGTTGGCGCAGGACCAGGAGACGCAGACCTGATCACATTGCGGGGCCTTCGGGCGATCCAGACCGCTGATGTTTTACTGTACGACAAGTTAGCGAATCCAGAGCTTTTGAACTATGCGCGACGCGATGTAGAGCTGATATATGTGGGCAAGCAGGGACCGCGGGAACAAGGTGCCGGCAAGGCCCTTGAAAGTAGTGCCGAGCAACAGCAACAAATAAATGCGTTAATGCTCGANCACGCGTCTGCCGGCAGAGCGGTGGTACGCTTGAAAGGCGGTGACCCGTATATTTTTGGTCGGGGTGGCGAGGAACAAGAGATTGCGCAATTAGCCAANGTCGAGCTGCAGGTGATTCCTGGNGTGACTGCAGCCATGGGTGCGGCGAGTTACTGTGGTATTCCATTGACTCATCGCGGCTTGAGTCAGTCGGTGAGCTTTACTACTGGGCATAAAGTCCAGCACAGTAATGAGGATGANTGGCAAGGGTTTGCGCGCGCAGACCAAACCCTAGTGATTTATATGGGCTTGGTTGGCCTGGAAACCATACTTGGGCACTTAATGACTGCCGGGCGGGATGGNGCAACACCTGCCGCCTTGGTTGAGAACGCCACTCTGCCGGAGCAGCGAGAGGTCTTTGCACCGCTGAATGAGCTCGCGGCTATAACAGCAAGCAGGGGCATTACTGGCCCTTCNATCATTATTGTCGGTGAAGTGGTCGCGCTTGCGCCNGCCTACGCCAATGCTTCCCGAGTGGCCGAAGGCAGTGAGCCGNAGTCCTAAATACAGTTAGTTGGTCGCGGTAGTCCCGCGAGCTTTGCGGCCATCTTCGCCGGGCTGCCGCCAAACAACTGCATTAGGTAAGGGCTGCCCAGAGCGCTGTCGATCTCGGTTTGCACCAGCTTTACCAGTGGTCGCATGGCCGGTGCGGTGTCTGTGCGCGCGTAATAGTNCCTTAAAAGGTCGATGATACGCCAATGNTCGTTGGTGAGATCGATATGCGCGCGCGCTGCAAGCTGTTGGGCAATCGGTCTGCTCCATTGCAAGTGATCCCGCAGGTAGCCGTCGGGGTCTAGATGCTGATCGAGGGGGGCACTTGCGCCTGACTCAGTAGACATTAATCTGCCCAACTCACTACTGGATTGTGGTTCGTGCTGAGCTCCACGAATTCTGCATAGTCGATGCCGTGGATATTTTTGCCATTGCTGGTGACGCCTCGAGCGGCTGCATCTTCCCTAAGCACAAAGCATTCGATGTCGCTCTGGGACAAGGCATAAGTGCCGTCTCCCAGTAATACTATCGGCTCTGCGGGTTGTCGACGCTGTAAACAACTCTCTAGTCCTTGAAGGTTAAAGACGAGGTGCAGAGTCACAGCGCGGCACCGATTACTGCATCTTGCTCCGCTAGCAATTGCTGTTGCGCTGCTAGGTCCAAACCCTCTGCCTGCATCAAGTCAGCCGCCTCAACGCCTCGACTTGCTAAGGAGTCAAGGCAGACATAAAGCTGATCGACTTCATAGTCTCCGAGAGCCTGCAGCACTTTAGCAAACGAGCGTTGGCCCACTTGNTGGGCGTTCTGTTCAGGTAGTAACGACCAAATGCCATCGCCGCGAAATATCAGACTTACCTCAGCATCAAAGGCCGCAGCGACCATGGCGGCCTCTAGCTGGGCGGTGCCGCGTTTACTGCTATAGGGAGGCGCGCTGATGACGAAAAGTAATTTCTTCATCAGCTTATTGTGGAAATTCAATGTAGCGATCGGCATGTTGGATGCCGGCAATCAATTGCCCTAATCCAACCAATTCAAATCCCGCTGCTAGGGTATGGCTGGTTCTTTCATAACGAGCTTGCTCCTCGGCATTTATTACGCCGCGTTTTATGGCGCTGGCAATGCATACCGCGAGTTCGATGCCGTGATCGGCAAGTTCGCTCCACGCTTTGCAAAGGTCGTTTTCGCTCTGAGGGGCAACCTGACTNCTAAGGCCATGCAAAACCCCATCATGGTAAAAGAANACCCGCTCAATGTGGTGACCCTGAGCCATTGCGGCTTTTGCGAAGCCGATAGCGTGCTCGCCACTGTTGCTNGAGTGTGGTGCGCCATGCACTGCAAGAACAAAGTTCATAGTTTTATAGTAGCAATAACTGCGNTGCGGACTCTACGCTGTTCGACGCGCTCGGGCCAAATCGTTACTGCGCCATTGCCTGGGGGTTGGCGCCGAAAAGGCGTTTCACTTTTTGCCCAAGGTTNTGCCGAATCATTACCAATGCGGGAACTAAGAACAAAATAATAACGCTGGCAAAGACAATGCCGGTGGCCAGACTTACTGCCATGGGCACCAGAAATTGCGCTTGAGTATTGGACTCAAACAGCATTGGTGTAAGTCCTAGGGCGGTAGTGGCAGTGGTGAGAAAAATGGCNCGAAAGCGGCGGCGTGATGCCTCAACGATCGCCTGAGCCGGCGCCATGTTGGTTTCTGCGCGTAGCCGGTTGTACTGATCGACGAGGACCAGCGAGTCATTAATGACAACACCGCTTAAGGCGACTACACCGAATATAGAGATAAACGAAATATTGTAACCAAGAATAAAGTGGCCGATTACTGCTCCGGCGGCACCAAAAGGCACTCCGGCCAGCACCACAAATGGCAGGGTATATGTGCGTAATTGCGAGGCCAGCAGGAGGAAAATCACCAGCATAGATATCGACATCATCTGTCCCAGAGATTGCAGATCGCGGGTTTGATCAAGGCCTGCACCGGCCAGTCGCACCTGTAAGCCGGGAAAGCGTGATTTCATCTCCGGAGCCAGTTGATTAGCGATTTCTGCATTGCTCTCGGTAGGGGTAGAGACTGCTGTATCGACTTCGCCAGAGACCGTGACAATGCGTAGGCCATCAACGCGATCAATGCTGGAAAAGCTTCGGGTTTCTGTCAGTGTGGCGACCGTGCTTAAGGGGGTTTGAGTTCCATCGCTAAGACGTATTCTGGCATCGTAGAGGTTCTGCACACTGCGTCGTTGCGCGTCTGGGTAACGCACCATAACTTTTAGCTCTTCGCGACCACGCTGAATGCGCTGGACCTCTTGGCCAAAGAAATTGCCGCGCAGTTGTCGAGCGATGGCAGCGGGTGTGAGTCCAGCCGCTTCGCCTGCTGCAGTAAGGGTGACATCGAATTGGCGCTTGCCCAGACTAAACGAGTCCTGGATGTCATAGACGCCTGGGATATTNCCGTATCCCTCTTTCATTGCGTCTACGGCTTGAAACAGTACGTCCTCGTTTTCGTGGGCCAGCTCGAATTCTATGTCAGCACCGCCGCTAAAAAAATCTGCCACGAAAGACAGGCGCTCAACCCCTGCTATTGGTCCTACCTCAGTACGCCACAGGCGCTCCAGTTCTTGGGCGGTAAGAGTGCGCAAAGGTTCNGAGTTCAGCTGTATCTCGACCGACGCTAGATTGCTGGCGGCAGTGAGTCGACCACCGCCACCGGGTCCACCGCTGGTACGAGAGCGGCCACCGATAGTGACACTGACCGCACGGAAAGATGTTCCACCGACTTGCTCGTTCACGGTATAGGCGGCGTCGACGATGCGTTCTGCAGCAGCCTTGGTCGTGTTAAACGGTGTNCCCACCGGAAANTCTAGCGAGGCGCGGATGCTATTGGACTCAAGTTCAGGGAAAAATATAAAACGCACTGAGCCGCTGCTGACCAATAGGGCTGCGAGAAATAGCATGCCGATGCCAGCGCTCAGGGTTAGATAGCTGCGCCGCACGGCGAACTGTACGGCTGGTACCAGCGAATTGTCGCGAAATCCGGTAATTCGTGCAGCAACGTTATCTTGGAACACTTTTAATGCCCCGCGACTCCACGGACTACCATGGGATAAATGCGCTGGCAAAATGAGGAATACCTCCAGCAGCGACATGGTTAACACTAGAATTACGACGATTGGCACGGATCCGAGGATCTGTCCGAAGGTTCCGGTAACGAACAATANGGGCGCAAACGCCGCCATAGTGGTAAGCACTCCAACCAGCACAGGCCCAAATACCCCACGTACCCCTCTGAGTGCCGAGGCATTGCCAGCGCCTCCCTGTTCTTGTTCGGANATGATATTTTCGCCGACGACAACGGCATCATCGACGACAAGTCCCAAAACGATAATCAANCCGAACAGCGAAATCATATTGATNTTGACGTCGAAGGGCGCGAAAAATATTACTGCGCCAAGGAACGAAATTGGCACACCCATGGCGACCCAAGTAGCGAGGCGCAGATCCAGCATTATCGCCAAAAACAAAAACACTAAGGCGAATCCGAGGATGCCGTTACGGATAAGCAAGCCTAAGCGCTGCTCTAAGATATCGGTCTGATCATCCCAGATTGCGATATCCAGCTGGCTATCGGTCTGGTAAGTCTCGAGACGGCGCTTTACCGCGGCAGCAATGGTCAGTGCGTCTTCGGCTTCAGATTTTTGCACTTTGACGAAAAGACTTTGGCGCCCATTGAATTGTTGGATTAAATCGACGTCTGCAAAGCCGTCACGGATTTGTGCCACATCACCGAGGCGCAAAATCCGCCCATTAGAATCCGATCGCAAGACGATGTCCGCGAAGTCTTCACCCCGATCACCTTTGTTGTTAGTGCGTAGGAGTAGATCGCCGCTGGCAGTGCGGATTTCTCCCGAGGATAAATTCACTGACGACGAGCGTACGGCTGTGGCAACGTCAGCGACACTNAGATTGTAGCGCCGCAGAGTTTCCTCACGCACCTCGATTGATATTTCGTAGGGGCGGGCGCCGACTAGTGAAACTAGAGTGACTTCAGGCAGCTCGAGTAACTCTGCTTCAAGTCGCTGTGCGGCGCGGCGCAAAGACAACTCATCAAGTTCCGATGCAACTACTAACGTCAGCACATCCGTGACGGTATCCGCACGCTCTACCTCTGGCTGTTCGGCCTCTTCGGGTGGAAAATCTGCTAGCCGTTCAACGGCTGCTTCTACGTCGTCTCGCACCTTGGCAGGATCGACAAAGTCCTTTAACTCTACGGTTACGACACCAACGTTTTCTGATGCCTTTGATGTCACACGCTGCACACCATCGATGCCGAAAACGGATTCCTCCACGCGACGCGTGATGCTTTCTTCTACCTCGCTTGGCGTTGCCCCAGGATAGGGAACGGTGACGGTCACAATACCCGGATCGATNGTTGGGAAGACCTGGGAAGTAAGTCCACCACCGGCGATTAGGCCGCCGAGCAAAAGCAGCACCATGGTCAAATTTGCTGCCACTGAGTTGCGGCTAAAGTATTCAATCATGCCTGAGCTGGTCGTCAGCGGTGCGCTGGTATTTGAGTCGATGGCCATGACGGACTAGCTGGCATTGCCGAGGATGCTGACCTCTTGGCCGCTAGTGCCACCAGGTACCGCTCCCACCACAATTCCTTGGTCATAGTCGAAGCGCTTAATGATTGGGCCTTTGTCGTTGCGGCCCAAGATCACTGGATCATGGCGCGTCAGTTGATNATTACTCACATACCACAGGCTGCCATTGGCTTGGGTTGCGGCGGCTGGTAGNTGTAGGGCATCCAGTAACTCAGGGCCTTGGATTTGTGCATCAACAAATGTGCCAGGTTGTAGATCTGTAGTTAGGGTGACCGGAATAAATACTTCGGCGAAACGGCTTCGAGCNTCGAGCTCTGCACTCACCCGCTCAACCCGNCCGCTATAGGCGGTGCCCCGTTCGCCAAAGGTNACAGTGCGTCCCTGAGCCGGCTGAATGAGGGCTAGATCGTCTGCGGGTATTGGCAGGACAAGTTCTGCTGCGTCGACAGCAAACACTCGACCGAACGATTTACCCGAGTTCAACAGTTGACCTATTTCAGCGTTACTTTCGGTCACTTTGCCAGCGAACGGTAAACTGAACCGCGTGCGTGATAGCTCTAATTGGGCAACCTCAGCCCGGGCGAGAGCGGCTGCAAGTTGGGCCTCTGCTTGGGCGATTTGGGGCGTCAGCGCAACCAGTGGAGGTACTGTCTTACCTGGATTAAGCAACGCGTAGTTCGCAACCGCGGCGTCGCTCTTTGCCTGCTGTAGGAGCAGACTTGAGCGAGCGGAAGCGACATCAGCTTGGGCTTGGGCTAGTCGGAGTTTGAAGTCTCTTTGGTCGAGAACCAGCAACGTTTCGCCCGCTGCAAAGGTGCCACCAACTCGCAACGCTGCTGCAATTGTCTCGATACGGCCAGAGACCTGCGGCGTTAGGTCAATGTAGTTGCGCACGCTGATACTGCCGTTGGCGTTAACCGACACCTGATGAGTGGTAGCGCTGGGTTGTACAACTTTAACTTGGGTTAGCTGNTTAGCGGGCGCCGGGCGGACGAAGCTGGGAGCCCCAGTAGCCGGNGTANTGGGTGCTCTAGAGACCACTACCGCGAGCGCGATAACACCCACGATACCGACAATCTGCAGTAATCCGATGAGCTTATTTTTTGCGCCACCCGCGGCTTTTGATTGTATTGCGGTTGGTTGCGACTTTGCCTTATTCGCGAACGGATTTAGGGGTTTGCGTTGGGATGCGGATTGCTGGGCGACAATGCTGCCCAATTGCTCTTGATATAGGCGGAGCAGCCCAACTATGCGAAGTCCGATGTGGAATATTTGCGCCATGCTTAAACCCTATATGTTCAACCGCTCATACTGTATTGAGCCGAAAGTTCCCCAAAACCTGACCAAATGATGGCTTCAATTCCATGAATGATTCGTGAAATTCGCGGGTATGATTAGAAAGGTGCGCAGTGTTGGTGCGTTGCGTAAATAATTACTAAAGCCGAGGGTCTGCGAGGTGGCGCGAAAGCCAACTATTAGTTTTGGGGATTTTGCAAAAGTTGATTTGCGTGTGGGTACAGTGATGAGAACTGAGTCGTTTCCCGAAGCGCGCAAACCAGCGATTAAGTTATGGATCGATTTTGGCAGCGACATTGGCGAGCTTAAAACCAGTGCGCAAATTACTGACCGTTACGAGCCCGAGCAGTTGATCGGGCGGCAGGTCATCGCGGTTGTTAACTTTGAAGCCAAACAAATCGGCCCGTTTATGAGCGAGTGTTTGGTCGTTGGTACCATGGACTCCGATAGCGTTGTAACGTTGCTCGCACCGGATCATCGTGTAGAGGATGGATTACCCATTGCCTAGGGGTAGAGACAGCGATAGCTATGCACATATTGCAAATGCTAACTAAGGTGGCGCAGATGAGAAGACTGAAGTTATATACCCCAGCATGGCTCGTAGGCCTTAGCCTGATTTGGCCGGCTATGCTCTGCGCGGATCTGGAGCTGGAATTACAGACCCCTGTTGGCAAAAACATTCTCTCGTGGTCACCGGAGCAACAACTTCAGGGCTACGGCAGTATGGCCAGTATTTTCCCTACACGGCCTATTACAGCCAGTGGAATAGCCTCGTCGTTACCGAGTGTTGCGCCGAATAAGGCATTTGATGAAGCTGGACTCAGTTACGCCTTTGTCAGTGATGATGGGACTGCAATAACGATTACTGGCGTTGGCAATTTCATGCAGCGTATGAATACAGCAGGCCTTATTGTGGTGAAAGACGGCGTCGTACAGGTTGAGCGCTATGCACTAGGCCACCATGCACGCAGGCCTTGGGTATCGTTCTCAGTAACAAAATCTGTGGTCAGTATGCTGGTGGGTGCGGCGATAAAGGATGGCTTCATCCGCTCAGTTGACGACCCAGTCACGGATTATTTGCCGCGTTTAAAAGGCGGTGTCTATGAGGGTGTGAACGTCGGCCAGTTGTTGCAGATGTCTTCTGGCGTCGGCTGGAATGAGGACTATACCGACCCGAATGCAGACGTAGCGGTTGCGCCTCTCGGAGGCATTGCACTATTTAGTTATATGAATCAGTTGCCCCGGGTAGATAAACCAGGTTCTGTTTTTAACTATAGCACTGGCGAAACGAACCTTGTTGGCGCGATGTTGCGCTCAGCGATCGGCAACAATCTAAGTACCTACCTTGCGGCTAAAATTTGGCANCCCTTTGGTATGGAGAGCGATGCGAACTGGTTGCTTGATCAACCNCATGGTGCAGAAGTAGGTGGCTGTTGTATTAGCGCGACATTACGGGACTACGCGCGCATCGGTTTGTTTGCCTTAAATCCTAGAGTCTCTCAGGGCGGCAACAAAGTATTGCCCGATAACTGGCTACAACAGTCCACAACGGGTTCTGATAGCTTTGTAGGATACGGCTATTCCTGGTGGCTCATGCAGCCAGAAGTCTTTGCCGCTGAGGGTGTGTTTGGCCAGATTATTTGGATCGACCGCCGGCATGACCTGGTAATCGCATTACATAGCGCATGGCCTGCGGCCTGGGGGCCGGATCTAGAGGCGGAATTAATGGCCTTTATAGGTGCCGTAACCGCCCAGTTAGCCGAGGAGTAACGGGCCCAACGTTAGGTCAACGCAGATGCTCGGACAACACGGCTGCATTGCCATCAATTTTGCTGCTAATCGGCAAGTCCAGTAGCGCCATTACGAATGGATATACGTGTATTAGCTCGAAGGCGGATTTACGGCCTGGTTTGATGCCAGGGCCGGCAGCGTAAAAGATACCGTGCATGTTGCGGT
>NZEI01000102.1 GCA_002690405.1 Gammaproteobacteria bacterium
CTTATCCGAAGCCAGTGGACATTGACACGCAACATAACCTGCCAGATTTCATTATGAATCGTGGCGGCGTGTCCTTGCGCCCAGGCGACGGCATTATTCATAGCTGGCTCAACCGCATGTTGCTCCCAGACACGGTTGGCACTGGTGGGGACTCCCACACGCGCTTTCCAATGGGCATTTCATTCCCTGGCGGGTCTGGGCTGGTGGCATTTGCTGCCGCTACAGGGGTCATGCCATTAGATATGCCAGAGTCCGTATTAGTGCGCTTTAAAGGCGAAATGCAACCAGGCATCACGCTGCGTGACCTAGTACATGCGATACCCTACTACGGCATCAAAGAAGGTTTATTGACCGTTGAGAAAAAGAATAAAAAGAATTTCTTCTCTGGTCGCGTGCTCGAAATTGAAGGTCTAGAGACGCTCACCGTCGAGCAGGCCTTTGAATTGTCCGACGCCTCAGCTGAGCGCTCGGCTGCCGGTTGTACCATCAAGCTCGGTGAGGATTCGGTTGCCGAATACTTACGCTCGAATATCACCCTGCTGCGCTGGATGATTGCCGAGGGGTATGGCGATGTGCGTACCTTGGAACGCCGCGTACAGAAAATGGAAGAGTGGCTGGCCAATCCATCACTCATGAGTGCTGATGCTGACGCCGAATACGCCGCCATCATTGAAATTGATCTGGCCGACATCAATGAGCCCATCGTCTGCTGCCCGAACGATCCAGATGATGCACGGCTGTTGTCCGAGGTTGCTGGCGACAAAGTCGACGAGATTTTTATTGGCTCATGCATGACCAATATCGGTCACTTCCGCGCGGCTGGAAAACTATTGGATGAGGCCGAAGCGGTGAATACGCGCTTTTGGATCTGCCCGCCAACACGTATGGATGCCCATACGCTGATGGAAGAAGGCTACTACAATATCTACGGGCGGGTCGGCGCACGAACCGAGATGCCAGGCTGCTCGCTATGCATGGGCAACCAAGCACGAGTTATTGCGGGTACTACCGTACTGTCAACGTCCACTCGGAACTTCCCGAATCGTCTCGGCGATGGCTCAAACGTATATCTAACATCGGCTGAGCTGGCTTCGGTGGGCGGTATTTTAGGTCGACTGCCTACACCTGCAGAATACATGGAATACGCATCAAAAATTGATTCCATGGCTTCGGAGGTTTATCGCTACATGAACTTNGATCAAATCGANTCNTTNCAGAAATCTGCAGAACAAGGCAAATTGATTGCCGCACAGCAGATTGTNGAGGTGGCATAGGCCGATGGGTAACGTAAGGCCGTTTTCGCNGTCTTNCGTTATCAAATACCNNGTTTGACGTTTTATNGAGTNATGCATTTTATTNGNCTCTAGTTCACAGGAGGATAATCCAANGNCCAACTTCCTGATCATCGAAGACAACGAAATGAACNGTGACATGCTGTCGCAGAGCCGAAAACGAAACGCGTGACACACCGGTATAGCGCTAGATGGCNNAGAAGNATGGGATATGATGCGCGCAGAACGCCGTGGTCTGCTGCTCGNCGATACGGATTCCTCAATAATGCAGGGGTATGCAGGCGGCTCTATGGAAAAATCTGACGACGACCTAAAGAGCTTCCCAATTTTTGCTCTGACATAGGCTCCACCATAGAGGACAGAATCTAGGGATACGCCGTTTCCATCGCCCAGCGGAGTTTTTTTTCANCACCTACCAATCAANCACTCCGGGAGTTCGGAATGCTTTTTCGAATGNATTCTGAATCAGTTTAGTCGCTTACTAATTCTTCTACCCTTGCCTATTCAACTTTGCATAACGAGCAAACAGCGCCTTTATCTAGGCCTCCATGTAGCTCCTATAAATTCGCAGCAGGAATATCCAAAGCCTCAACTACCATGTTGAAAAAGTCTTGTTCCATTTCGCTTATGCGGTCATCAGAGCCAATAACCTCGCGCAGGGCATTGATAATCTCCACCCGCTCTTCCAGCTCTAAATTCTTTCCTGATCGAGCGAGGTATTTGTCCAGCGATACTTTTTCAAATAATGCTGAGTTCGCAGCGACACGTATCTCTGACGTTGGTATCTCTTCACCTGTGCGCGCTTGCAGAACTTCCTGCACCTTGTCGATTTCAACCGACTTAATATTCGTATCCGAAGCCGCAGCCCTGGCAAGAGTCATCAACATAACTTCTTTAACCAAGTTCGCCCTTTCTTCCTCAGTCAAAGAGGCGCCACCAAATAGCTTCGAAATACCCGTCATGCTGAAAAAACTCATCTATCTCTCTCTATATAAGTCAAAGGTCTGGCTCTACCATATTCGGTCAACCTTTAGATAACAACCGGTCACGGTCTATGCCAGGACACGGCTGCAGAGGTTGGTAGCGGAAAAGAATTACCAATCCATGAAATCGAGCAATTCATCGACCCGCCCCAGTACGGTGCTATCGGGGTGAATATCATTCGCGGGCATCGATTCGATGGATAAATCAGGCACATGAAAGACTCGCAGACCGGCCCTATATGCGGATAACACTCCTATTGCTGAATCTTCCACAGCCCAACTGCGCGCTGGCGCCGCACCCAGTTTGCGCACTGCCAGGGCGTAGGGATCTGGTGCGGGTTTAGTTAGTCCAGCCTCGTCGGCACAAACCAATTCCGCAAAAAACCGCCTTAAGTCCGCTTCCGCAAGATGCGCTTCGCATACTTCGCGAAGATTCGATGTGGCTACCGCCATAGGAATAGATCTTGCCGCCAGAANCTCCAGAACCTCGCAAACCCCTGGCTTGATGGCTATCGGATGATCTTGCTTATACTCGGAAAAACGCNCACCCCAACGACCATGAAGCTTTCCATGGTCATAGCTNGGACCATACGCCGCCTTTAGTATGGCCTCAGTCCCNGNGTGACTGGTGCCAATGCAGCGGTTGTAGGTGTCCGCATCATAGTCGAAGCCAAGGTCTGCTATTGCCAACATAAAGGCGGCCCTGGCGGCAGTTTCGCTATCCAATAGCGTGCCGTCCATATCAAAAACCACGGCTTGCGGATTTTTTTGTCGCGGCATCAACCCTCCGAACCATCACCCTCGGTNGGGGTTCGGCGATACAGCGGCTCGCCACAGCGCCAGCAAAAACTCGCCTCGCGCGAGTGGCCTTCTGCCGCGCACTCTGGACAGGTGCGAGTATTAGCTTGGCGTCGGTTGGCTTCGTTCAGCTCTAGTGTCACGATCCCGGTAGGCACCGCAATAATTCCATAACCCATAATCATGATTAACGCGGCAATNCCCTGTCCCAGCGGTGTCACCGGCGCAATGTCGCCATACCCTACTGTGGTCATCGTTGTTACCGCCCAATAGATGCTGTGCGGAATACTTGCAAACTGTGAATTACTACCGCCCTCTACCAANTACATTAANGAGCCAAAGACGATCATTAATGCCAATACTGTNGAAATGAACACGGTGATTTTACGGCGGCTTGCGGCAAGCGCCTGGGTGATTAGCTCTGCTTCACCTACATAACGCACCATGCGCAAGATTCGNAATACGCGCAGAACTCGCAAGATTCGAATAACCAGAAAATACTGAGAACCGGCAATCCATAGGCTCAATACCGTGGGCAATATACCCATGAGATCCACAAGCCCATAAAAGCTGCGGGCATAGGCCCACGTGTTNTGAATGGACCAGAGACGCAGGGCATACTCAATAGCAAACAATGTGGCAAACGCCCATTCCGCGATATAGAGCCACTCACCATATTGGGCATGCACAGCAGGCACCGTATCCACCATCACCAAGGCGACACTGGCCAAAATGAAAACGATCAATGCAACATCAAAAGCCTTACCCGCAGGCGTGCCCGCTTCAAAAATAATAATGCGGACGCGATCTTTAAGCGTTGTGGCTGACTGCTCTGAAGGTTCCATACCCTGACACTATAACCCTACTGGCTCGGTCCTGCGGCTTTACCNNCATTACGAGGATCTGCCATCCCATAGAGNCCNTNNTCGTTCTGCATAACCGAGTTCGCNTCGCCAATACCGGAACCATAAAAAGCCGGCACCTCGATTAAGTTTCTATGACCTTTCGCCTGCAACAGCGCCTTGGTGTCTGGCGAAAANGCAAAACCNTCATGCATTATCCGNTCGGGTAGCCACTGATGATGAAAACGCGGACTTGCTACCGCGTCGGACAGACTCATNCCGTGATCAATAACATTCATAACCACNTGCAGAGTGGTCGTAATAATTGTGCTGCCGCCCGGCGAACCCGTTACCAGCAATGGCTTGCCATCCTTGCGCACGATTGTTGGCGTCATAGAACTGAGCATGCGCTTACCCGGCTCGATGGCATTCGCTTTGCGACCGATNAGACCAAAAGCGTTGGGGCTATCTTCTTTGGCGGAAAAATCGTCCATTTCATTGTTCAGCAGAAATCCTGCGCCGGCGACCACCATCTTAGCTCCGTACGACAGATTCAACGTCGTTGTATAGGCCACAGCATTCCCTTCCGCATCCATAACCGAAGCATGGGTCGTCTCAGGACTCTCAAAGGGGATATTTCCAGCACCGATATCCGCGCTAACGCTCGCCTTTGCGGGGTCAAAATCAGCAAAGCGCTGTTGCGCATAATCTTTACTGATCAACCGCGCGATCGGTACCGGATAAAAGTCAGCATCACCAAGGTGCTGTGCACGGTCGGCGTAGGCACGGCGCTCAGCTTCGATCATCAAATGAATACTCTTAGCGCTCCCGTAGCCCATAGCAGCAATGTCATANGGCTCTAACATATTGAGCATCTGCACCAACAAAATACCGCCGGANGAAGGCGGTGGCATGGATACNATTTCGTGGCCGCGATAGGTGCCACGAATTGGCTGACGCCAACTNGAACGATAGTCGAGGAGGTCTTTATGGCTGATCAGACCGCCGCCGCGCTGCATTTCCGCTACCAGCAAATCGGCGGTTTCACCTTGATAGAAACCTGCCTTGCCGTCCTTTTGAATACGCCGCAGAGTCTTTGCGAGATCAGTCTGTACAAACAAATCGCCGACCTCATACAGTTCACCNGCGTTGGAAAACACCGCAGTCGACGCCGGATACTGAGCAAANGCCTTCTGGCGTCGCGCAAATTGCCCGGCTAANTCGCGATCGAGCACAAAACCNTTGGCNGCAAGATCTATCGCAGGCTGCATCACGCGCTTGCGGTCGAGGCGGCCATAGCGCTCTAATACATCGAGCAACCCAGCCACACTGCCCGGCACCCCGACCGCCAAGTGCGANGCCGTAGATAATCCTTTNACCACCTGACCTTCATCATCCAAAAACATATCTTTGCTGGCCGCCCCAGGCGCACGCTCTCTATGGTCATTAGCGATCACAGTGCCGTCAGCCAGATGAATGACCATAAAGCCACCGCCGCCGATATTGCCCGCAGATGGATAGGTCACCGCCATAGCAAAACCCACAGCCACCGCGGCATCAATGGCGTTGCCCCCATCAGCCAGAATCTGCGCNCCAACCTCCGACGCCAGCGCCGAGCGCGAGGCCACCATACCGCCTGCATCCATAACAGCCTTGGGGGCAACGGCATGAGCAAACCCTGCAAATGCACAACCGACCCAAACCAGCGAGTGTTGGAGCCAACGAATAAATGATTTAGGCATNGATGATTAACCTTTCAATAAGCGGCGCAGTAAGCGGCGAAATTGCTCGAGCAGCCACGCTTTTGCCTTGCTATGGCGCCCTTGCAAAGAAGTACAATGACAAGATTGTGAACAAAGCCCCACGCGGCGGCAATAGCTTGACGCACCNGAAATTCTAACAATTATGCTAACTGTATCAAAACCACGAGATCTGCAAAAACTCCGCCGCCTCGCTTTGCANGGCCAAGGCTTAACACCTGCCAGCGCCTTTGGCCACGGTCGCACAGCAGCGTTNCGCGCAATAGAGCATTTGGGCTATGTGCAATTGGACAGCATCAGCGTGATAGAGCGGGCGCACAACCATACATGGTTCAGTCGGGTTCCTAACTTCAACCCGAGCCTAAGTAACGACATGTTAGAACAGGGAGAGATATACGAGTATTGGGCCCATGCCGCAGCCTATATGCCGATGCGAGACTTTCGTTTTTCGCTTATCGACAAGGCCCGGGTGCGCGCTGGCGAACACCGCAGCAAGCTGCCCAAAGACACCAAGCTGATGAATAAAGTGATGCAACGAATTCGCAGCGATGGCCCGATGAGCACCCGGGATCTTGAAACTCCCGGGACCAAACGCAGCGGCTGGTGGGACTGGAAACCCGCCAAGAAAGCGGCTGAGCGACTGTATCTGCAGGGCGATCTAATGATCTGCTCGCGCGTCGGCTTTCAGAAAACCTACGACCTGACTGAACGCGTCTTGCCTGGCTCAACCAGTACCACNNTGCCNAGCCTGAGCGAGTGGGCTAAGCACNTGATCGACGANCAGTTGCATTGCCATAGTCTGGTGACTCTGCNAGGCATTACCTACAGCCGACGTCATGCCGGCCTTAACCGTGCGGTAAAAGCTGAAGTGCTCAACCGCGTTGCAATGGCTGAACTGCAGCAAGTGCAGCTACCAGACAATCAGGTCTATTACTCACGGCNAGGANTATTAGATCAGCCGCTACCTCGCNTAAGTTCACAGCTGCAAATACTGTCGCCCTTCGACAANCTGGTTATTCAACGAGCGCGACTACAGTCGCTGTTCAACTTCGACTATCAAATTGAATGTTATGTGCCTGCAGCTAAACGCCGCTATGGCTATTTTGCGTTGCCGCTATTGTACCGGGATGAACTGGTGGGCCGGATAGATTGCAAAGCCCATCGTGCGCAACGGCGNTTGGCTCTGCAAAGCGTGCATTTGCAGTGCAAGGACTCAGACATNGATTCGGTGTGCNGGGCATTGGCTGCCGCCCTACCGGGGTTTGCTAAGTTCCAAGACTGCGACAGCGTAAGCTGCGAGCAGGTATCGCCGCAATCCGCTACACGAGTTCTACAGCGCGCATTGGCGCAACACTTCTAGTCCGTAAAGCTACCCCGCCGCGCCTATTCAACCCCGCAACCGCTATACTGCGGCGCTTGCTAACTTTGACCGTCTTATGAGTCTTATTCGCTGCGACAACTTATCCATCGCCTTTGGTGATACCCCGCTATTGGACAATGCCCAGCTGAGCATTGAAAGCAATGAACGNGTATGCCTTATTGGGCGNAACGGCGCGGGCAAATCAACACTGCTGAAAATTCTCAGTGGCGANCAACTCGCCGATCAGGGCACNGTACAAGCTCGAAGCGGGCTACGTATCAGCAGCCTCGCACAGCAACTGCCGGTTGCAGACGACACCACAGTAATGGACAGCGTACGCGCAGGGTTAGCTGATCAGTTCCGTCTAATCGACGAGTACACGGAACTCAGTACTCGCGCCACTGACGATGCTGACTTAGCCAAACTCGAATACCTACAGTCGCAAATCGATACCTTAGGCGGATGGCANCCAGAGCAACAGGCCGAGAGTATCGTCACCCAATTAGCCCTACCCGCCTCTGCCTTGATGGCCGAGTTATCTGGTGGCTGGCGCCGCCGCGTGGCCCTAGCACGGGCTTTGGTAAACAAACCGGATTTGCTGTTACTGGACGAACCCACCAACCACTTNGATATTGCCACCATCGAATGGCTAGAACACGAGGTGCGCGGCTTCTCGGGGAGCGTGGTTTTTATTACCCACGACCGGGCATTTTTACAAAAACTCGCCACCCGCATTGTTGAAATTGATCGTGGCCAGGTNATCAGCTGGCCCGGCGACTATGACAACTACCTGCGCTTAAAAGAACAAGCACTGGAAGAGGAGCAAGTTCATAACGCTCTCTTTGACAAACGCCTAGCCGACGAGGAAGTGTGGATCCGCCAAGGTATAAAGGCNCGACGCACGCGTAACGAAGGCCGCGTGCGCGCCCTTAAGGCGCTGCGCGTCGAACGCAGCAAGCGNATNGAGCAACAAGGCCGCGCCCAAGTTGAGGTGTCTGACGCAAAAGAATCCGGGCGTAAAGTGCTGGAAGCAAAAAACGTCAGCCACAGCTTTGGTGACGACACGCTGCTCAGCGACTTCAGTCTTAGAGTCATGCGTGGCGATCGAATCGGTCTGGTGGGTAACAACGGCGTGGGNAAAACCACACTGTTGAAAATTTTGTTGGGTGAATTACAACCAGATCAGGGCGATGTAANGCTGGGTACACAACTGAGCGTAGGTTACTTTGATCAGGTACGACAGACCTTGAATCGCGACCAGACCGTCGCGTGGAATGTCGCCGAAGGTCGAGATCACGTCACCATTAATGGCGCTGATCGGCACATTGTCGGCTACCTGAAAAATTTCCTNTTCACGCCACAGCGGGCACGNACACCGGTACACAAGTTATCCGGCGGCGAGTGTAATCGACTGATGCTGGCGAAACTATTCGCCCGCGCCAACAACCTACTGGTGCTCGACGAACCCACCAATGATCTCGATATTGAAATGCTCGAAGTGCTGGAGCAAAAACTGGTGGAGTTCCAAGGCACCCTGATCGTGGTATCCCACGACCGCGCCTTTATGGATAACGTGGTTACCAGCACCCTAGTTTTTGAGGACCATGGCGACATCATCGACTACCCCGGCGGCTTCAGCGATTGGGAGGCCCGGGGACGGGCGCTACGCGTTGCCGATGCACCGGGAGCCGAGCAACAACA
>NZEI01000103.1 GCA_002690405.1 Gammaproteobacteria bacterium
AGTTCCGTCTCCGTAGCAGCAAGTGCTTGTTCAAGTTCAACGATACGTGCATGGCCCAAAATACCTGAGCGCAACAAGTAATAGCCCAAAAATGCCCCGGCAATGAAAGCCAGCATTATGATCAGCAGCATACTCACTGTTTCCAAATCAGCTACTCCAATGGGTGTTATTTGGTTGGTCAAATGATCCGCGGCCAACCCTTACGAAAAGTTTAACATCGGCAGCAAAAATTCGATGCAAAGACCGAACGAAACTGCAAGAATCGCGCTCTTTTTTTTGCCGCTGATACGTTACCGACATGGTACAAACTGAACAAACATCATTGGTTACGTTGCTAAGACCTGTCGCCGTGCTGGGTTGGCCCATGGTGCTGACTCAGCTCTTTATCATGGGCACAGGTTTCATAGACACTGCTATGGCCGGCCACTACGGCGCAGTTGATCTGGCAGGCGTTGCTTTAGGCGGAAACTTTATGTGGCCGCTGTTCTTTCTTGCCACGGGCATCAGCATGGCCTTGATGCCGATCACCTCGCAATTGCATGGTGCCAACCGGGTAGCGGAAGTCGGCCACCAACTGCGGCAAAGCTTGTGGCTGTGTCTGATAAACAGCATCTTCTTGATCGTCGCGCTGCAATACGCAACCCATATTTTTCTCTATGCGGGAATCGACGCCCACACCGCGCAGATCGCCGGCGATTACCTATATGGCCTCTCCTGGGGCATTCCACCGGTCATATTTTATATTTCGTTTCGCTACGTGCTTGAAGGCTTGGGCCATACACGGCCGCCAATGATTATCGCAGCCAGCATCTTACCGCTTAATGCCCTGCTGAATTACGTATTGATTTACGGCAAGTTCGGTTTTCCAGAACTTGGCGGTGTTGGCTGCGGCTACGCAACGGCAATGGTTTTTTGGATCGAATTGGCCTTTATGTTGCTGTTTTTACGCAAACCCTATTTCCGGGCAACTCAATTCTTCGCGATTTTCGAGGGTCCTCGACTGCAAACCATGGGGAAAATTTTTAAGTTGGGACTGCCCATTGCCCTGACGGTTTTTCTGGAAATGGCATTATTTGGCGCGATCGGTGTGTTCATCGCCAAAATTGGCGTAACCGAAATGGCAGCTCACTCCATAGCCGGCAACCTCAACTGGATGACTTATGTCATACCCATGGCAATGGGTAATGCTGCGAGCATTCGAATCGGCTTTCTAATTGGCAGTGACGATCTGCATACAGCACGCGCGACCGCTTGGGCGATGCTGAAGTTCGCGATCGTTTATGCCCTTGGAATCAGTGTTCTTTTGGTCGCATTGCGCTATCAACTGGTGAGCGTGTACACCACTGACGTTGCTGTGACTGCAGTTGCTGTGGTGCTGTTGCTGTTTATCGCCGTATATCAGATCGTCGACGACACCCAAGTTGTGCTGGTAAGTGCCTTGCGCGGCTATAAAGACACTACTGTGCCAATGGTTATCAGCTTAATCAGTTACTGGCTGTTGGCGCTGCCCTTGGGTTATGCATTGGCTGAGGGTCTACTGGGCAATTCTCCTCTAGGTGTATACGGCTACTGGACCGGGCTGACTCTGGCACTGGCAGTGGTTGCTGTCGGCGCCGCCCTGCGTCTGCGCTATATCAGTAATGACTTCCAGCGAATTCGTCATTTGAGCAAAGCTGATGCGGAAGTTGTCCCCATAGACTAATAATGCGGGCGCATGGACAACCTAACTGCCCGATACTATGCTCCAAACCAAGGGTTTAGATGGAGAGAGGCAATGGATTTACGTCTGACTGTCCGCACGACTGTCGCGCTGATGCTCGCGCTTTTTATGACCAATGGCCATGCTGATATTAAACGCACGGCGGCCGGTCATCCTGATCTGACCGGCACCTATAATGTGGCGACGCTTACGCCACTACAGCGCCCTAAGCGCTACGGCGACAAACTAACGATAACCCCAGAAGAAGCCCAAGCAATCGCTGAGTATTGGGCGAGTAACCTCGCCAAAGACTCCACACCCTCTGACCCAGACCGCGAGGCACCACCAGAGGGCGGTGCGGAAATCTATGTTCCGGAATTCAGCGGTGCTGCCGGCAAGGTGGGGGGCTACAACGCGTTTTACGTCGATATCGGCGAAAGCAATTTCAAACTTGATGGTGAATACCGAACGTCGATCATCACCCAGCCTGCCAATGGCCGTATGCCGAGTCTATCGCCCAAGGGCATAAAGGCTGCCCAAGCCCTGCAAGCCTTCTACCATGAAAATACCGGCACCGCCTGGTGGATCGATCTGCCTCAGGGACCCTACGACGATCCCGAGTTACGACCCTTGGCAGAACGCTGCATACTCGGTTTCGGATCCACATCCGGACCGCCAGCGCTGCCGGTGATGTACAACAACTTCAAACGTGTGGTGCAGACCGACGATCACGTGGTGATTATTAACGAAATGAATCACGACGCGCGGGTGATCCCTCTAAAAGGTCAAGCGAGCTCAGCACCAGGTTGGTTGGGGTCCTCTGTGGGACGCTGGGAAGGCGACACTCTCGTGATCGAAACCCAGAATTTCCATGCGGAGCCAGGGCTTACCATGGCGAGTCAGGAACTAAAGGTTACTGAGCGCATTTCCCGTATCGACGACAATACCCTACGCTACGCCTTTACCGTTGAAGATCCGAATTGGAACGAGCCTTGGGGCGGCGAATACCCTTGGCCTGCCACCGATGAGAAGATGTACGAATATGCGTGCCATGAGGGCAACTATGCCCTTGGCGGGATTTTACGCGGCGCACGCTTGCTGGAACGCGAAGCCATCGCACAAGACGCGGCCAACAACCCCGCCGGCCCAGCGGAGTAGTTACTGAAAGATCTTGAGGATGCTGGAGAAATCTTTGTCCTCTGCATCCTCTGCGGATTCTTGAAGCTGCCGAAAGAGCGCATGGGCTTGATCACCCATGGGAGTTTTGGAACCTGAAATGTTGCTGGCGTTAGCCGCCAACCCTAGGTCTTTGAGCATGAGCCTTACTAAAAAACCACCCGCATAATCGTTGCTGGCTGGCACCTCCGGCATGACACCTGGGTAAGGGTTATATTTCTCAAGGGACCAATTGCCACCNGAACTTTTACGCATAATCTCCGACAACACCGCCGGATCGAGNCCGTTATTAACGCCCATCTGNAACGCTTCTGCAGTCCCGGCCATATGCACTGCGAGCAACATATTGTTGCAAATTTTAGCGGTCTGGCCGGCNCCGGCNTCGCCAGCACGAAAGATATTCGCNCCCATNGCACCCAGCACCGATTGGGCTGCCGCAAANGCTTGCTCTGTGCCGCCGCACATGAACGCTAACGTGCCGGCCTTGGCTGCTCCCACACCACCCGATACCGGCGCATCTATGCACCGCAGNCCCAATCTGTCTGCANACTGATGAAGGCGCAAGCTGGTCGACGCTGCAACAGTTGAGCAGTCGATTAACAGTGCGCCCGAGGGCATTTCTTCCAANAAGCGCTGTTCATCGATCANCAAATTTTCGACGATTTCACCNTTAGGCAACATGGTGATNACCACATCGGCTGCAGCCACCGCCGCAACTGCACTGACAGCGGCCGTACAACCGACATCTACCGCTTTTTGCANTGCCTCTGTGGATACATCAAAAGCCTGAACACGGAACCCCTTNGCACATAAGTTGGCCACCATGGGGCCACCCATATTGCCCAAGCCGATGAAGGCGACGCTTTGCTCACTACTGCTCACTGCTATTCCCCTCGGTATTGCTTTGCCATTGAGGCGGCCGTTTCTCTATAAACGCACTGACGCCTTCAAACTGGTTTGCGTCCTGCCACAGCTGAATAAAACGCTCGCGTTCCAGCGCATAACCCTCGCTTAGGGTCTGGTCGCGCGCNGCCATAATTAGCTCCTTACATGATTCCACTGCACTAGGACTTTGTTTCTGTACTGGCGCTGCAAGCTCCAGACAATGCTGCAATGCACCACCAGATTCCACCACCTCGGATACCAATCCAATGGTTAGNGCCTGTTGNGCCGACAGCCGCTCACCCAGCAATACCATGCGTTTGGCCCACTGCTCACCCACTAACCAAGCCAGTTGTTGCGTGCCGAGACCGCAGGGCAAAAGGCCAACGGCACATTCCGGCAGCGCTAGCTGAGCATGTTGCTCGGCAATACGAATATCGCATGCAAGCGCCACTTCGAGACCACCGCCCATGGCATAGCCGTTGATAGCCGCAATGCTCACTCCCTGATAGGCGCTCAATACCTGAAATGCTTCGCCAAAAGCCGTGGAAAAATCCGTAGCCTGAGCCACATCACGATGATGGAAGCGCTGCAGGTCCGCGCCGGCAGAAAAGAACTTGTCGCCAGCACCGGTCAAAACAAGGGCACGATTGACGGGATTCGTATTTAACTCTAGGACAATTTGCTGCAACTGTTGCAGGCTCTCCGGCGTCCACGTATGCGCTGGTGGATTATTAAATGTCAGCACACTGACGTATTCACGGTGCTCTACAATTAACGCATCACTCATTTTAAATTCTCCGTACCATTGGGCTGTAACAAACGACGGGCGATAATGACCCGCATAACTTCGTTCGTGCCCTCCAAAATTTGATGCACTCGAGCATCACGAAAAAACCGCTCAATTGGAAAATCGCGCAGGTATCCATAGCCACCATGCAACTGCATGGCTTCGTTACACACCTTAAANCCGGTATCCGTGGCAAAACGTTTCGCCATCGCACAGTAGGCGGTTTTCTCGGGGTGATCTGAATCTAAGGCCCAGGCAGCTTTATAGACCATTTGCCGAGCGGCAACGAGTTCCGTAGCCATGTCCGCCAAGCGAAATTGCAGCGCTTGAAAGTCGGCCAGTACCTGGCCGAATTGCTTCCGCTCGGAGAGATAGCGTTGAGTCATGTCNAGGGTCGCCTGAGCTGCACCTAGGGAGCATGCCGCTATATTGATACGGCCGCCCTCTAAACCCTGCATCGCAATCGAGAACCCCTGGCCTTCCCCACCCAGTAGATGATGCTTAGGAATCCGAACATTCTCGAAGCTGATGGCGCGGGTGGGTTGGCTATTCCAGCCCATTTTGGCTTCATTTTTGCCAAAGCTCAGGCCGGGTGTATCGCCGGGTACAGCAAAGGCGCTGATCCCNCCGGGGCCATCATTCCCCGTACGCGCCATGACTACTAGGATATCGGTATCGCCAGCACCACTAATAAATGCCTTTGCACCGTTCAATACATAGTCCTCTCCATCACGCCGAGCCGAGGTGACTATGGACGCTGCGTCTGACCCTGCATTAGCCTCGGTCAAACAATAGGAAGCCAATTTGGTACCGGCAGCTAAGGGTCCGGCCCAATCAAGGCGCACTTGTTCGCTACCCCAAGTCGCTATCATCCACCCGGCCATGTTGTGAATGGACAAATACGCGGCAGTGGATGTACAGCCTTGGGCAAGCTCTTCTAGGATCAGCGCAGCATCGGTGCGGGAGAGGCCGATACCGCCGACTTCAGCAGGACAATAAAGCCCGCAAAATCCCAGATCCCCAGCCGCACGTATTGTCGCGACCGGGAAGATTTTCTGCTCATCCCAATTCGCCGCATTTGGCGCCAATTGGTCTCGAGCGAATTCTCTAGCTACATCAACAAAGGCTATTTGTTGTTCGCTTAAAGCAAAATCCATGTCTCTCCCTTTTCGTTCTGCATTGCCTTTGTATCGCCAGCAACGCGTTTTGTGGTTGTTTATTTGATCCTAGCTTAACCCCTGTGGGCCATCTAACTAAGGTTGCAATTATTTGGATTTCAGCGTTGCAGCTGATTGATCTAACGCCAACAGCAACCCTGGCGCTGAAAGGCCCCCGGTAGGTCGAGATTCAATATTTCACCTCCTGAGGGCAGCTTTATCCGTCACACACCACCATCCCTCGGATCTTTCACCCAAATTTTTTTCGCAGACTGCTATCTATTCCCAGTATTGCCCAGGGACTCAAGGGGCAGCTTGTTTATGTGCCGTCACTGCTCTATGGAAAAAGACGATGTATTTGACTGTCTTTTCACCATCAGTNCGCCATTGTCATGGTTGCGCTGATTCCCCGGTTGGCATTAACAGCGCTCTCGGGTTTATAGCGGTCGAGACAAAATGCACCAAGAATTCAGTCGGTCTTAAATAGCAGAGACCGCAACTTTTTTGGTAACTTTGGCCGCACGGAATGTGAACGATGTAGACGCTGCTTGGGCTAAACGAAGCGTCGCGCTAATTAGACAAACTCTTGCTGAGCTAATTAAGGAGCAATATGACCAGTACATTTCATCTCGCAATACCTGCTGGTGACCTTGCGGAAACGAAGCATTTCTACTGCGACGTTTTAGGCTGTGCCGAGGGTAACCAAGAAGCCGGGCGCTGGGTTGATATCAATTTTTGGGGCAACGAGCTGACATTGCATCAGAGCGAGGAGCAACTGCCTGGCGTGCGACACGACGTAGACATGGGTAACGTCAGCGTGCCGCATTTCGGTGCTCATCTCAGCGAAGCTGATTTTCAAGCATTAAAGGCTCGGATCGAGGCGCATCAGGTGGAGTATCTCGATGCGCCTTATCGCCGTTTTGTNGGTGATAAGTTCGAACAGGAGACGTTTTTCATCCAAGACCCTAATGGCAATGTCCTCGAGATGAAAACTATGGTTAANCCTGAGGTGCTGTTCGAACGCTGACCGCCGGTGCGGTGACAACGCTAATGCTACGGTGCTGGCCCTNGAGAAAATCCCGACGCTGAGAATCCTACTTAGGCGGCGTCGCTGACGTTCATAGACCCAGAACCCAACAAACATCCGGTATCCAGCATGCGGTTAGAAAAACCCCATTCGTTGTCATACCAAGCCAGCACTTTTACCAGTTGCCCACTGACTCGAGTGTGATTGGCATCAAAGTTACTGGAATAGGCGTTGTGATTAAAATCCGTAGACACTAAGGGTTGCTCATTGCACGAAAGCACACCGATAGTGTCGAGCCGAGCGGCCTGACGCAAAATGCCGTTCACCTCTTCCACCGAGGTATCACGAGAGGCCGTAAACGTTAAATCAACNAGCGATACGTTGATGGTCGGTACGCGNACTGCCAAGCCATCGAGGCGACCTGCCAACTCCGGCATTACCAAACCGATGGCCGCTGCAGCACCTGTCTGAGTTGGAATCATGCTTTGCGTCGCTGACCGTGCTCGGTATAAATCGCTGTGATAAACATCACTTAAGTTCTGATCATTGGTGAAGGCGTGAATGGTTGTCATTAGACCTTGCTCAATACCAAGAGTCGCGTGCAGTGGCGCCACTAACGGCGCCAAACAATTAGTCGTGCAGGAGGCGTTGGAGACAATTTGCGCATCAGCCGTGAGGGAATCGTGGTTCACGCCATAGACGACAGTCTGATCCGCATCTTTAGCAGGAGCCGAAATCAGCACCTTGCTGGCGCCGGCACGAATGTGGGCAGACGCCGCCTGATGNGAAGTAAATATACCTGTACATTCAAAGACCACATCGACCTTCAATTCCGCCCAGGGCAAATTGCTTGGGTCGCGTTCTGCGAAGACTTGGATCACATCGCCATTCACGGACAAACCGTTCTCAGTCACTGCCACCGCAGCAGCGAAACGCCCATGAGTACTGTCGAATTGCAATAAGTGGGCATTGATCTCGGCAGTGCCAAGGTCATTGATAGCAACGATACGCAATCGATCCCGCAGTTCAGGCCGCTCATATAAGGCTCGCAATACATTTCGGCCAATACGCCCAAACCCATTTATCGCAACATTTATCATGACGCTCCTTATCGGAAATTAATTACGTAATAAAATTCCAAAATTTACATTAAAGCGCGTAAAATCGCAATTTTATTGGTTTTATTACTTTTTAAAGTAAAAGAAGCGACTTTGTGTGCCCACCAACCCGTTTTAAGGCACAATTTGTAACATTCTTACGTCAAGGTGCGATCTGCATGACATCTGAAACCAATCTACTCAGCCTGCTTGAACGCCAGTTGCCTAGTCTTAATAAGTCGGAATCCAAGGTTGCTCAAGCGATACTGCAAAATCCTGAAAACGCCACACGCTCGAGCATTGCAAGCCTGGCAACACTGGCGGGTGTGAGCGAGCCAAGCGTTAATCGCTTTTGCAAAAAATTCGGTGCGAGCGGGTTTCCAGATTTCAAACTGCGGTTGGCACGCTCGCTGGCTTCGGGTGTGCGCTATGTCAGTCGGGCGGTCGAGTTCTCCGACGACATCAACACGTTTCCACGAAAACTCTTCGATAACGCGATCAGCGCACTGGTTACCGCACGCGAGGATCTGCCACTGGCTGCAATCGAACGCGCCGTAGATCACATAGCCCAAGCCCGACGGGTATTCTTCTTCGGATTGGGCACATCAGCCGCAGTTGCCAGAGACGCTGAA
This sequence comes from Gammaproteobacteria bacterium, assembly GCA_002690405.1. Lineage (GTDB taxonomy): Bacteria > Pseudomonadota > Gammaproteobacteria > Pseudomonadales > Azotimanducaceae > UBA4421. The sequence goes on from NZEI01000103.1 coordinate 8,461, forward strand.
CACAAATTTTTCCGCTTCAATGTCCCCGTGAGTACCCACGAAGACCCCATGATGCTGCGCATGCTGTCAGCATCGGGTGGCGTGGGCGATGTGTTCTTCTTCATTTCCCACACAGGACGAACTCGAGTGCTAGTAGAGGCCGCTGAATTGGCGCGGCAAACCGAAGCCACAGTGGTATCCCTCACCCATGAGGACTCTCCTTTGGCGGCACAGAGTCACTGTTGTATTAATGTCGACGTAGAAGAAGATACCGACCAGTACATGCCCATGACTTCGAGGCTGGTGCAGTTGGTAATCCTTGACGTACTTGCCTCTGGCGTCACGCTGCGCCGCGGCGAGAGCTTTACGCCCTATCTGGCTCGCATCAAAGACAGCCTCAAAGATACCCGTTTTCCAACCAGCTAAAATGTTATGACACCTGCAATCACCCCCTTGGACACCTCCACCCTCAAGCAAAACGTGCGGCTTTTAGGCGACGCCCTAGGCGCGGTCATAAAACGTTCCGCTGGTGATGATGTGTTTCAAAACATCGAGCGGATTCGACAGGCGTCCAAAGACGCCAAAGATGCCGAACTGACCGAGGCGCTATTCGAGCAAATGCGTGATTTGGACTCAGAACAACTGCATCTCATTGCACGTGGTTTTGCCCAATTCTTAAATCTCGCCAACATTGCCGACCAACAATTTACGACATCTGCCGCTATGAGCGAGCGGGTGGGTGCACAAAGCATCGTGTCGCGGACAATTCACGAGCTAAAAGCGACAGTGCCTACAACCGATATTGAGCGAGCATTAGCTGATCTGCATATCGATCTAGTCCTCACTGCACATCCAACAGAGATTACCCGCAGAACTTTGATTCATAAGCATGGCGAAATACATCAATGCCTCGCCGACTTAGAAAACAGTCATAGTAACGACTCGCGTACGCGTGACCGCTTGGCGGATTTGATCGCACAAATCTGGCACACCGAAGAATTTCTCGAGCAACGTCCGACACCCTTGGACGAGGCGCGCTGGAGCTTTGCTGTGATTGAGAACTCACTCTGGGATGCGGTACCCGCGTTTCTGCGGGACATCGACCAAGTCGCAACAACCAACGGTCTAACNCTGCGGGAACGCACCCGCACGCCCATTCGCCTGTCGAGCTGGATTGGCGGCGATCGTGACGGNAACCCTAATGTTACAGCCGCGGTNACCGAACAGGCTATGTTACTGAGTCGCTGGCAAGCGGCTGATTTGATTGATCGAGANTTGGCGCAGGTCTACGAAGAGTTATCGGTGACTTCAGCCACCGACGATATCAGGTCACTTGTAAACGATGCCCGGGAGCCNTACCGGGCGCTATTAAGACCAGTACGCGACGCCGTTCGGGCACAACGTGAGCAGTTGGGTTTGCATCTACGCGACGCGACACAATCTCAACCGTCGCCAATCGCAACAGCGGATATTCAAGAGCCACTGCAGCAGTGCCGCGCATCATTACAGGCCGTAGGGCTGGACACTATTGCCAATGGCAAACTACTGGACCTGATTCGTAANCTCAGTACTTTTGGCGCACACCTCGTGACACTGGACGTACGCCAAGAAAGTACCCGCCACAGCGATGTTATCGGCGAAATAACCTTAGCTCTGGGTCTGGGAGATTATCGCGACTGGAGTGAGCCCGATAAGCTGAGCTTTCTGCAGAGCGAAATAAGAGAGGCGCGCCCGCTTATTCCAATGGGTTTTGCCTGCTCGGCACCCTGTCAGGAGGTACTAGATACCTTCAATGTGATCGCAAAAGCACCCCGGGAGGCATTGGGATGCTACGTCATTTCTATGGCGTCGGATGCCTCGGATGTACTGGCGGTACAGCTATTGCTGAAGGCCACTGGCGGCCCGCTTGATTTACCCGTATCACCCTTATTCGAAACCTTAGACGACCTCGACGGCGCACCGAAAACTATCGCGGCGCTGCTGAAAGACGCTGACTATGTTGATCGCATCGACCACTCGTTAGTGGTGATGATCGGTTATTCCGACAGCGCCAANGATGCGGGCATGCTCACAGCCGGTTGGGCGCAATACCGNGCGCAAGAGCAGTTACTCGAGGTATGCGAGCGGCATAATGTGAAACTNCAGNTGTTCCACGGACGCGGCGGCACGATCGGGCGCGGCGGAGCACCCGCGCATCAGGCCCTGCTATCGCAACCACCCGGCTCACTNCAACANGGCCTAAGGGTAACCGAGCAAGGTGAGATGATCCGCGTGAAGCTTGGTTTAGAGCCGTTAGCGGTGAATACCTTAGGCCAGTATACGAGCGCAATACTGCGAGCAAACTTAACGCCACCCCCTGTNCCCACGCCCGAATGGCGCAGCCTAATGGACGCTCTCGCTGAATCCGCNTGCAANGGCTATCGCAACTGGGTACGCGAACATCCGAACTTTGTGACTTATTTCAGACAGGCAACGCCTGAACCAGAGCTGGCAAGCCTACCCTTNGGATCTCGTCCNGCACGGCGTCGCCAAAATGGCGGTATCGAAACNCTACGTGCTATTCCGTGGATTTTTGCCTGGAGCCAAAATCGCTTAGTACTGCCGGCCTGGCTAGGCGCCGGCACCGCGCTCAAAGAAATCACNCGCAGCGATAACGGCCTAGATCAGTTACGGGAAATGCGCGAAAGCTGGCCATTTTTCGCGTCACGACTCTCCATGCTGGATATGGTTTATGCCAAATCAAGCACGGTTATTAATCAGCTATATGACAGCACATTAGTCGACGATGACCTGCAACCGCTGGGCAATGAACTGCGCGAGCAACTNGCTAAGGACATCAGCACCCTGCAGCAAATTCTCGACGTCGATACTTTNCTGGCAGAAGACCCCTGGGGANTGGAGTCTATTGGCCTACGCAACATCTANACNGCGCCATTGAATCTACTGCAGATTGAATTGCTGCGGCGAATCCGGGCCGATGAAGACGACAGCGTGAAACGCGCACTAATGGTATCCATCGCTGGCGTAGCCGCAGGCATGCGCAATACCGGATAGCTACTCACTCAAGGGCGAGCCATGGCAATCAGGCTATGTTGCCGCTGTTAAGTAATGAGGAAATTGGAGCGGGAAACACGCGGCCGCACAGCGGGCGCGGTGATTGCGCCGAGGCGCGTAGCTGCGCCGAGNATTCAAGCAATCAGGCTNGGTTCCCGGGGTTCGGCGGTGAAGAAATTGGAGCGGGAAACGAGACTCGAACTCGCGACTTCCACCTTGGCAAGGTGGTGCTCTACCAACTGAGCTATTCCCGCTAAGAGNTTCAGAGCATTAACTCTGGGACGCGGAATTTTATAGAAGTGTTAGTAGGTGTCAAACGCTATCCGATTTTCTCGCTAATGTGAGGGCCTTAAAGATGAAAAAATCCTCGCCCCCCTCCTCCAGGGGCTTGATTTATCCAAGCTCTGGCACATAATCAAGNTCCCANTAGCAANTATTAAAAGGAGGTGATCAGTGTTATCTATTGCAAGTTTTAGGGGTCATCTCGCGTAGTTGATCCTTAACTACGAGCTGCTCTTAAATGAGCGAAAGGGCCGGTTCTCCGGCCCTTTTTTGTGTGCTNCATTTTTTGCCCTTTGCTGGTCTCNCCGNNTGCGCNTTTCGCTGTTTTCAAAGNCCCATGGCTTGCCAATTATTTGCCATGACGGCGCCTAAGATACGGCTCTGTTNGGCAAACGGCCGCTCAACTATCNTCGGCTGGGGNCCTATTCGCAGGGTCGACTGCTGCTTGCTGTTGTATTCAGGCCACGGCAGTTCGGGCAGGCTGGGATCACCATTGCGCGCAAAATTACACCAGGCCCNGCGGATACGCGCACCGAGTTCGACAGCTGCAGCTGAGGGCGGCTCGGCCGCAACTGATGCGTCATTACCAAAGATGATCAGATCTGAGCCGTGGCTTGCACTTATGGCAGGCGCTGCCTCAGCAAAATAGTAGCAGTAGGTTTTGCCAGATCCCCGCAAGGCGTGGCCATGAGCTACGCGCAATGTGGGTAAGCGCGCCCACACATCGCCCAACATAACTGTTTCGATCTGCTCAGGACTTAGATTAGGTCGTTGTTCGACATAAGTAGATAAAAGGCGCTGACGATCTACCGCTGCGGTGGCCAAAATTCGCTCTGCGTATTGGCGAATATGCGCATTTTGCGCAGTGGTGGCGATGTCTGGCGAACTTACCCACTCATCGGCACATGTCCCAGTCAAATAATCTAGCTCCAATCCGAATCCAGCATGTGCCGCATCTGCTGGATGCACAGGCATGGATTCGCTGATTACTGGCAAATAGGGCTGAGGCGCTGCTTGCTGAAGCTCAGACACAGCCGGATACAAGGCTGCTAACTGCGCGCTCGGCACGGCCTGCAGCGCACTTAAATCACCTGCCCTTATACCCAACTGCTTAAGCACAAACTCGGCTACGGCTTGCGCTGTTTCCGGACGCTGNGCCGCATAAGCACCACTCTGGGGAATCACTCGATGCGCTAAACCGCGAGCCGCCGGGGTCGCAACTAATGCTTGCAGGGTAACCGCACCATCTGCCTGACCAAAAAGGGTGACATTGCCCGCATCGCCGCCAAACGCTGCGATATTTTCTTGAATCCAGCGCAGTACTTGGATTTGATCAAGCACGCCGAGGTTGCCGGNGCCAACCCCTTGCTGCATCGCCGATTCGAGGTAGAGGTAACTCTCTGCACCAAGACGACGATTACACGTCACCAGCACTACGCCTTCTCTGGCAAATTGGCTGCCATCATANAGCGGCTGTGAACCTGACCCAGACAATGGCTCACCACCATGCACCCAAACCATCACTGGCAAATTTGTCGCACCCGGATCCGGGGTCCAAATATTCAGGTTTAGACAGTCGTNNCCTTGGACCAGCAGNCCAGAGGNCGCCCCTGCTGGCTGCGGACAAATCGCCCCGTATTGATCGGCAACAAGCANCCCATCCCAGCTCTTGCGCCGCTCCGGCGCTTTGAAACGCAACNCGCCAAAGGGCGGCTCCGCGTAGGGAATGCCTAAAAACCGATGGACATCCGCACTAATCTCACCCTGAATTGCNCCCGCTTGGGTTTGNACAATTGCACCGGGGCGGGTGTTACTGCAGCCGCCTAAAATACTGCCAGTGACCAAGGCCCCGGCGCTTATGATGAAATCTCGCCGTCGCACGCGGCCTCTCCCTATCCTCAATCAGCTTGGGGCTGTACCTGTTCCAATTTACTGCCCCATAGTGGGCTCGAAAGACTTATGAGCACTAGCACTAGGAGCATACAGAACGCACTGATCACAATGGCTTGTTGAGGCCCAAATAGATCCGCTAGGTAACCACAAAAGAGGGTGCCGATTGGCCCCGCACCCATAAATGAAAACGCATAAAAGCTCATTACGCGTGCGCGCTGGGCCGGCGGCGCCAATTGCTGCATGAGGGTGCGCGACATTGGCATGGCAATACCACCGCAAACACCCCAAACAAAGACTAAGAACATAAATAGCGGCTGGTTACTCACCAGCCCGGTGGTCAGCAGCACGATCGAGCCCAAACCCTGAGCCATAACCAACGCGCGTCCCGCCCGGGCGACAAAGCCAAGCTTTAATAAAGCCAATATACTAACGACCAGCCCGAGGGAATTAAGCGCATTCAACACGGCTAAATCTGCAGAGCTGCCAGCAAACACTTCGCGCATAACCAGCGGAAAACCGACAATGAACGCGCCCATAAAAAAGCAGCCCATGGCTATATTCTGCAACATCACCGTGCGCATAAGCGGATTAGAGATCACGGTGCGAGCACCATCCAGCAAGCTCGTGAGCACATCTTCCTGCGGGGCTTCTGAGTCTGGCCTAGGCGTTACTTCACGCAGTTGTGTATAGGCCCAAACACCCAGCAGCAATACCACGCTTTGCACGACTAAGATAATTTCAGCGCCTAACGTATCGGCCAGTCCGGCAAATGAGTAACCCAAAATCTGGAAGCCGAACTGACACAAGCTGGCCTGGATTACCGCGCGCTGCACGTCCGTGCCAGCCACATGATTGAGTAGACCGTCGCGAGCTGGGGTTAGAAAGGCAGACGCACAACCCATCAGGAGCGCATAACCGATCATTACGGCAAAGCTCAATGCCTGCACATAGACCGCTAGGGCTAGGAATAGTGGCATGAGGCCTGCAAACAGCTGCGACCAGGCGGCCTGACGCCGCTGACCAATTCGGTCCGCCAACACACCGGCTATAAGAATAAACAGCATACCCGGCAGCAATAACGACATCTGCGCCAAGCCGACACGCTCGGCCGGCTCTCGCAAAACCATAGTGACCAGCCACGCGAACACCACGGACTGCATGCCGAAGGCACCGTACCAGGCAGAAATCGCCGTCAAATAGGCTGTTTTAGGTTGCAACATTGAATGCGCCAGCAAGACCAAGCGCGACAGTCTATGAGAACAACCGATGCCGCGCGAGGTCTATTTATTCAGCCGCACTGTGAATGACCAGTCTAGGTGGACATGGCGTTGCGCAGCGGCTGTTCGCGATCACTTACGCAGTAAGCATAAATCCTTGATAGTCGTTCGCCACGACCTCATCACATTTCTTGCGATACTCGCCGACGCCGCCTACGTAGGGCATAAAGATTCGCGGTTTACCTGGAATATTAGCTCCTAGGTACCATGAGTTGCACGAGGGTGCGGTAAACATGGTGCCCTCAGCGACCTCGTTAACATGGGCGACCCACTCTTCCTCGGCATCTAGGGTGGGTTCAATAAGCTGCAGCTGATGATCTCGCATATGCTCGATGCATTCGGTAATCCAATCCACGTGCTGCTCTATGGACACGAGCATGTTGCTCAGTACAGAGGGTGATCCTGGCCCAGTCACAGTGAACAGATTCGGGAATCCATTCACCTGCAAACCAAGGTAGGTACGCGGCCCCGCCTCCCAATGATCAACTAAGCGTTCGCCACTGCGTCCACGAATGTCTATTTTCTGCAGCGCCCCCGTCATGGCATCAAAGCCTGTGGCGTACACTAGGGTATCGAATTCGTAATGCCCTTGCTCGGTCTGCACGCCATTTGCAGTGATTGTATCTATTCCGCCTTTACGCAGATCGACCAAACTCACGTTGTCGCGGTTGTAGGTTTCATAATAGTTAGTGTCGATGACCGGACGCTTACAACCCATGGGGTAGTCACGCGGCATCAGCGCCTCTGCCGTTGCTGGGTTATCGATCATGCGGCTTATCTGCTGGCGATACATATCGCAGGCCAGCTCATTGGCTTCAGGGTCAAGGGCCACATCCGCAAAACGACGGATTGCGACAAAGCCTTCTTCTTCGACTAATGCGGCACGCTCGGTTGCGGTTGTTTGCAAAATTTCTTCAGTAGGCTCGACATTGTCTGCCCCGCCAAAGCCAAATCCGTATCCAACGATGCCGACTTGGGACTCGCGCTGCTGTTGTCTAATTTCGTCGTAGTTCTCAATAGCCTGTTGACGGAATTCGTCACTGAGCGGCCGATTGTGCGCGGGCATGGTGTAGTTCGGGGTGCGCTGAAAGACCGTGAGGTGCTCTGCTTGTTCGGCGATTACGGGTATTGCCTGAATTGCAGAAGAGCCGGTACCGATGATTCCTACCCGACGGGTAGAGAAATCCACGCCTTCAGCAGGCCAATTACCGGTGTGGAATACATCACCTGCAAAGTTATCAGCACCATTGATCTGTGGAGTATTAGGTACCGAAAGGCAACCCGTGGCCATCACACAAAAGCGCGCTGCGTACTCCTTGCCTGAGTCGGTTGTCACGTGCCAACGCTGCTCGTCATCACGGAAATGCGCCGATGTAACGCGGGTTGAAAATTCTATATCGCTACGCAGATCAAAACGTTCGGCAATATGGTTGGCGTAATCGAGTATTTCCGGTTGCGCCGCCATCACTTCAGTCCACTGCCACTCCTGCTGCAACTCCGAAGAAAAGCTGAAAGAGTATTCGATACTCGGCACGTCGCAACGTGCGCCCGGATAGCGGTTCCAATACCAAGTACCACCTACGTCTTTGCCAGCCTCAAGCACGCGCGCGGACAATCCAGCCTGACGCAATTTGTGCAGCAAGTACATGCCAGAGAAGCCAGCACCGACCACCACGACATCAAACTCATTTTGCGATGGTTTCATGCTTTCCCCTATTCATCTATTCACTCGTTTCGATCATCTGACAGTGCGCATGCCCCCGCGACTGCAACACTCATCCCCTGTCATCTGATTCTGCCAAAACCTCGAAGCTTTGCCCAGTTCGCTACAAGCGACTGCCAAATAGGCTTGCCGAGGCGTTACCACTACCACTACTCTTTGTGCTCTTAAGCGATTCAGCAAATATGACAGACTCCGCCACACCGACGCCGCCGGGTAAACCACGCTCAACTCTCTCAGCATTTATGCGTTTCTTACGTCTGCGGACCCATGAACAGTCTTTCCTTAACAGTACTGGATTGGCTCGCTCATTCCGTGAAAACCGCCCGGTGGACAAAAACGGTGAACCACTGCCCTGGCTAAATTACAGCCTAATCCGACTCCTAGATGAGCGCCTAAACAAAAGCCTTAGGGTTTTCGAGTACGGGAGTGGTTTCTCAACTCTGTATTTCGCGGCACGCACCGCATCAGTAACCAGTGTTGAGCATGTGCCGGCATGGGTGCAGGAATTGCAACCGTATTTACCTGACAACGTTACCCTGACCAGTGCTATGCCAGGAGCCGAGTACATTCAAGCGCCGAACCACCAGCCTCCTTTTGACCTCATCTTGGTTGACGGACTGGACCGCGTGGCTTGTGTGGAGGCTTCTCTTAACGCACTAACGCCTGACGGTGTGATCATCTTAGACGACACCCACCGCAGCGAATATCAGACCCTGCTCGCCAAGTTACGTGACCAGGGGTATAAAACCCTGACGTTTTTCGGCCCCAAGCCCACCTCGATCATCGAGGCTCAGTCGACGATCATTTATCGAACAGATAATGCACTAGGTATCTGAGTGCAGTAGCAGAAGCACTTGTAGCTCTTGCGCCTATGAACTTGGGACTCCGCGAATTGCAGCAATGCGATCGGCGGTAATCGGATGTGAAGCGAGATACTCTAACAACTTACGGTGCACCGCCTCAGAGGCATCGCTATGTTCCTTGTCGCCGAACTCAGCATCAAACTCTCCTTCATGGCTGCGCTCTAACTCCTCTAGTGCCTGGGCAAATACTTCGGGGTCTATGCCAAGGCGTTGCAGTTCGGCAACCGCAAAGGCGTCGGCTTGGCGCTCGAATTCTCGTGTATACGCTGACTGGCCGATGGCAAACGGCAGTGTCAGCGCCAATTCACCGACGCCACCGATGTCGCCGGTAATAAAGGTTAGCAGTACTGCCCAGCCAGCACTCTGCAGCAAAGTTTGTTCCACGTGGCGCATACGCGCATGCCCTAGTTCGTGCAGAAATACTGCCAAGAGCTGCTGATCGTTCTGCAGCAACTCTACAATGGCATCGGTAAATACTACCGTGGTGCCACTGAGGGTGAGTGCATTCGGCCCAACAAACGAACGTGCTCGCCGAAAGTGCACATCAACAGCAGGTGCATCAGTGCGCTCATGCTCAGAAAAATATGAGCGCAACTGCTGCTGACGCGACTCGGTCAGTTCAGATTCCTGCAATAACGGGGTTAAATTTGTCATGGTTGACTGGGCCATTTGCGCACTCACGGTCAAGGGCAACTGGTGGGCGATAGACGCCGTAATACGCGGAATGCCGTAGAGCCCAAACAACACCAATGTCGCCAGAGTGAACATTACCGCCACCGCGACACCGCCGAAATTCGCCTCTAAACGCGAGACCCAGAAAGACAGACCGGGGTCACCCCTAAACTGCGCAAGGGCGTCTAAGGCCGCATGATCCTCACTGATAAAGTAGTCATCTGCGCCCCAAGACACTCTACGCGGCACCGACCCTAGGGCAGCTTCAACCCGGATATCTTCTGTGCCTATGACCTGTTCACCGCCAGACCAAGAGACGCAAACAGAATGAGCATCCGCGGTCAGTTGCGCAGTTTGTCCCGCGCTGGTTATGCCGTCGAAATAAGTCCCTTGGAATTGCATTACGCTTTAAATGCCTATGCCAAGATCAAAGGCTTCACCGATCTCGTCCCCTAGCGCATTTTCTTGGTCGCGTTGCGCCGCGACGAAGCCATCCAGATCCACGGCTTCAACCCAGAGATGCTCCTGCATATAGCGCGCTACCCTGACCGCTGCCCACGGG
>NZEI01000104.1 GCA_002690405.1 Gammaproteobacteria bacterium
ATATTGGAAACTGTGTTGCGCTTTCATCTGGTGTTGCAACATTTACCGCACCAGTAAGTGGGATATATCAGTTTAACTGGACCGTCATACTGCAAAGCACTTCAGCGGCCAACTATGTAAGCACCTATTTATACATATACGAAGGTGGTAGCTCACAAAGGTACTCAGATAAAGACTTTAATTACAGAAATATAAATGACTTTGGCAATAACTCTAACACTGACTATTATACACATGCTAACGCTGGTCTTGCCCAGCTTAGTGCTTCTGATACTGTAAAGGTTTTATATGAAGTTAATAACGACACAACTACTCAATTACGAAAAGGCTGTCGTTTTAGTGGATTTTTGGTAGGATAGGAGAATAGGATGACTAGTATATTAAAAGTAGACACCATCCAGAACTCTTCAGGGACGCCTCAATATCTTAAACAAGTTTATGATAGTGGTTGGATAAGTCTTGCAGATAACACATGGCTAACAGTTACTCACAATGTTTCTTTGCCTTATAAAATTCAGGTTTTACAAAAAATATATGTCACAGGTTCTACTGGACATAATGCTGAGTATGCAGATTATGATGTTATAGAAGTACCGCCAAATACAGAAATTGATAATTACACTTCAACAGGATTTCACACTATCTCAAAGGATAATTCCATCAGAGCGTATGGACATGGCGCAATAGGTGTGGTTGCCGCAAATGGAAATGCAACTGGATATGCACCAAGATTAGAAACAAACGGAACTCGTTTTATAATTTATAAGGCACAGTAGGAGACTGATATGGCACTTACACGCATAAACAATCAGGCTCTTACTGGTATCACAGCGGCTGGCTTGCCTAGTGGTACTATATTGCAAGTAAAGCAAGCGTCATCTAGTACCAAAATAGAATTACAATCTGAAGTTTTTGTGGATTGTTTATCATTAAGCATTACTCCGTCTGCAACGACTAGTAAATTTTTGATAAGCACTTTTGTAACTGGGTATACGCAATCGGCAAATGGTGGTGCAATAAGAATTATGAGAGATGCTACTGAGATACTTGACCCAAACAATCTAAATAGTAGCAATCAACATTATTATTCCTACCACGGTAGCACAAGTGCTTATCCGACATTTACTGTATCTCACCTTGATACACCTTCTACAACATCTACGATAACTTATAAAATACAAATGTGTCGTTATGGGGCTGGTACGGGGAATGTGTGGTTTAATGGCGGCGGTGCTAATCAAGGTAGCACATCTTCCTTTACAGTCATGGAGATTGCTGGGTAATGGAAATTTCAAGCATGATGTTCTGGAACATTTTACTTACGCTGGTAATCGCGCCAGCGTTATGGACGTTCCGTCAATTAATGAGTGAGGTGAAACGCATAGATATTCTTCTGAACAGAACCAGAGAAGAGTATGCGACAAAGATAGAATTACGAGAAGACATGCGTCAAATCAATGAGGCTCTCCATCGGGTGGAAGATAAGCTAGACCGGGCGTTAAGCAAAGTCTAAAAAATTTTGCTGTCTTTTAGACACAGACAGACTGTGTTATAGTTGTTTATGTCTATGACTAGAAAGGAATATAGTTAGATGTCTAGGGCAAGAAATTTAGCAGACATAATTAGTGGGGGGTTTGATGTACCTCTAGCTTCCCTCGATAATGTCCCAGCTTCAAATGACGCATCGGCTCTAACTTCTGGAACTTTACCGGCGGCTAGATTACCAGCGACCCTACCCGCACGGGATGGCTCTGCCTTAACTAATCTATCAGCCGCTAATCTTACTGGCTCTCTACCAGCGATTAACGGTTCTGCCTTAACTAATCTATCAGCCGCTAATCTTACTGGCACGTTGCCAGCTATTAACGGTTCTGCTTTAACTAGTCTATCAGCCGCTAATCTTACTGGCTCTCTACCAGCCATCAGTGGTGCTAATCTAACAGGTATTACTTCTGGTGCTACAATATACAGTGCTGTTTCTAATTTACCTTCTAACGCAACAGCGGGTTCTACTGCTTTTGTGCAAGCCAATAATTCTTTTTATGTTTTTGCTGACAATACTTGGCACGTTACGGAATCAATTAATACAGACATCACCCAACAAGAATTTCTGCCAAATAGCAGTATAACTAGTGATGGCTCTAATCTTGGTAAAAAAGTTCATATGAGCCAAGATGGATTAACAGCGGCGGCGACAGCTTGGTATGATGATAGCCCCAATAATAATCAGGGCAGTGTAAATATTTATCAAAAGCAAAGCACTGGTAAATTTTCATTTCATCAAAGGGTAGTTGCAAGCGATGCGGCGGCTAATGATTACTTTGGTAGTTCTGTAGCTCTTAGCGATGATGGTCTTTATTTGGCTGTTGGCGCAATATATGAAGACCAAAGTGGTAGCGCATCTGGTGCTGTTTATGTGTTTTATAGGTCAGCTATAACTGGACAGTTTGCACAGCAACAAAAACTAGACCCATCAGATGCTCAATACGATGACCATTTTGGGTCTGCTGTTCGTTTTAATGCAGATGCTACATACCTTGTTGCCGGTGCTGACGAAGAGAAGGGTGACCCATTTATTGGGTTTGATGCTGGTGCTGTTTATGTGTTTACTAGGTCTGGCACAACATGGACAGAACAACAAAAACTTGTTTCAAGTGACTTGGAAGCATGGGACAGATTTGGTGTTAGTGTTGATATAAATGATGCCGCAACATACATCGCTGTCGGTGCTTATAATGAATCGAGACAAAGTAGTAATACAATGTCTGGACTTGGTGCTGTGTATATTTTCACAAGGTCTGGAACAACATGGTCACAACAAGCAAAACTTACTTCAACTAATGTAAGTCCAATAACTAATGGCGGCCATCTAGGAGTTTCAGTTAGTCTTGATGCTGGCGCAAATTATGTTGCGTGTGGCGCACAAGCGGCTGATATATCAAGCACATATAGCGTTGGCGCGGTGTACATATTTAGTAGGTCTGGCACGACATGGACACAAGAGCATCAAATTCTAAATAGTGATACAAGTAATAGCTCTTCATTTGGTGGGTCTTGTCAATTAAACAGAGAAGGTAATTGTTTAGTTGTGGGTGCTTATGCTGATGATGCTAATGATGGTAATGGTGGAGCAGTTCTTATATATGACAAACAAGGCTCATCTTGGAATTTAAGAAAAAAATTGTACCATTATCCCACAGACGGAACTAGTCGTAGTAGTGATTATTTTGGCTATGATGCGGCTATGGATGCTTCTACTTCAACAATTGTATCTGGTGCATATGGACAAGACCAACAAAGCAATAGTGGTGGTGCCGTTTACTTTATGACAAATACATTTGCTACTGGAAGTGAAAGTGGTTTAAGCAGACCAAGAGGCTCTATTATTGAAGAAGTTTCTGGTGTTTGTGATGGAAGAATAGTTATTGGTCAAAGTGGCCGTTATACACTACCTAATGTTACCGCATCACTTAATCTTACAACTAGCTATCAGGCAGTGACTGGTTCTGAAATTACGTACTTTGCTCCTGTTGGCACAAAAAGAATTAAGTATCAACTTGAAGTAAAATTAAAAGCCACGGGATATAGTGGTATATCACATTACAAATTGTTTGTTGATGATGTTGAAGTAACAAAGTTTAGAACAACTCGAAACTATAGTTATAGCTCATCAAACCAAGGCAACTGTTATGAAGTGTTTGCATGGGTATTCGATTGTGATGGCACTGCTGATGCGGCAACAGGCACATTTGCTGGATGGGTTGGCCCTAAAACAATACGCATGGAAGCGCGAGAATATAATTCAGACTATCAAATGCAACTTCATAATAATGTTTGGTGGGATGGCACGGGTGCTTCTGGTGATAATTCTCTTGCAGAACCAATCTTAACAATAACAGCATATGCATAGGTGACTTATGGCAAAGAAACCCAAACTCACCAGAACAAAGTCCGGCGTGGTGTACAGGGGTGAACGCTTCCCCGGTGTAAACAAACCAAAACGTGCGCCAGCATCCAGCAAAAAGAAGATGCGGGTCCTCGCAAAAGAAGGCGACAAAATGCGTGTGATTGAGTTCGGCGCAAAAGGCTACGGACATAATTACAGTGCCGGTGCTAGAGCCAACTTTAAAGCTAGACATAATTGTAAAACAGCAACGTCAAAATTAACGGCTCGTTACTGGGCCTGTAAAAAATTGTGGGCTGGTCCGGGCGGTAGTAAGAAGTCACCGCCTAAAGGCTCAAGGAGAAAGTGATGTTCACTGCTTCTGTTTTCTTTTGCTGGGTAGCTTTTGGGGGACATCAATGTTTGGTGGCACAAGATATGGAAGGTCCGTATCTGAAAGAAGCGGAATGTAGGACAAGGTTAAAAGAAATGGAGTTTATCATTCACAAAAACATACCTATGTCTCGCGTCAAAGCAAAATTATGTGAACAGATAAAAGAAGGAAATATCTGACAAATGAAACCACGGTCTAAGACAGAATACATAGTCATCCACTGCGCTGATACATATGAGACTATGGACATTGGCGCAGACGACATACGCAAATGGCATGTCGAAGAACGCGGCTGGTCGGACATTGGATACCACAAAGTCATTCGCCGGGATGGCACAGTCGAAAGTGGTCGAGACATCGGCGTGTCTGGCGCACATGCCGCTGGGTATAACTCTGTGTCTATAGGCGTATGTCTAGTTGGCGGCAGAGGACAAGATGATGAGGCTGAAGATAACTTCACGCCACAGCAATGGGAAAGTCTGGAAGAGTTGGTGGACCAACTACAGGCTAGTTATCCAGATGCAGAGGTCCTTGGGCATAGGGATTTACCAGATGTGCAGAAGCAATGCCCCGCATTTGATGTGCGTAGCTGGCTGTTCGCAATTCAACAATGAGGTTTGTTATGGCTATGAAGAAAAAGAAAAAGAAAAAGGGCGGTTATGGCTACTAAGAATGTCAAGGCACCCGCTGGATTTCATTGGATGAAGTCTGGCAAGTCCTACAAGTTGATGAAGAACCCGCCGGGTGGTTTTAAAAAACATCCGGGGGCTTCTCTGTCTGCGTCATTTACCATTCAAAAGGTTCACAAGAATGGCAAGTAAAAAGAAAATGAAGCGTCCAAATAAAATATGCGCGGCGGGTATCGCTTGGGCAAAGCGTACCTTTGACCGGTATCCATCAGCGTATGCAAACATGGCCGCTTCTAAATATTGTAAGGACCCTAACTATGCCAAAAGCGCGAAAGGCAAAAAGCGCAAGAGGAAAAAGTAATGGGTGAATTAAAGAAATGGGTGAAGCAGAAATGGGTGCGTATCGGAACTGATGGCTCAATCAAGGGTGCGTGTGGCACGTCAAAGAACAAGAAGAACCCAGACCGTTGTCTACCACTCGCGAAAGCTAGGAGCCTTACAAAGGCACAGAGAGCGGCAACAGCAAAAAAGAAGAAGGCTTCAGGTAAAAGAAAACAGTTTGTGCGAAACACCCCTGCCGCGAAGGTTTCTTTTAAGAAGGGAAGAAAGAAGAGAAAGGGCTAATGTTCAACCTTGGGAATAAAATATGGACCCTATTACAATCGCTACTGCCGCATTCACCGCGATTAAAACTGGTGTCAGTGTGGGAAAAGATTTGCAGTCGCTTGCTGGAGATATCGGTAAGCTCTGGGGAGCTATTGACCAAATTAAGGACGAACATAATACAGCAAAATCTAAACGCCGTGGCTCTGTTGAAGAAGAAGCTCTCCATACTTTTATGGCTAAGAAAAAAGCTGAAGACATGGAAGATGCCCTTCGGCAGATAGTATATGCCACACGCGGTGTCAACGGATGGAATGAATTAGTCAGGCTTAGAGCGCAGATAAGAAAAGAAAGATTAGAAGAAAAACATCGCCAACAAAAGAAAGCGGAAGAAATAAAAGAGATTATCTTGGCTGGTGTACTGGTCACAGTTTTTACCAGCATCCTGTGTTTCTTTGCATGGTTTGTTTGGGAAGCAAGAAAAGCTAGAGGTTAACATGGATATTTGGAAAACCGCTAAAGAAGTTCTGGGTGTTGTGGCACCTACTATTGGCACCGCTTTGGGTGGGCCGATGGGTGGCGTAGCCGCACGGACTTTGGCTACGTCATTGTTGGGCAAGTCTGATGCGACTGAGCAGGAGATTATCTCTGCGGTGACTGGCGCATCCCCGGAACAGTTAGCCATGTTGAAGAATGCAGAGCTTGAGTTTCAGACAGAAATGAAAAAGCTAGACATAGACCTAGCAAGAATAAACATGCAAGACAGAGACAGTGCTAGACGTAGACAAGCAGAGATGAATGACCACGTTCCGTCTGTGCTGGCTATCATGACCCTCATATCTTTCTTTGGTTACATCGGTGCAGTCACGTTCTGGCCCGGTGGTATTGACGCAGACATAGGATTCATTAATATTGCAGTAGGCTGGCTTGGCGGGACAGCGTCAACAGTTGTGGCCTACTACTTTGGTTCAAGTGCAGACAACAGTCCGAAGAAGGGAAAAAAATAATGGACATGCAAGACTACCAACAGTCCGCCATTGAGACGGCTATATATCCAGACAGCGCAAAGATACTATACCCAACACTGGGTTTGGTAGGCGAAGCTGGCGAAGTGGCAGAAAAAGTAAAGAAGGTTATCCGCGATGAGGGCGGTGTATTCACAGAAGAAAAGAAAGTTGAGCTTGCAAAAGAGCTTGGTGACGTACTGTGGTATATCGCAAACATTGCATCAGACATAGACATAGACATGAATCTGATTGCCACCATGAACCTAGACAAGCTGGCATCAAGAGCGGAGCGCAACCAACTCACCGGGTCCGGGGATAATAGATAATGGCAAACTTTCAACAAGCATCCACATTCTTACGTTCATTAGGCCGCGCCGCATTACCGGATTCCATGCGCTCAGAAAAATATACTGAAGCTGATTTCAACGAAGGTATGATGCGTGTGCTGACAGACTTTGTCCGAGCAAACTACGCTGGGAAAAAACCCGGCACATACGGTGTGGACTACCCTGCCCTTAACAGATACTTCAAAGAAGGAAACGTAGTCACAGGCAAAGGCAGTAAGTTCTCAGACGTTGGTGCGTTGAAGACAGTGCTAGGTCAGTTTGATGTGAGGGTAAATGAAGACGGTTCGTTCACTATCTTGGATGATTATAACTTTAATCAACAGGATGAGTTTGGTAATCCGATGGCGCGGCAAGCTACTATGGGTGATGTGTTTAGCCGGTTGAACCCTATGCAAGATTATAGAGGCGGCTTCACTGACCGCCTCTATGGTGCCGCTCGTATGCTTGGCGGCGTTGTTTTACCTGAAGGTGGTCCTAATTCAATCCCAATTGAAATTAGTATACCCTCGCAAGCAATGCCGGTATCCACTCCGACAACAACTGCATCAGTAACAGGACCTCTTTCTCGCCCATCTCAACCTTCTTTCTCAGACTTGTCTGCTATGATTGCTGAAGCCGCCGAGCAGTCGCTTCAACGGAAGAAAGTGGCAAGTGCGGCACCCAATATGGCATCGCCGCTTCTTTAGATTGATGCTGTTTTAGCTTGTGTCTAAGCCTTAGAATATAATAGCACATGCAGACAAACACCAACGGTTCAATGATAACAAAAATCCATATGTTGATTTCATTGTATGTCATCCCGATGTGCTGTGCCATCACATTTAGTAAATAAACGCACTGATTAAACGTCCAATCAATTAGTTCATTATAAGTCATTTCATTCCCTTTCTGTCTATGCCCTATGGGCGTTCATACCTCTGACTGCATTGTGCAGAGCAGATGGTAATACGTGTGCATATTTCTGTGTGATAGATATATCAGAGTGTCCTAATATTTCGGACACATACTCTATGCGAAGTCCTTGTGCGAGAGCATTAGTGGCAAAGGTATGGCGCAAATCATGCCAAACAAAGTCTGTGATGTTGCTATTACGTAGACAAGTCTGCCATGCAGTACGATTGTCTAACACCCTGTCACCTGTGCTCTTGTTAAAAAAGATGAAGCCGCGAAGACAGCGAGGCTGTGTAGACAATGTGTCTAAAATTTTTACCGCCTCATCTGTCAGAGGAACAATACGATGTTTACCATTCTTAGAAATATCACTGGGTATTATAATCTCTTTACCATCAGGCGTAACCCTGTAGTGTTCCCACTTCAAACTAAACTGTTCGTTCCAGCGCAAGCCTGTNTGTACCGCGAACTTTATTTGTAGACACAAGTCCTGATTGTCAGACTGTGTTGCCGTATGNAGCANACGGTCTAGTTCGTCAGAAGTCAGGTATCNAATACGTTCTTGACTATCTTGTAACTGCCGTGTGTCAAAACTGGCCACAGGATTAAACCTTACCCTGTCAGTATCTTCACTCATCCACCAGACAAACATCTTACTTAGAAGACGAATGTCACGTAAGATGGTGGCATCTGTAACACCGCTTTCTCTACGGGCTAATACATACTCTTTAATCTTGCGGGTGTTGATATTAGACAGCATTGTCCCAGAGAAAAACAAATCTAATTGTTTACTGCTAACTAGGTAGCGTTCTGCTGTGCCGCGCTTAACTGCCCTTTGAGTAAAAGAACAGTCCGTGATGCCACAGTATTCTTTTAGAAAACCTGTCATGGCCTCTACATAAGATATATCAGAATGATTGATTTGGTTTTTTGTAATTTCTTCTAGACGTAACTGTTCAGAGATACGGCTGGCCTCACGTTTAGATGTAGCCTTTGTAGCTTTCCTATACTTCTTACCATCTATAAAGAACTGGGCATACCAAGTGTTACCCCTTTTGTAAGCTGTCATTTTTTTTCCAGTCTGTGCATTTGTTTATTTGTATTGACAACATTATAATGGTGTTAATATATTAGGTTGTCAACAAGGGTTTTAAAAAATGACAGATGAAATGTATATCACTGACGTAGATGTTTATCTACAAAACATCAGAAGATGGGTAACAGCAAAAGGTTTTTCACCGCATGGGCTGGCTCTTAGCTGTGGTCTTGGACCCGGCACTCTAGCCAAAATGTTTAAACCTGAATGGAACCCAAGGGTCACTACACTGAGAACCCTTGAGGCTTTTATGCTGGATTATGATGAAAATCTAAAGCAGTCTTAATTGGTCTGACGGTAGTTCTTCAATATCATGTAATGCTTCGATGAGCCATTGAAGATAGACGGACGCTTTACGTAGGTCCTCAATCTGGTTCTTATCGCGAAACCTATGAAGATATTTTTTAGCGTTTCCCTCACAGAAATATGAGAAGCCAACCGGACCCATACTATCTTTGATGTAATCAATACATTCGATGTTCCCCCGCGTGTAGTGTGGGGGGTTATCGACCATGTCTTTTTTATCTTCTTGTCTCATCTTCCAAAGCATCCAATCATAATATCTTTCAGGTTCCTTATCCATTATTTGGCTCTTCTACGGGTTGACCGTGTTCTATCCAGCTATTGCAATCATTGCAGTGGTAGTTGCTGACGATGTACCCCACACCGTCAGCATCTTCTGTGTCGTGGTCACTGCCCCAAATCATGGGCTTCTCACACTTGGCACAATTAAACACCACAGCTACCACCATGTCCTGTGATATCGCAGATGTCGTGGGTCTCGACAGCTTCTTCAAACTCTTCACCCAGTTTGCTCTTTGCCTCTTTGTACTCGACAGAGACCAAAGGCTGTCCACCACGCGAACCATCTGGGTAGCAAGTGAAGCCACGTAGACGGTGCATGTATTTCGCAAGGGTCTCTGCAAACGGACGGACTGTGTCTTCGTTGTTCAGCTTGGAACCCCATGAAGGTAGATTGATTGTGCTTGAGATAGACATGTCTACATAATCTTGCACGTCTGCTTGGAATGCCATGCGGCGTTCATAGTCCGCAGACAAATCCAAGGCACTCTCAATCTTCTCTGGCTTGATGTCGTAGCGGTCAATCACAGCTTGCGCCGCCGCATCCACCACATACTGATAGTGCCACTTGCTACCGCCCTTCAAATACCGCCTCTTATATGCAACAGCAAACAACGGTTCGATGCCTGTAGTTGTAGCGGCCAAGATGCCAATCGAGCCAGTCGGTGCGATAGCGCGAACCTTGACCGGTCTGCTTATGCCCAACTCATCTGCTGATTTCTTTGCCACATGGTCAGACACAGACTTGTAGACATGCAACCAGCGGTGCATCTCTTCTGTGACTTCATACCGCTGTCCCCGCTGTAACAACCACTCATGCATACCCATGAGACCCAGACCAAGACGGCGGTTCTTTTCGCGTACTTTATAAACTTTGTCATATGGAAGCTGTGCTTTGAGTGTGCCACAAATCAGGAACTTGGTAGNNANTTCTACACACTGACGGAACTCAGCAATGTCTTCTATTCTAGACATGTTNAANGANCCAAGATTACAGACATCACTATCGCTNTCTTTGTCNGANGTNACTTCNGTACATGCNTTACGCANTGTCTCNNTTTCNTTNTCAAAGAAATTAAANCTNAACCCCGGNTCCGCNGATGACANAGCCTGACGTGTGTTGTCATAGAACAACTCAGGTAACTTNCCAGTTCGCCAATAATCTTCTAAGAACTTGGTGTCCCAGTTGACAGANATATTGGTCATGTCTAANGGGGCCGCATAATTAAAGTCAGCTTCTTTCAAATCAGCNACNGTCTTNTCTGTGCCAGCNACNGGCATAGACTTCCAATCTTTAGCACGTAAGAACGCTTCAANNTCTGAGTGTTGCCAGTTCAGAGATGCNTAAATAGCTGAACGTCTGCTACCGCCTTGCATGACACGCCNACCAATCTCATTGATNGCTGTCATCAAATCAATCGGGCCTGATGCTNNACCGCCNGTNCGCTTGAGNGGTGCGCCNTTGCCACGCAGTATAGAATAGTCCACACCAATGCCACCNCCAGACATCAGACATGACATGGCTCTCTGAGACANAGCGGCCCANTCTTCNCGGGTNTCNTCTTCTGCNCNNANCAAATAACAGTTGTTAAAAAACTTTGCGGGACGGCCAGCATAATACAGATAGCGACCACCGGGGATNAAACGCATAGTNGNAATCATCCATTTCAATTGGTCCACTTCNGACTGTGGTAGCACACTGCCGCAGACATCATCGACCAGCGTGTTCGCCAGTTCTTCCCATGTCTCTGCGCCNTCATGGCTGTACTTGTGNTGGAAAATACTTTCTGCAAATTCGTTNCGGAATACGGAAGTGTTTTGTTTATACATCGCGGACATANATAAATACCTTACTTTGCCTCGCCCCAAGTCTTGCCAATGTCACCTTCGACNAGACCGCGTTGAGGTATATTTTCAAACAAAGACGTTGCGGCCCATCGCATTGTCTCAAGCATCAGTGCCANTGTTTCTTCAGCGTGTTCATCAGGAACTTCCGCAATCAGTTCATCGTGAACAACGTGAACCAGATAGGCTGGAATATCCCCCCAGATTTTGGGGAACTTNCTAAGANCCAACAGCATTATCTCTGCCGCACCGCCTTGGCACGGCGTGTTGATTGACTTGGTAAAAAGCTGAGTAGATTTGAACGGAGCGTATACCCGTCCNTGCGGTGTCCATAAGAACCCGCTCCTATCAGCCCTTTCCCGTGTCTTTCGTATCCAGTCCCTAAGACCTGTNTAGAGGTCCAACACTTCGTGCTGAATTCTACCGGCCTCATGAACCGTAGTNGGATGNCCGTTGGTNGTNAGCACTTGTGCTANACCCCNTGGNCCCTGACCNAATAGAAGACCAAAGATGCAAGCCTTTGCGGCCTGACGCATCCACTTTCCCTCACCAGCTTTGAAGTAATCGTCACNGGNCTCGTTTGGATAGTCACCTTTAAAACAGTGACGGGCAGTTAGAGTGTGAATATCCAAACCGTCTTCTATCGCTTCCAGCAAAACCTTGTCTTTTGACAGAGCCGCTGGGACGCGAACTTCGATTTGACCATAGTCACACACNACNAGACTATGNTNNNCTTTGGNTTTNAANAGATGTCTGAANTCNGGTGTTGCATTGATTGTNTGCAACGCTGGTTCGGTTACGCTGAAGCGTCCTGTTTCCGTGCCACCGATGCGGAAGTTTGCGTGTATACGCTGAGATACAGGGTTAACGAATCGTGTAAACTTCTCACCCAATGTGCTGTTGTTTTTCTTTGCATCAGCCCATTCAGCGAGTGCCATCAACGGTGGTCTGAACTCTTCAACAAGTTGAGTGATGTTCTCTAGGACCTCAACCTTGCCAACCTTTAACTGGCCTGTGTCTGTCTTAGGCCAGTTGTCTGTAGTATATGGCTCACGTAACATCAGGTGATACCGCAACCAATTCGCAACTTGTGTTGTGCTGGCTGGGTTCTCAACGATGGGTGCGCCGTCCGCGCCACAGGAACTGAACAACTCAAGAGACTTCTGTCTACCTTCTGTGTCTCTGTCTGCCATGTCTATACACAGCTTGTCATGAGCCGTGCTGTCGAACCCGATGCCGTTGGTCATAACCTCATTCACCGCTCGGATACTGGAGCGCATAAGATTATAGACCCATTCACATTCTTCATATGGAGTGCGCTTGCTGTCCTTGACCAGAGCAAGCTGGGCCTCATGCAACAGCCAAGTGGCTACCACGTCACCCGCCGCATACCGGACTTGCTCTGTGTCTAAGTCTGGCTTAGACCAATCTGATGCCTGTTGTTCTTTGCTGGGTTCTTTGTCCAGCACAACGCGACATCTTTCGGCCAGCGTCTTCCGCTCTGTTGTCAAAGACACAAGAGCCTGTGCCTGTAGCAATGTGCAATGTGGATGTCTGGATGGTAGGATGCCATGCTGGGAAAGCATCTTCACATCAAACTGTGCGTTGTGGGCCAGCCACACAACCTTGTCCAAGTTGAGGAGACGTTTACCTATCTCATCAAACTTACCCAGCGACACAGCCCAGCGGTCTATTACATGCACCGCACCCATGCCATCATATATCTGGAGCAGTCGGACTTGTCCTGTACCTACATTCAGCCCTGCCCGTTTCACATGTCTGGCTATGTCATTCAGTATGCTACGTGCATCGTCCATCTTATCTTTGACGGACTGTCGGTCTGCCTTTTGCTGGTCAGTCAGCTTGGCAATGACAGGAAACTTCTCAAACTCCTCGCGGATTGTGTTGTAGATTCCCTGTTCAGACCGGTACTTGTCTAGCAAAGACATGACAGCCGCTGTCTCAACATCTACAGACAAAAGTATCGGGTCCAGATGTGTATGGAACTTTAACTTCTGGTCAAACTCTTCAAGCATGATGTCTACGTCAGCATCAGTAGTGATGAAGTTGAGTTCAACACCATGCATGAAGTCATGATATTTTGGGGTGGCGGCTGTCTCACCGCCCCCTAACACGTCCTGTAAGTCTGTCATGTCTATTCCAGAGGGATGTCTTTGGATGCAGATGAACCTTCAGTAGACGCTGTCTCTGTCTGAACAGGCGGCTGGTCATCTGGTGTTACCCATCTAGAAATTTCCATCGCAGGGATTTGAACCTTGCCATACTGACGATGCTTGTAATGGTCAGCAAAGAACTTCACTACCGGCACTTCGTTATGATGTGCGCCAGTGCGAACCTCTTTAATCCACTGCTTAATCATCTCACCAGTTGCACGTTGCGCTCCATTAGATGAGCCGGTGAACTGGGCATAGATGTTTCCTTCCACACCCATGCTTGGAAGGATGTTCATTTGAAAGCGGACGTTCTTGGACCAGCCATCATTCTGCTGAGTAAATGGTCCGTGGTCTGGCAACATATCCTGTGATGCCATGTCTTCACCAAGGCCATACCAGATTTCATCTACGAGTTGGCCGTCCTTCCAGCACACCCAGCCGAACTGGATATTTGGTAGGTCAGGCACAGCCTCAAAGCTGTTATCTGGAAACGTATCTTCTTCGCGCCCAATGACCCACTCGCCTTTCTTGAACTTGATATACTGCATACCACCGCTGGTTAAATCAGCGGTTGCAGTCTCAAGAGAGTTGGCAAGAGCGTCAATGTTTGCTACATCGAACTTAGGGGTTACGGCTAATTGTGACATATCTCTATTCCTTTTGTTACTATGTCTGTGTCTGGATTAAGTGCGTAAAGTGACAGAGAGCCGGGGTGAATACTCACCATCCGTTTGAAAGTCGCTAGGTTGTAGCCCCGCTTTTTCAAACTTCTCTTTGTCGTAACGCGGTGGTGATTTCTGTGCGTACACAGAAACCGAACCCCAGTCAGCTTTCACCTTCTTGGTGTCTGCTTCTGAGAGAACCTCTTTTATTTCCTGTTCTACATCACGAACCTTCTGCTCGTTGTTCTTCTTATCGGACACAAGCGCGGCACGTTTGGTAGCCAGTTCATACAGGCGTTGTTCAACAGCCTGTTCATAATTTGATTTTTCTTCGGTGGGCAGTGCGGCAACAAGGTCACCGTTACATTGTCTGCGCCAAGGGCAATACTGACATTCATCACCGCCCATCAGCTTGCCCTCTGCCATAGGTAGTTTGGCTGGCTCAAACCAGTTGAATACTTCAAGGCTTCTAGCCCGTAGACCGTCCGCTACCTTCTGATTAAAAGGTATAATGAAGGTCTTTATCTGCGACAGGAAGCTGGCATTTACATATGTGATGACAGCGTGTGTCGGCTCGTACTCTGTCAGACGGCGAACTAAATCCATGCCTTGCTGACATTGCAGTACGTGTACGTGTTTAGGTTCTTTCAAGAAATCATACGGGCGCGGGTCAATAGATTTGATTTCATTGTAAACACAGTTGGTCAGTACATCCGTACCATCTACGTTGAGCGGGAACAAATCCTTAGATACAAACAATCCATCCGGTGTTGCAGACTGATAAGCTGTCTTGT
The DNA here is from genome assembly GCA_002690405.1 of Gammaproteobacteria bacterium. Taxonomy (GTDB): domain Bacteria; phylum Pseudomonadota; class Gammaproteobacteria; order Pseudomonadales; family Azotimanducaceae; genus UBA4421. Next base: position 14,908 of record NZEI01000104.1, read on the forward strand.
CTACCAGTGTCTTCTGACCTTCATCAGTAGCCCAGAGTAACTCAATGTCATCTGGCAGACTGTGTTGCAGACCTTCAACAACCCACTCTTCAAGTACGTTGCCCCGCTCTGCCGCTCCGTAGTCTTGTACAAAGCCGGTGTCTGGCTGAATGTTATGCTTGTCATAAACGAGTTTACGCTGACACTGGCCCACCTCAGATGCACCAACTGTCATGGACCGGTTGTGGCCACCCCAAGTTTTGCTCTCTGATTTGCGGGTCATGTTGGCCAACAGCATGGCCTTTGTGTCTAGTTTAAACATGTATATATTCTCCTATTTAAAAAAGGTTTTCCTTGTCTTTAGCGTACTCAACCAATCACTTGGCGGGGGGACGCTACTGATGCGGGTACTGGTGCAAAACGAAATCAAAATCACCGCCGCACAGACAAAGCATTTGAGTTGGACCAAGACCTTTGCTGGCACTTATTTCGGAGTACCCCCCTGTATTAGGCATTGCCTTCTGTGTAACAATTGAATTCAATAAAATCGCCAGAGCGCAGTTTCTCAAACCGACTAGCTGGTACGGTCCGCGCATCGAAAGAAAGCGACATTGGTTTACCACTGACCATGCTCTCGCCACTGAGAGTGACAAACATTTCACCGTCAGGTCCGTGTTTAATTTCCGTGTTACGATAGATGAAACCAATCTCATCAATCTCCATCTTGTGGACAGAACAGCTTTGTTCAACTTCTACTTTTTCCATTTCATATTTCCTTCATCATTTCATCAAAGACGTTGAGGTCTTTACTGAAGTCGCCATCTACCACCTTGTTCATCATGTCCATCTTGCTAGACAGCAAACGGTACAAGACACGGTCATATGTGCCTGACGCTATGACATAGTGGATGGTGCAAGGTGTCTTCTGGCCTGACCTGTGTATGCGGTCTTCGGCCTGTAGCATTTCACCAACACTGAATGTTGCTTCAACAATCAGCATCTGGTTTGCGACTTGTAGATTGAGGCCGGTGCCACCGGACCCAACCGTGGTGACCAAGACACGGGCTGGATATTTTGCCTTTGTCTCTTGGAACTTGCTAATAGCTTTGTTGCGTTCTTCAGCGGATGTCTCGCCAGTGAACCCGACAGCTATGGGTTTGTGTTCTGATTTAGCTTTGCCACGCCTGTTCACTTCAGCAATCAAAGTCTTGGCAAGGTGGACGTGGTGACAAAAGACAACCAGCTTTTCATCTGTGCTATCCAAAAAGTCTACAATCCAATCGACAGACTGTGTCAGCTTAGACTGGCCGATGAACTGGCGTAGCTGGGAGAAGTGTGCCTCACCCATCTGTATAGCTTCGCGGATGTCGTAGTAGTCCTGTGTCCATCCCTTGTGCTGAAAGAAGTCCAGCGGAATGACAGACCGTGTCTTGCTAGGTAGGTCCAAGCATTCGTCTTTACGTACCCGATGCATGACGTTCTGCAACTCAGCATGTAGTGCCGGTGCGTTGGTAAGACCATCACACACATAACCGAACTTACCCTCATGCCCATTGCAGTAACGGCGAGTAAACTTATACCAATCAAAAAATTTATCTGGGGCGGTCAGGTTGAGGACCGGAAACAAATCTACCGGACGATTAATAATAGGTGTGCCACTGAGACCTAAAAAGTAAGGGACTTTCTTAGCCAGTTTAACAACCGCTTTAGTGCGCTGTGCCTTCGGGGATTTGATGTAATGGCATTCGTCACAAATGATAACCTCTGGTCGAATTCCATGTCGGTCAATCTGCGCGGAGACTTTAGCGGCCATTGCATACGATACAAGCACAACGGTCTGTTTGTCTTCTTGGGGCCAGTTCTTTCCGTCATAATCAATCACCTCATGTGAAGACAATAAACGATTTAACTCTGTCTTCCACTGTGTCTTAAGTGAAGCGGGAATAAATATAAGTATCTTTGAAAGTCCAAGGGCGCGGCTGGCAAGAATGGCAGAGATAGTTTTGCCTGTACCCATCTCATGCCCAAAAATACCGCGCCCTTGGTTGTCCAGCCAAAAATGGACAGCGTCAAGCTGATGTTTATATGGAGTTACACCCAGAGATGACAGACTGTTTTCCCATCCAACACATATGCGAGAATAAAAATCATCTGTCTGGGTCTTTAAAACATCAGCGAGAGAACGGGCATGTAGACTAACCTGTTGGTTAAACTTTACTGAATATCCTTGGCCTTCAAGCGTGGGCTTTACGTCATTGGCAATGATGTCGTAAACGCTCATCCCAGCTTCAGCTTCCATCCGTCCTATATTTACAACCCAGCTACGTTGGGCTGGCTTGTAAGCACACTGTGGAATGCGGCCAAGTATATCGGCCAATGCTGGAATGGGATTGGTGGGGCGTAGAACCAATTGGAGGTTTGGTTCCAAGGATACCTGTAAAGTCTGTGTCATTTGTCCGTCTGTTCATTTGTCTGTTTTGTCTGGTAACATTACAATGGGGCTTGGTGTCTGTTGTGTCAACACTTTAATGTAAATAAATTTCTAAAAAAGATGGGCAAGATGCCGAAACACCTTGCCCACTTAGACAGACTGACAGGACGGGGGTAAGGGAGGAAGCCCCCTGAACCACAATATCATGTGGCTCTGTCTACATTTCAACACACCGGATAGTTTTTGAGTATGATGATGTTGACATCCGATTCCGCATACCAGATAGTATGTGCAGACACAGACATATATTGACAGTATAATAGGAATAAGATGACAGAGGACACGCACACTATCGCCGAATTTTTACAAACACTGCACCAAAATAAAACGTGTGGTGTTCTTAGTTTTGAGGCACTGGGAGACAAGCGGGTTATGTATCGCGCCAATGGCCGCAGTGCAGACAGCTTGTTTGAATGGATAGAAGAACAGACTAAAGAAAAGCGCGGCATATATATGAGGCAAGCGCGGCTGGACCCAGAGAGTACAACCTGTCGAAAGACTGATGTTGTGGAACTCACACACATATGGGTGGACATTGATGGCGCGGACTTGGACCGGTTGGATTATATAGTCAACGATTACAAGCCTACATATATAGTACATTCTGGTGGCGGCTTGCATGTTTACTGGCGTTTGAAAGAGCCGGTGCGTGATGCTGTACAGTTTCAGAAAGCTGAGATTGTAATGAAGCAGTTGTCTCAAGTCTTACTTGGAGACCCCGCGCCTACCCACATCGCCAGTCTGCTTCGCCTACCCTACACAATTAATTGGAAGTATAACCCGCCTGTCCAGTCAAGGGTAGCACACGTAGAACCGTGGCAAGAATATTCACTGTATGAATTAGAAGATATGGCCCTTGCAAATCAGGACCCCTATGAAAAGGTGGTTGGTTTTCTGACCAGCAATGTCCGCATGGGTATGACCAGCCAAGACTGGGAACGTGTCATCAACAATCTATCTGTGTCTGGTTCCGCAAACGAGTATGGCGGCAGAAACAATTGTGTTGTGAAGCTGGCTGGTTACTGGTCACGCAATGACATTAATCCAAAGACACAAATCAGAACACTTATGGACTACGGTTGCACACTGCCGCTCATAGAAGTCCAAAGTATTGTCTCACGTATCTGGGAGCGCGAACATGCAGAACCAATCTAGTCTCGCGCCTAACCCAGCAGACCCAACACAGCGCATCATAAATCATGTGCAGACAGCGCAAGCGGCTGGCCGTCAACCGCGCATGTCTGACATCGTGGGTGCGGCTATTGATGCAATGGTCCTACACTTCAGGCAGAACAGCGCAGACATACTACACACTCAGGACAAGTGGTACACCTTTGACCCAGCCGTTGGCATCTGGCGTGTGAAAGATGCGCTGTTTGTAGAGAGCGAGATTGACCAGTGGTTCCGTAATCTGATTGGTATTGTGCCGAACCGAAACCTGAGAACTGAAGTTCTGTCTGGCGTGAAGGTCAGAGTGTATGTAGATGATGTGGACTGGGGCCAACACGGCAACGTAATCATCTGCTCTAACAATGTCGCTTTCTGTCTGGAGACATTTCAGACTGTGTCTGTCCAGAAGAATTGGTATCTGCGTGAAGACAACGTGCTGGCGGCAGAGTGGAATGACCAAGCTGATTGCCCTGTCTGGGACAATACCGTCAAGAATCTCATGGCGCACATCGACCCGGCGGACCGTGACCGGGTGATTGTGTTGTTAGAAGAATGGATGTCTTCATGTCTATACAGACATAGACGGCCCCGTGCCATGTCTAAATGTTTGTTTCTGTATGGAGAGCGGAGAACCGGAAAGTCTACCATCTTGGATGTGCCGCGCCAGATATTTGGTGAGAAGCTGGCAACAGCCATAGACTTACAGGAACTAAACGGCTTTGGCGCACAAGCACTGATGGGCAAAGCTGTCTGGCTGTCTGATGAAATCAAAGTCGGCACTGTCATGAATGACAGCATCATTAAGAGGATAATCACAAACGAGCCGCTGTCTATCAAAGTAAAGTTTGAGCGTCCGTTTGAAGGCCGTTTGAATCTGACAGTTGGACTGGCCGGTAATTCGTTGCCAAAGATTGATGACACGTCTGATGCTGTCTATGACCGCACACTGTTTGTCCCGATGGACACTGTGATTGACTACAACGCAGAGGACCACAGTCTGAAAGACCGACTGGATGCAGAACTGTCTGGCATTCTACAGAGGCTAGTGTCTAGGCTCAAGGCACTCAAGACACGGGGCCACTTCGATGTGCCGCCTAGCCTGATTGCCAAGCAAGATGAAATTAAGGCAGAGCAAGACCCGTTGCGTGTGTTCCTAGAAGAAGCACTGGTCAGGGCAAACAGCAACTGTGCTGTCAAAATGACAGACGTTGTGTCTGCATACAGAGGCTTCCTGTCTACGCAATTCAGCAGAGACCATGCCTTGCAGACAAAGACATCACCGCAGTGGTTGTCTCGCAGACTGTCTGAGTTCGCGCCCAACAGCACAACTGGCAGGGTGCAACGCGGTACAATCAGAGCGCGGTTCAGCTTGCACTTCACGGACAAGGGCAAGACATGGCTGGATGCTGGCTGGTCTCTGGATGACCAGTATCACAAGACAGACCAGACCAAACTCAAAGAAGCTAACATCAACACTGGGCTAGGGAGCGTGTGATGCCAAGACCAAACACAATAGGTGCGCCAACAATACAGATGAGTACGTTGCTGAAAGTGGACCAGCTAGACAAGTTACAGAAGATTGCACACAAGGCACGTAAAGACGGGGCCAAACATATCAGCGCGGCCAGTCTGATTAGGGACGCAGTCGATGATTGGCTTGCCAAGAATGACCAAGTATAAACCTTTTCACACACATTCATGCGGTCATGTTGCCTGTGATTTCTGTGGCGCACTAACAAGAGGGCGTGTATATCATAACAGCAAAGAGGTTGTATGTGGTGCGTGTCGCAGACCCATAAGGAGATTGTCCGATGAAGAACAAGATAAAATATGGCAGAGGCTCACCCGTAGCGCGGGTTCTTTCTGACAGACTGTGGCGTCAGCGTGTCGTTAAAAGCAAGAAAATATATAACCGGAAAAAACTAAAGCCCCTCAACGGGGCTTTTGATTTTCTGGGGTACAGGTTTTACAAGGTTCCGGTGACCATGTGTGTGGGTCTCGCATCTGGAAACCCGTACCCTCACATGATGGACAATCAAATGTGATAGGCGGTGCCATAGGCCAATCTGCGTCACCTTGAATGCTAGTTACTTCATCTATCTGCTGTTCGTAAAAATCTGACATTTGTGTTTACGTGCTTTCCTTTTTGTTTATCTGTGTCTGGTGAATAATCTAGGGATGGTGTGATGCTTTCACAATCTAAACCAGCTTGTCTTTTGCCGCGTCTGTATTCGTCAAGGGCATTGATGTAGTAGCGTGTGCCGGTTTCGTTAACCGTCTGAATATGAAAATCAATATACCAGTTGTGAGCCTCAACAAGTGTAGGGCTGGCTTTAAATGTTGCACCCTTACCTGTTTCTCTTGCCTCATCAACTTCAACCCAACCGCTTGCCTTACACTCTTCGACCATTGTGTGCGCGGCTTGCCAGCTTATGCCTAACTCTTCTGCGATAGCTTTCTTGGTGTAAAGTGACTTTACATGTGCCGCTATAAACATCTGCCTCGCAAAAGTATTTCTGGCTGGAGAGGAATTAAAATATCTCTGAAGGGGTGTGGCCATGCGAGTTTGACGGCCCTTATAAACTGCAATCTGATGCTTGGCCTGTTCAATGCCATACTGTGTGCGTAATTCTTTTTCTACATTGTCCATCTGTCTTTGTCCCTTCTGTCACTATTATTCTATCGTCATTTTAATGGTGTTATACTAGAACGCAACCCCTTTGAAATAAATTAATCCGTTTTTTATCGTCATCAACCGTCATCCATCGTCATCATTTGTCATCATATCCGGTGTACACAGTCTGTTTTGATGACGGTTGATGACGATAAGATGACAATAAGCCGGTGTCTATTGTCATCACATAACCGCCTGTAATGTCTAGTGTTTACCAGATGAAATGGTAGATGATGACGATGATGACGATATATTTATGATTTAATGCGTTAGTGTCTTATTATAAGAACAAATACAGAACAAACAAGAGAAAAAAGTATGACAGGTAATTTTGTGCGGTTTTATTGTCATCATCGTCATCATGTATATTCCGCAGTACAGAGTGACAGACTGTGTAGTTTGACATAGACACTAGACATGTCTACTGTTTAGACATAGACACAGTCGGGGAATATAATAATGACAATAGTAGGCGTGGACATCGGGACACACTGTGGTGTTGCGTGGAAGTCCGGTGATGAAGTGTCAGTCACTTCTATAGATACGAGTAAGGCCCGAATGATGGGCGGTGGTATGAGAGCATTAACTCTCAGACGCGAACTCGAAAAACTTTTTGAAGCAATAGGTCCGGTGACTGAACTGGCCTTTGAGAATGTTGAGAGACACAGCGCGACATACGCGGCTCAGATATATGGGGAACTGCGTGGTGTCTTGATGTCTGTCTGTGAAGAGATGGCGATTCCATATCGAGGCATCGGCGTGACCACAGTCAAGAAGCATGTTGCCGGTTCCGGCATTGCGAAGAAAGACAAAGTCCGATTGGTGGTCACCAGTCAGTTTCCTGATGTGCATGTGGCGAATGATGACGAAAGCGATGCGCTGTCTGTCCTTATGTGTGTAATAGATGAGGTATCTTGATGTCCGGTGAAATTGTCAGAGTAGATTTTGGTTCTGCTAAAAGGCGTTACCTGATGGGCTGTCCCGAATGTGAGAGTGTCAACTGGAATGTGGTGATGGACCCAGACACAGGCTCGACACTGTCTGCCAATCCAGACGCAGACGTAGACATGGAATGTTCCGGTATCACATGCGCTGACTGCGGGTTTCATATAGACATGCAAGGCACACCCGTAAACTAGGCACAAAAAAAGGGCGGCACCCCGAAGGATACCGCCCTATGTCTATGCACTGAGATATGCACGAAGTGTTTTTAATATCTCATCAATTGCCGCCAAGGCTTTCATACTTGGAACCTTGTCTGGCAAATCTTCTTCCAGAGACACAGGCGTACCCGTCCCGATAGACAGGGCGCGGATACGCTGTGCAACTTTGAGCCTGAGATAATCAGCGATGCCTTTGGGCAGTGGTGTTCTGCCCGAAGACCAGTTCTTCATGGTCTGATTGGTTACGCCAAACAATGCACGTAACTCCACCGGTTCCATGTCTAGGGCAAGTAGACTTATCCGCAACTGAGCCGGTGACAGAGTGTTCTGTGTCTGTCTAGGGTCTTCAATTGGGAAGTGGTCTACCCACCCCATCGGCTTGCGCTTCTTTGCAAACCTTTTGCGAAGCAATGCTTCCGGTACTGAAGGGGCTACTGTCATGTGACTAGCCTCCTCTCTATCGCACTGCGACAGTCCTCAAACATCTTGGCCTTGACCTCGCCCACCTTCTTTTTCAGAAGCCAGAGCGGGGCTTCAAAACCATGCTGGTCACGGTCTGTCAGCTTACCACGTTGAACGATGGTAGATTTAGCAAACCACTCAGGTTCAATTAAGTCTGCTAAGTCGATGAGTAGTGCCTTGTCTGTTTCATTTTTGATTTTGCCATAAAACAAAACAGCATTGTTACTATCTGTCCCATCCTTTAACAGACCCATCTTTATGAGATTTTCCTCATACCAGTCTGCGTTTTGTAAGGTGTTTTGTCCCCATCCCAAGACCTCTTTTATTCTGTCTGGGTGTAGAAAAACAGAGCGCGGTATGGGCCTGTATTGGTCCTCAATACACTTGAGGAATTCAGCTTCATCAACCACACGCACAGTGTCACCATAGTCTGTCGTGCCTTTCCAGAGGACAACCACCTTAGTTCCTTTTGGAAACTTACGTGACCGCCCGTCCGTCTTAGCCCGATAGGGAAGTTTAAAGTTGTATCCCACAACCGGATTAGAATTTGACTGGCTCATGACTCCCCGCTCCTATTTTGATTTCATTAATCATGTCTATGACATATTCCATATCACCTTGGTCCGGGTCATAGAACGAAGTGTCATAGTAGTTAAGGCCAACCTTAACCAGTACGGGAACATCACTGCCATACAGCGGATGTTCATAAAGTGTGACACCTGATACGGTGTACAGTTCAGCCGGTTTATTTACGTTAGTCATTAGTCATCTCCACTTCATTGACAGGATGTACATCTTCCATAGTCCATTCGTGACCATCATCTGCTTTGACCCAATCAGTGTCATTTTGCTTTGCCATCTGCCAAGCTGTATCCGCATTGGGTGCTTCAAGGATTAGTTCATATCCCACGTCCATCGTGGCGGTTACCTTAAATTTTGGCATTTGAGTTTTCCTTCTCCAGAATTTGCATGTGTGTGGCTTGGGCGTTGCCAACTTGGCCCCCTACTACTCGCGCCCATTCACTCTGGGCATTTGCTTCCAGTTCGGCTTGACTGTTTCCAGAAACAGTGACGCTCCTCCAAACAGTTCCATAAACTTCTACTTTTGCTGTAAATTTAGACATTGTATTACCTCTCGTCTGTGTCTGTGTCTGTGGGTCTACCACTACGCTATGCGTTTCGGCCCAGACCATCGGGCCTCATCAGGTGGCAGGGGCCACCACCGAAGCGGTGACCCCGTGTTAAGTTTAGGCAAGTTCATCAGCCAGCTTGTCCAAGTCCATCAGAATTTCATGGACAGTGCGGCCCCAGATGTTTGCGTTCAAGCAGTCGGCAAACTCTTTACGTGACCCGTAATGTGCCACCTCAAGTCCGACAACTTTGATGCCCCACTGGTTAGCCAGCTTGACCATCTGCTCAAGGTCTGGACCACCGGCACCACCGTCTGTCAGGATGAATATAACTTTCTTATCTTCATCCAAGTCGCGCATCTGTGATGCCATAGTCATGAGACCCTCAGTCATAGGTGTACCACCACCTGTGTTACCCCAGAGGGTAGTCACATTGTAGTCGGACTTAGACCAAGGCACGTTGAACGGCTTGAGTGTTGTGCTGTCATTGGCGTCCGGTCTAATGCGGCAACCAGTCTGATATATGGGGTCCATACCCATTTCAGCTAGGTTCCAGCCTATACCATTCGTATCATGACCTTGTGTATATTCAGTTTTAAAGTCAGTGTTACGAGCGGCTGAAACTTGAACCATAGGGAATGATGAGACAGAGAACTTAATGTTAGCCGCTGACATAGCATCACCCAACACAAAAGCCAGCTTGACTGCATCATGGTTGTCTGAGCCGCGCATGGATGATGAATTGTCCACCATGATACCAACGGCTGTCCGATAACCTGACCGCTTCCATGTCTTGTTAAAGACATTATTGGAATTGCTAGACAGGCGGTGTAAACGGCCCCTGTCCAAACGTCCCTTGTCACGGTTCCGCAACTCGCCCCGTCTGTCTGGGTTGGTTAACAGCCGTGTGATACGTTGCTTGGCCGCACCTACTGAGCGGGGTAAGTCTGCCCGTATCTGCTTGGCCCGTGTCTTACCGGACCTGATGGAACCACCTTCCAGAGACAGTTGAGAGTTTCGCGCTGTGTCTACCACTTGTAAACCAGCGGCATCTGGATTGCGGTCTGTAATATTGTCAGCCATAGGCCGCACATCACGTTCTGCATCCATCTGGTCCAGAGGGTTAATGTCATCTATGACACTGCCATCACCGGCATCAGGACTGAAACCTTTGACAGGTGACTGGGCATCAGGCGTCTGCTGTTCAGCATCATCAGCCTCATCAGTGTCTGTTGCACCTTGTGCATCACCCTCTGCATCAGCATCAGCATCTGCATCTGCATCAGCCTCTGCATCAGCCTCTGCACTGTCAGCATCCGGTGTTTCAGTAACATCAGAAGACATGGGCTGATTGTCTGTGTCTGACCGGTCATCATTCTGATCACCTTCCTGACCTTCACCAACATCTGGCTGACCGTCTGGCTCTTCCTGTTGCTGTGGGTAGTAGTCCACAAATTCTTGTGTCAAAGCCCATGCATCCGCTGTTGTTTTGCACAGCTTCAACTTGTCGGCCCACATGCGAATGTGAGGGGCCAATGGGCCAGCCTCATCCAACAGGCCATCCGCAGATGGCACTTCATAGCCGCACATCTCTACATAAGCCAGTGTGTTGATGCTGAATGACAAAGACCGTGGGTTGGCAGGGTGCCAGCCATTTTGTTTAGAATAACTCACGCAGTATTCTGTCAGTAATTCTAAATATTTTCTGGCACCAGCGAAACGGCCCCGTGACACCAAGTCCAGTTCCATGCGCGGGTCTTCAAAAGCATTTAGTATCTGGGCATATTCTTTGCCTTTACGGCATGCCTGTTTCCAGACATTTAAATCTGTGCAGATATTATGGCCCATCTCATGGATGGCGAAGCCTGTCATAGTGTCAGCCTCATATCTGGTAACAGATGCTGTAGCTGGCAGAGTAGGCATATTGATACGACTGCGTAGGTATTTGCCGCCCTCTTCATCACTGAGAGACCAGTGGGTCCCTGCCGTTGCACCACCATGCCATGTAACCTGACATTCAACCTTACCAAAGTCGGGCAAGTGTCTCAGGCTTGTCTGGATTGCAGTGTCTACTGCGTGGGTTAAATCTTGTGCAATGATATAAGACATATCGAGTTGCTCCTGTCTGTGTCTGTGTCTCTGATTTCATGGTCTCCCAATCATCAGGCCGGATACACATCCGACTATCAGAGTTGGGCAGGGGCAGTAAAAACCGCCCCCGCCAGATTTTTAGTTGAAAGGCATTTCATCCTCATCACCGTCAGTCTGCTTTTCAGCATCACCCTCATCAGCCGGTGGGGTCCATGTCTCGCCCTTAGACAGGGCCAGCCATTCATCAGGATTGACATTGGTGTTGAACAACTGGGTCAGTGTTTCTTGGTCTACCGCTTCCAGCGCATTACCAATCACCCAATGCACAACCTCTGATGGGTCCATGCCATCCATTACCATCAGGGCAATGTTGGTACTTTCCCTCAGTGAAACTGTCAGGGTTGGGGCCTCACCCCTGTCATGCGCTTTACGGCAGATAGACATAAAGTCTACCAGACTGTCACAGAACGCCTTTGGTGCATTTGACCGCTGACGCAATACCCGACTTTCCTGAGATTTTGAAGGGTAGCCAAAGTGCAGTTTGATTGCACAGCGAGACAGCAAACTGCTATCCATCTGCTTTGCACCGGCATACAGGCCAGATGCATCACCCCGCCCGTTGGTGTTGTCTGCCAGCATAATCTGGACGCCTTCAGCAACTGCGATACTTTCACCAGTCTGAGGTACGATATATTCGCGGTCCTGTAGGATACCATTGAGGGCCACCAGTACATCAGGCCGCGCCCTGCTTACCTCATCAATGAGGATAACAGCGCGGGGCTGTCTGACTGCTTTAAGCAGTAGGCCATCAGACCAGTATGTGGTGCCGCCCCTCACTTGGAACCCGCCAAAGAAATCATCAACTGTTGTGTCATCAGACACAGTGATGTTCCAGAATGACCGCCCTGTCTGTCCAGCAAAGTAACGGGGCAGAGAGGATTTACCAGTACCGGCTGGCCCAAAGAACAGCATAGGCAAAGGTACCGCACGTCTGGCAACCGAAAGAAAAGCATGAGCCAGTTTTGGGTCCGGCACATAATTTGGGTCAACAGCCGGTGCGCGGGTATCATTATAGACAGGGATATCCCAGTCTACATTCAGACCGCGAAAGATTTTGCCAGCCTTCACTGTGCCGGTCTCTTCAACATGCTGGACATGTTCATTGACGTCCGGCACTTCAATAGCTGGCGCAGATGCAACAGGCATGGCCACCACGTTATCCGCTGGACGGCTGGCCAGTTTAGCTTGAAGGTCTGTCTTTTCTGACAGCATCTCCATAATACTGCCCCGAAGGTCAGCATAAGGCTGTTGCAGAATACCATCTGCCTGTTCTTCCAGACCAGAAGACTTAGCCCAGTCACCCATTTCTGAAACAGCTTCAGCCTTTGCGATTGGCTGGGCTTGAATAGCTGGTTTAGGTTTTGGCATAGCCGGTGCAGTCGCACCCGCTGGCGTACCATAACTGGCCGCATCTAAGCCCAGCTTTTGAGCCGCCTCAATAATCTCAGCCTTGCTGGCCAAGTGTAGTTTGAAACTCTCGCCCAGAATGTGGGGCTGTTGTTTCATTTTTGCCCGCATATCTGTGAGCAGTGCAGTGCGCTGTTGCGCTGTAAGTTTGAAATTATGCATGTTGTAACTCCCGTTCCATGCTGTCTGTGTCTGTTGCTGATTTCATGCTTTCGCAATCATCAGGCGGGATACACATCCCACTATCAGCTTTGGCCAGACATAACCCAGTCTGGTTGTCTCAGTAATCCCCGTCAGCGTAAGCATGGTCTAGTGCCATTTTATTTGTTGCTATCAAAGCTCGTCCTAATGGTGCTGGGGTCTGAGCGGGTTGGGTGGCTAGGCCATGTGAGCCGAAAATCTCCAAAAAATTCCTGTCCCCCCTAATATGGGGCAAGACATAGACATTATCAACATTTAAATGGCGTAAAGTGCAAAAAAAGATGATTTAGCCCAAAACATGCACCTTTCACCATTACATCAGCGAATGTTGGATGTGCCACCCGCGTGGCCAAAAATCCACCGTCTGGACCGGTAAACCGCCACAGTCCGGCCCCCAGACAGCCTGACAGGCCCCAGACACGCAGACAGACAGACTGACAGACACAATGGCGGACACAGTCTGAATTCAGACAGGCTGTAACCCGCTGAACGCCTGATGTTTTGCGTGTCACCCACCGGTCTGCCAGACCGTTGCCCCGTCAATTTGACCGCCCACGGCCCACTGTGCCAAGACACTGTCGGACCCCCGGATTCGGTTCCAAAAAATCTGCGTGTGCGTGTGAACCTCATGCATGAGTTTTTGAGGGCTTGGAAAGATTACTTGAAAAATAGTGATTATTTTTTTATTTTTATTATAATGATGACAGGGGTCTAGATATATGGCGCGAAGAATAGATAAACCGGTTCCTAAACACCTACGTAACGCGGTGGAGTTGGAGCAAGAACTAGCTTTGATTGAGAAAGAGGACATGATGCTCCAGCATCCAACCTTTCTTGGCAACCAAAGACAGTTCATAGACCGCATATATCAGCATTTACCAGAGGTAGCCGACAAGCTGGTCAAGTTTATGACGGCGAATCCAGAGCGGGTATACGGTTCTAACGGCACGGTACAGCTTATGTTGCCCGAAGAAGTCGCTATGACGGACGGTCAGCTACAATTATTCAAGCTAATACTACAGAAGGGCTTACCTAATCAGGCCCCGGTCACAATGTCGGGAGAACAGAACCAGTTTGGGTCCGGTAAAGTGGCCATAACTATTAACCAAACCGGACCTAACGTGGATTTGGAGAACATAACGTCATCCGTAGACGGTGTGCGCCGTGGTCAGGCAGAGAAAGTAAATACTATTTCCTTTAATCGCCCGGATATAGTGGACCACGATGACAACTGAAATAACCTTTGAGGCACATCACACTCAACAGCTAGTGTTAGAGGACCCTCACCGCTTTATTACTATGGTATGCGGCAGACGTTGGGGTAAAGACCACCTAGCTTCTATCAAGATACTCTCACACAGCCTTACACACGCAAGTAACCGGGGCGGTAAGATGTATGCGTGGTTGAACCCTGTCTATAATCCGCAGGGTAAAGAAAGTTTCCGGGTGTTTCGTTCCTTTGCCGAGAGTGGTGGACTTATAAAGAAGGTTGTAGAGACCCCACCAATGGAAGTGCGTCTGATAAACGGCGATAAGGTTACATTCTTTTCTGCGGACCAGCCAGATAACCTACGTGGTGGACAGTATGACGGCGTTATTCTTAATGAGGCTGGGTTTATATCCGACCTAGACGAAGTTTGGTCTGGTCCTGTTGCGGCGATGCTACTTGACCGGGCGGGTTGGGCGTGGATTATGGGAACTCCTAAAGGTAAAAACGCCTTTCATAAGTTCTTTCTACGGGGCATGGACCCTGAGACAGCGGACGGTAAGCCTAATCCGTGGAAGAGTTACAGGTTTCCTACGAAGACTAACCCTTTTATACCGCCTGAAGAACTGGACCGGTTGAAGGATGAACTGCCAGCCGACATGTTCAAACAAGAGTTTGAGGCTGAGTTTCTCGATACAGGCGGTGCTGTCTTTCGGGGCTTAGACCAGATGCGGTCTAGAAGTGATGGACTTGAACTTATCCCACAGGCAGACAACTGCCGCGTAGGCATAGACTTGGCGAAGCATACAGACTTTACATGTCTGGTAGCCCTAGACAATTCCAACAATGTTATTGGATATGACAGGTTTAACCAGCTTGATTGGTCTATTATCAGTCAGCGTATAGAACATTTTTGCTCCAGATACAGAGGCAAAGTGGTAATGGATGCCACGGGAGTAGGTGACCCTATCTATGAAAACCTTGTAAGTAAGGGGCTGGTGATTGAGCCGGTCAAGTTTACTAACGATAGGAAGACCCAGATGGTACAGAACCTTATGCTTCTTATAGAAGAAGGTTGTGTACAGATACCTTTGCCCGGTCAGAGTTTGGACCCTAGTCACGACACCTCAACAATGTGGGCTGAGTTAGAAGCCTACACCTATAATATAACCCCCACCGGCAGAATTAGATATGAAGCTCCCCGTGGTTTTCATGATGATACTGTGACGGCTTTATTCTTAGCCGCTTCCGCTATGCCAATGATGACGGCACAAGCCTTTGCAGATGTGGACTTGAATAACGTCCGAGGTGTTGGAGAGCTTTGATAATACTAGCCAGACACATTATTTTATTGTAATATCGTGTCTATGTCTGTGTCTGGAGATAATTATGCCATATACTGCCAAACAAAAGAAACTCGCTCGGATAGCTCCGCCCCGCAATAAAATCACTAGGGCGGACTTTAATGTTCTTAATAAGAAACCAAAGAAAAAGAAAAAGAAGAAGAGCGCATGAAGAAGAATATCAAACAGCCTGTGCGCCCAAAGGTAAAACCAAAAGGTAAAGTGAAGCAAGGCTTGGCTATCATGGCGAAGAGTGACCAGACACANTTTGCCCCNCGNAGAAATTTAAAGGTTTAGACATGGCACACGATAACNGTGGTAANGGCGACCAGTCCGGGGTCAATTCACTTGTACAAAACACAGACACTATCTCGGACAATGTTGCCACCAGACGTATGCAAGAAGCCGGTCCAAATGACTTAGGACCAAAAGTAGACCCGGTAGAGGCAATTCAAAATGTACGTAACGATATTCGTAGGGACATGGTGAACGATGCAGTTGTTGCCGCCGAGTATGATAGACTGGCTAATCCAGAACCTGACAAGGTGGAGAGCATGGCCGATGTTAGGGAATCCGCTGTGGTGGTATCTTCAGAAGTACCGACTGGCGCGGATTTCGTTGGTAGTGCTTTGGTTGAACGCGAAAATGCGGCTAAGTTTCTGGATAAAGAAACAGAAAAGAAAATTATAGATTATGTACATGCTCATTTTGATTTGAGTTATGACCGTATGTCCAAGAGGTATGATTACTGGAAGGACGCGGAAGTTACTCATGATATGTATGTACCTTCACGTATTATTGATGAAAGCAAGCGNAAAAGNAGACAAAGCTATTCTGGCGGCAGAATTATTGACCAGATTAAAACACCNTANTCAAGGTCAATAAGTGATACTATATGTACATANAACTTAGCCATTTTCGGTGGCGCACCCCCATTCCGAATTGAACCAACAAGCCGAGACACTAGCCGCAAATCCGCAAGGATTCTTGAACAGCGGCTTCACCACAACATGCGGCGTGTTGGNTATGAACAGCGGTTGTACCAAATCTTCTTGGACAACAANCGTTATGGTATGGCACCTGTCGCAAACTTCTATGGCAAGGACGGTAATGTACCTGTCAATATTGACCCTTGGTCTTATTTCCCTGACCCCCGTGTCACTGCACAAAACAGACATGAGGCAGACTTTATTGGATATAGAACTTGGGCCAGCTTAACGGCTCTTTATAGACGTGGGCATTATGACAATCTNGATAGGATTGTGGATGCCAGACCTTCACTTGCTTGGTCAGCTAATCAGTTCTTGAAAGACACNATCCGTGACCAGAGTGTGGACCCCACNCTCCCCGGTAACTACGGAACAGACTATAAGAACTATTTTGGCCTTGGAACCGCACACGTTCTCAACACTCTTTATGTTTACATGGACCCACGCCGTTTGGATATTCCAGCACCGTTTGGTCTGTATCGCATTGTTGTGGTGGATGAAAACGTGGTGGTTCAGTTTGACGCTTCACCTTACCCACACGATAGCATTCCTATTATTCACGGTGAAGGTCAGTATGATGCACACAAAACCTTTGCGTCTTCTCTATATGATTTACTTATGCCTTTNCAACGGTATCAGGANTGGCTCCTTCGTACCCGTGTTGAGAATGTTCAGAGTATTGTACANAACCGNTTAGTTGTNGACCCCAACCGTGTAAATATTAAGGATATCNTAGACCCNAACGCCGCAAGATTAGTTAGAACACTNCCCGGTGCNAACCCCGGCGATGCTATCTTACCCTTACAGGTTCCTGATGCAACGCGGAANTACTGGCAAGATTTGGATACTGCGGGACAACTGATGCAACGAGTTGCCGCCGCTTCTGACACAGCGCAAGGCATTCAGGCCGAAACACAGCGCACAGCAACAGAGATTGCACGTCTGACTGCTCTCGGACAACAGAGGCTCGGTATGCAAGCACGTNTACTGTCTAGCACTACCATCAGACCTNTGGTGCGCCANATGATTTCAAACCTTCAGTTCTTTGAGGTTGATGGNGGNATGGTCTCTATNCCAGAAGAAAGTACCGCAGATAATCCATCAGGTGATACNAAGTACAGCCGTGGNGATATACTGGGTGACTTTGATTATGTAGTCGTGGACGGCACACTTCCNCAGTCTCCAGAAGAAAATTCAGAGAACCTCATCCGTTCTATNCGTGTGCTGTCTGAGACAGGAGCCGCTCAGAACTATGACATGGATATGTTTGTAGAGCGGNTGATTGAGAGCTTTGGCTTTACTGATGTAGAGAATTGGAAAAAGCAACCCGGTGAGGTAATGCCAGATGAACAGATTATGCAACAGCTTCAGGCNGGTAACTTGGTGCCAATGGGGCAAGCCGCTCAAGAGATGGGNCAGCCGGGTGTGGTTCCTAATCAGCCTCAACCNATTACGCCGAGAGTATCATGAGAGCNTATTCAGGCATGACTTCAAGCATATCTGGCAACTCTGAGAACCGACCAGAAAGTTACAGACGTGTGCGTAAGACACGCACCTGTTGTTGTGAAGTACCCGTAGTCAGACGCAGAAAAAGACAGAGGATAAAAATTGGCAAAGGACGTTAAGAGTGAAGAACTTTCCAAAGGTTTTGAAAAGTTAAAAGACAATTTCTTTTGGGAGGCTTACAGGTCTCGTTTACAGGACGAGTANACAAGGGTTGAGTTGGCACTTATCAGTAACGCATCGGCAGAAGCCGACCAGTTACGGGTATGTGCTTCATTGATGTCAGCATTCCGCACTGCATTGGAACTTCCAGAACGAATGATACAGGAAGCCCAAACGCAAGAGGAAATNGAAAGGTTAGAAAAAGATGGCTGAGAATATGACAGAAGCGGAAGTAACCGCACAGAAGAACCCCGGCTCNGGGGCAATCACTGACCCTGCANAGGCGGCAAATCCCCCAGCAAACGCCCCTACTCCGCAGACAGACGCAGAGGCAAACCCTGATAAGACAGGTTTNTCAGCGGCAGAAAGACTACAGGCCAACGANAGAATGCCTGTAGATTTTGATTTTGAAGTNACAAATAACCCAGACCCAAGGGCTGGCGCAGAGGCCGGTGATGCAAACGCTCAAGACATGGGTGATGTAGAAGCTGATACTATTTCTAGAATGCTCAAGATTAAGTATCGCGGTCAGGAAGAAGAAATCCCTGAAGAAAAAGCTATCACTATGCTTCAGCAGTTCAAGAGCATGGACAGTAAGTATGGNCCAATCATGGAACTTGCTAGACGTGTGCAAGAGCAAACCGGTATTACAGACCCAAATCAAATAGCTAATGCTATGGGTGAAGGTATGTTGCAGATGCTTCAAGCACAGCAGGGCCAGTCCGAGGCACCAGCCGAAAGCCCCGCCGTAGCTGAAGCCAAGNCAGACCCNCGCGTAATGCAGAGAAATGTGCAGTCTGATGAGCAAGCTACACAAGCGGCCCAAGAATTTTTTGAAGAGAATGGTCTACAGCCAACAGATGCGGCTTTCAAATCAATGGCAAACATCTTCAAATATTCTTCTGCTATTGAGCAAGCGGCTACCGTACTGCCGACCTTGATGGAAGATGTCAGCATGTTCAAGCAACAACAACAGCAAGCGGCTATGCAATCACAGCAAACTCTTGTTGACGCTCAAGCATCTGCTACCGCACAGGAACTTGGCATAGATGATGAACAGACTTTNAATGATTATATCTCTTGGGTAGAGATGCAAGAGCAGACTTTCCCCGGATATAAGNATGCGATTGCTACTAATCCATCAGCTATTGATAAGTCTATTCGTGACTATCACGCTATAGCCAGCGGTAGTCGTAACGCGGCTGAACAAGCTCAAATGAAGCAACAGGTTGAAAAAGATATTGCGAGAGCCGGTGGTGAGACTGTAGCAAGTCGTGGTTCAGACGAGCCGGGTCAAGCCGCACCTTCTCGTAGCTTTAATGACCAAATGCTTGACCTTCTCTAGAAGTGCGAAAGCGTAGGTGGTTTGATTTTAAGCGTCTCAGAAACAGAAGAAGACGAGTACCTTACAAATCACCTATCACAGAACAGACATAGACATAGACATAAACAGTTGATTTGTGTCTATGTCTATATTATTATGTAGTTGACTTTGATGAATGCCAACCAAATGGCGTTGTGTAGGCCAAGACCAAAAGGAAACTAGCTGAACAANGACTAGACGGAGCTTTCAGAGAGGCGAACCCCTTTTAACTCTGGCTATATGAGGTAATAATTATGGCTACTCTCGGTATGCGTGGCACCGGCTCTTTNGCCGCTGACCATCGCCCTGAAAANTATCGTGAGAAGTACCTGATGCTGGAGCCGAATGGTTCGGCCCCGCTGACGGCAATTCTTTCGATGCTTCCTTCCGAAGCAACNGATGACCCGGAATTCCANAACTTCCGNAAGGACCTACCGGATTTCCGTTTCACNCACTCNGGCACAGNNNCTGCTTCNGNNACTACTCTGACTGCAACTTCTGCGNCTGATTTAACTTTCATTCGTATTGGTATGCTGATGAGAAACTTCACAACTGGTGAGGTTGTCAAAGTAACTGCAAAGCCATCAACCACTACNCTGACCGTAACTCGCGGTGTNGGTAATGGTGGTACTGGTGCNNCNNTTACTGCNANTGANATCTTCTTNATGATTGGTAATGCCAACGCTGAAGGCGCGGACGTTCCAGACAGCATCTCATANGATGCCGCAAGCACTGAGAACTTCTGCCAAATCTTCCGTACTCCATACAGCATCACACGTACTGCGATGCACACGAACTTCCGTACTGGTGACCAGTACCTTGAGAAGTCTCGCGATGCTCTGAAGGAGCATATGGTTGGTATGGAACGTGCGATGCTGTTTGGCAAGAAGGACATCATCACNGGTTCTGCTGGTCGCCCAGAGCGTTACACAGACGGCCTGATGAACTCCATCACTACTAACGTAGAAGATGCCGCCGCAAACGCAAACGCTGGTGTGCTTACTGAAGCTGAGTTTGATGCGTTCCTCGCAGANAAAGCCTTTGCTTTCGGTTCTTCCGAAAAGCTAATGCTCTGTGGTTGGAAGGTAGCNGACCATCTCCAGAAGCTGGCAAAGAACCGCTACCAGATTAATTCAACTGGTACTGGCGATGCCTACGGTGTGATGTTCACCACCTATAATACTTTTGCTGGAACACTTCAGGTGAAAACNCACCCAATGTTCCGTCAAATTCCGGGTGCTGAAAAAGACGCAATCATCCTTGACACTAAGGACCTTCGCTATCGCTATGTAGATGATACACAGCTTTTGAAGGACCGTCAGGGTAACGGCGTAGATGGCGTGATTGATGAATACCTGACCGAATCCGGTCTGGAAATTCTGCAAGAGAAGACACACGCTGTCATCACTGGCTGGAATGCAACCGCTTAATCCAGACACGGATTAACAGTAAAATCTAGACAGAACCGCCTATAGAGATTATTCTGTAGGCGGTTCTTTTACTTAGACAGGAGACAGTAATGCCAGCGAAGAAAGTAAAGTTTTATGCGAAGCGTCCAAATATGGAGATAAGCATAGACGGCAAAGTNTATAAGTTTGAAGGCGGCGTACTCGCAGTGGACCCNAAACTGGCTGAACAAGTTGAGCGACACCATTTATATCGCAAAAACCACATCTTNATGGAAAAGGATGCGGTCACAGTTGATGGGAAAATGGTTTCTATGAAAGATGACCCAAAGCTGGTTGANCTTCAGGAAGCCAANAAATCAAATAAAGATTTGATATTTTTTCAGTTTAACGGACGTTCCAGCATAGATGTAGATGCCGGTCCCCATAAGATTAGGTTTGAGCAAGGCAAAGCCGCCGTAGAACCTGATGNCGCAGACTANCTTCGCAAGCATGTATTTTTCAGACAGGGACGCATCCAAGAAGTAGTGGTAGGTTAACATGTCAAGTTTCAATCCCTCTGGTTCCGGCACAGGTCAATTCTCAACACTCTCTGAGTTAGTTGATGACATGCTCAAAGAAAATGGTGAGGCCAGCCCCGCCGTCTTGAGGGCATTGGAAGAAAANAAGTTTCTGAACTACGCAAANCGTATTGTTGCAGACATCAATAGACATCCAACCTTTCTAGACTTGCTAGACAATTCATATGATGACCAAACAGGTTCTATGACAGCCGGTTCNAATGAACTNACTATAGCTTCTGGCACCGTTACATTTGGTACATACACACCNGTTAAGGTAGCGGGTGCCGGTCATAGTGGTTCAGACTTGTATTCTTTTGTTGTCAAACCAAAAACTTCAGGGGGTTCCACNGTGAGTGGGACTTATCTGATGGCTGATGAAGCAGATACAACGGTCTCAAACGNGGTNGTATCACACCCATACAAGGTGAGGCTGAAACGATATCAAGCAATTACCAACACCNGACCCATTGATGANGAAGTTCTTATTGAGGGTTTGAAAGCATANTANGCCGTAGATGACATTGATACTAATAACACCGGTTTAATACAGTTAAAGAACTCTATTTATCTGAACACATTAAACAACTGGTTAGGTTCCGTGATTAATATTCAAGGAAATCTAGAGGTTGAGATTAACGAGTATACCTAATGGCTAGGCGTTTATTNCCTTATAATCGTTTTATTGGTCTGGANACAGTAACCAGTCCTACAAATATGTCTGAGAGGTTCTTTGTTGAACTGGATGGCGCATATGTAGATTTTCGTGGCCAGATTATAAGAGGACCCGGCGTTNATAATACNGGNCANGGCNNNGGTNANNTATANAATATNGCTCATTANGGCTCTGATGNTGTANTTAAATATGANTATGACGGCACAAATATTGATGGCCNNGCNCCTAACAATNNTATTTTTNNCAANATGTTTCTTNGCTACNACNGCGGNTATNACTCCAATNAGNATTGTTAACTTTGACCAGAAACAGTTTTCTTTTATGGAAGGACACGTTCCAANNTATTGGGACGGGACTGCTTGGCAAANNGCTNCNACAACCAACGCAAGTTCTCTTGGTCGTTACCCAGACGGGGGTCATGCCGTCAACATATTAAACAGACTGGCTGTCGCAGGGATACCNAATAAACCCACGGAAATCCACATTAGTGTACAGGATAGTTTTGATGATTGGCGTACTAATACATCGGGCGGTACAACTCCTGCCGCCACAGACGGCCTCATACTGGACGTTAAGAACCAGTTTTCCAGTAATGATGTNATTAAAGGTTTGGCGGTTCTTGAAGGNGACAAACTGGTTGTCTTCGGTCAGAANGAAACTCTGGTCTATCTTGCGGATACCAACATCAACCAGTGGCAAATCGCCAGAGACTTCAGAGTGCCAATCGGTATCTTCGGNAGAAACACNGCNGTNAACGTAGGCACAGATGTATTCTTNTGTAGTCGTTTTGGTGTCCACAGTCTGAGACGTGCGGCTTCAGGACTTACACTTGAAACAATTATGTTATCTAGAGAGATACAGGATAAGTTTCAGGAAGCCGTACAGGCTTGCCCAACCACAGGTGAAAGACAAGAACCCCATGCTGTTTGGGATGGTGAANTNGGNCANTACCANGTTTTCTTTCCGCGTGANNTCGGTGGTCCCACNCCATCTGAAACATTTGACCGTTTGACATTTACTTATGAACCCGGCGTTGGTCGCGGCGGTTTNAGGTCTTTNTCTTTCTCACCNNNCACAAACATTTCATGTGCTTCATTNTTTGCGAGGCCAGATACNAGNNCACAGATTTCTGCTCTACAAGTTGGNACATGGGGCAACGGTNCAGGTGATGGNCAAGATTTAACCAGAGCTTCTAAGCCGAGCAGTTCTGATATGAGTATCCGTACACCGCTGTTAAGTTTGAATACACCAGACCAGTANAAGATGTTTAAGCGTCTTATNATNAGAGCNGTAGGNACTGCCGANTTTACAGTCACAGTCTTTGACCAAGACAATAATAACTTACAGTCTACAACAGTCCGTCCTGAAGCAGATAGCTTNGCGNCAACCNCCGGTATTAGTGGTGACCAGACCAGACCAATTGATATTCCGATTCCACACAGAGCCAAAGCTATCTCNTTGNNGTTTAGNACAACATCCAGTTCAAGCGGTTACAGTGTGGTNGGTGATTTAAGAATTCTAGACTTTGCATTAGTGGTTGACATTAAATAATTATGTCTATGTCTATGTCTAGCCTAGAGATAAAAAATGATGTAGTATTAGGTGACATTACAGAGCTTTGTCTCCGCTCTGAATTGCACAGAAACTGGTACATAAAAGACATACAACGTCTGTTTATTGTGCCGATGGAGATGGACCTAGCACGACTGTTCTACAGGGACGGCAAGGTCATTGGGTTTATAAGTTGGGCTTTTTTGTCTTACGAGGCTGAAAATTCATTTTTAAACCGTACACGCAAACTACAGCCAGCGGACTGGAAGAGCGGAGAGCGGATATACATAATGGATTTAATTGCGCCATACGGAGATGTTGGAACACTTGGTAGATGGGTACGAGAGTATCTTACACCGATTGCTCCCAGCTTCAATACAGATAGGGCTTACTGGGTCCGAAGATATCCAGATGGTTCTATACGTAAGTTAGGTATGGCGTTTGAGCATGTTACAAAAGATAAATCCTTATAGAGATGGTATCACATTGACAGACTGTGTTGATGTGCTGGACCCTATTCAATCCAAGATATTTTGTTTTAGTAGTGACGGCGGCGGCGGTGGTGGTAGTAGCTCTAGTGTTGATGACCCCTATGGTGTTGGAGATAGTGGTGAGTTTAGCACCGGTAGCAACAATAACTTTAGTTCCGGCGGCTCTAGTGACAGCGGGAATGATGACAATAGCGGTTCGTCTGGCGGTACTACCTTTGGCGTAGATGGTGTTTCCAAAACAGGTTCTACAGCGGCAGACGCGGCAATCGGTTGGACATCAGGTTCTGGTTCAGGTCAACCCGGTAATAACTATGACGCATTACAGAACGCTACAACATCAGAAGTAGATTATGCACGGAGTATGGCTGACCAAGGCGCATCTGTAGGACAGATTGCGACATTCCTAAACACAGGCACAGACCCGTTTGCTACCGCACAAGGCGGCACCGCCAATCAAGGCAGTAGTGTTGGCTCTGTTATTCAAGGCGTGACCCAACAAGTCATTGGTCAGGCTGGGTACACATCACCTTCTATAGCCAAGCGGTCTTTTGATAATACATCAGGCACTCTAACAGGCGGCGTGTCCGGTGCCGCTGGCGCACAAGCCGAGGGTTTTGCAAACGAGGCGTTTGAAAGCGGCGTAAACGGCGATGTAGAGTTTGGTGAGATACCTTCACAGAGCCTTGAGCGAAGTCAGCGTCAGCAAAATCTTCAAGAACGTCTGGACAGACGCGGTGATTATGCGACCAACGTAACCGGTATTCAACCGGCTTTGATACCCGGCACCAGCATTGGTAACAGACCCGGAAAGTTTTATCAGGGCAGTGGTGAATCAAACCCTTCTAAGGAAAGAGCATTCGACACTACCAATAGCGGTTTGATGGCAAGCGAGAGTGGTGCGTTTGGTTTACTAGACAAAGCCGGTATGAAAGAGTTAGGCGAACAATATGGCGTACCGGGTCTAGAAAACATGAACCCTAGAGCGCAGATGGTTAATCTGTCTCAAATATTTTCTGCTAATCCTGATATTAAAATAGGTAGAGCCGACCAGAAATTAGGCGGTCAGGCCGTAGTTCGCAATCAACAGATTGTAGATTACAACCCACAAACCGGTTCCTTTATGGTAGAGGGCGGTAGTAAAGGTTTCCTTGGAAGTGATTTAGGTAAAGCGTTTAGTTTCTTTGCACCGGCTGGCGCATTTTCCACAGCACTGGGGTTTGGTGGCACAGCCAATAATTTAAGAAATGCCCAGTTAGACAAAGACACTGCGAGTATCTTTGGCACAGTTGGTGAAGTGTTGGGTGTGCCTATCGGTCTTGGTATTAGCGGTCTAGATTATGTTGGAGTAGATTTAAACCGGTTCTTGCCACAGCTTTCTGATAGTAGAGCGCGGAACCGTTCAGTGTTTACGGAAGACACAGGCGGTGATGATAATACAGGCGGCGTGACCGCACCACAAAACATATCTCAGCCAATTAATAATCGGAGTTTGATACCAGACACCGCCGCAACAGGCTTGCTACGCCGCAAGCGTTTGCCGGGGTCAGATGTGTACGGCGTAACTACAAATGATTTCCCGTTTCTCGCTATGTCTGATGAGTTGAATGTATCAGGTTTAGGTGGAGGTAAAGGTCGCGGTAGGTCTGGAAGAATTCAGCAGAATAGAGGTAGATAGCTATGAGCATCTTTAAGAAAATTAGAAACTTCCTTGGAAAGGACGAAGTAAGGGCTGGCCTAGCTATAGGTAGCGGTCTTGCTGGTATGGGTGCTTTCGATGGCATGAAGTACGGTAACGCACTGACAACAGGTCTAGGCGGTTTGAATGTCGCTTCTGGCTTGTCAGCCGGTGGCGTTTCGGGCGCATTACAAGCTGGTCTTGGTGGTTATGGCCTAGCACAAGGTATGGGTAAAGTTGGCACCTTCCAAGATACCTACAAAAGTATTTTTGGGGGTGGTAAGCAATCGTCTATTACTGGACCCACACCACGGCCTAGTATTGCAGACACATCCATAACTGGTGGTGGACCTCAGTCTTTTACAGACCAAGCACAAGCATATAATTTTTCTAACCGCTCAAGCATTCCAAACTATGCTTACGAAAGCCAAAACAACTTAAATATAGCTGGTGATTTAGATGCAATGCGTCAGGCCGGTATGAGTGATGCGGATTTGCAGAAGTATCTAGATGAAAGCCCACGAAAGTTTGGTGGTGGGTTCCAGCCGGATTTTGGTGTGCAGAATACAAATACTAACGCCACGCAGTTTGCAAATGTCAGCGGCGCAGTAAACACCGGCGGTAGTGTGCCTTCAGGTAGTAG
>NZEI01000105.1 GCA_002690405.1 Gammaproteobacteria bacterium
CATGGTGCGCATGCTCATCGAGGTCTGCATGCTCGTCATGGTGCTCAGATTCTGCATGGTGCGCATGCTCATCGTGGTCCGCATGCGCGTCATGATGTTCGGAGTCTTCGTCTGCGTGGATGGCCTCTATTGCTTCTAAGCTTACGAACAATGCGTTGTCCACAGGCGTGCCCGTTGTCGCGAGCACGCCGCTGACCGCAAAAGTTACCTGATCATGGTGAGTGAAACTGGTGTCTGCCATGCCATGACTTAAGACCAGTTCATCGCCCAAGCCATAAGCGAGATCTGTCGCAACGTGAGCGCCTACCACCACATCTAGAGTGTTTGTGAAACGTTCACCGCTTTTGAAGACTAAGGGTTTGCTTTGTCCGTACTTGTAACGATCAAAAAATTCGGCGGAAGTTCCCACCACGCGGAAATTCTTGTGTGAATCGCCAAGGGAAATAGGTACGACCCACTCGACATTCGGCTGTTCGCTGATTTCCTCTACTGACTCCCAAGAAATATTCGCCGTTGGATTGCCGATGCGAAAAATAGATAGCAGCAGAAGGTTGATCTCGCCAGTACGGGCGCCAACGATGAGATCTACGTTGGATACGGTGCTGGCGAAACTCGATCGGGCCTCGTTGCGCACGTGCTCGACACTGAGAAGTACAAAAACACTGATAGCCACTGCAGCGATGGCAAGCGCCACCCCGCTCAGACGATAGAGTAGGCTTTGGTAAGCCACGCCGAATAATGCGCGTAGTGTGCCCATTAGTGCGCACCCACAGGTTGATTCAAATCTTGGAGCGCGACCTGATGATCAAACATACTGCCAATCGAAGGGTCATGGCTGACAAACACCATTGCGCAGTTGGTATCGTCCAATACTTCGTTGAGAAGCGTTAGGAATGACTCTTTGTTGGCATGATCCAAAGCTGAGGTCGGTTCGTCTACCAATAATAAGGCTGGAGAATTGATCAGTGCGCGTACGATGGCGACCCGCTGTTGTTGGCCAATACTCAGCTGCTCTGCTTTGCGAGAACTTAAACCACTGTCCAGATTAACCCGCTCAAGCAGTTCCTTAGCTCGGGTTTTGAGCGTTGTGGATGAGCGGCTGCCAAATTCTGCGGCAAGCAAAATGTTATCTAGTACCGATAAGAATGGGATCAAGTTGAATTGCTGAAAAACCACGCCGATGTTTTGGGCGCGGAAAGCGTCCCTCTTGCGCCCACTGAGCGCTGAAATCTGTGTATCCAGGATATTCACCACACCAGCGGTTGGTGTGCGAAGTCCGGCAAGTAGCCCTAGTAGCGTGGACTTACCGCTACCAGAATTTCCTTGCAAAAAAACCCGCTGATTTGCTGCTACGCTCCACTCTGGAATGGTTAGAACCGGTTCTAGACCGGGTCCAAAGCGAAAAACGAGTTCTTTGATATCAATCGCTGCTGCTGTATTTTCTTGGGTTGCCAATGGAAGATCCGCTCGCGAAATCCATAATGATACAATTTAACATTTTTTGGGGCGCTCACAATGCATAAGCTCTTGTTTCTGATTAAAGTTTTGTTAATCAGTAATGTGTTGTCCACATCGATGGCGATGGCGGATGCAAAAATGCTGTCCTGGCAGGACTTACTGCCCGAGTTGGACGATAACTTTAGCCTCGATGATGGAATAAACTGGGGCGAGCGCGTGCGTACCGATCTGAACGAACAGGACGTCCGCATACCAGGTTTCATGGTGCCGCTAGAATACAAAGAGAGCGAGGTGGTTACACGTTTCCTGTTAGTGCCGTATTTTGGGGCGTGCTATCACGAGCCGCCACCGCCGCCGAATCAAACCATTTACGCGGTATACGAACCTGGCTATGAGATGGGGGAAATTTGGCAGCCGGTGTGGATTGAAGGCAGGATCTCCGCGAGTCGGGTTGAGGAAGATTTAGCAACCGCATTGTACTCGGTAAGTGCCACGATAATTGAGCCGTATGACTAGCCTGAGGCCTCGATACTCCAACAATGAGGTGTTGCTAAAACGCTAGGGCTTGTTCGCCACTCGGTGCAAATCGCCCGCGCTAATTGCAACGCATTGCGCCATTACGCAACCTGCGTAACACTTAGTGNTCGACGATTGTCNACACTGGCCTGAANGGCNTACTGCAGGCGATTTTTTTCGCCGGCTAAGTCGATCAAATAATTACTCTTTTGAGATTTATACCGTGCACGCACAAGCGCTAAACAATAAACCCAAATTTGCCGCCGAGCATGTTGTTGCAATTATTGTGGTGGCNGTCCTATGCCTAGCAAGCCCCNNGGTAGCNGCAGACGATTTGATCGCTCGGGCGCAAGAAATNCATAAGCGTGTGATCACCCTTGATACCCACGTTGATATCTCCACAGATACGTTCACGGACGAGGTTAACTATCTAACGGCACCCAACACTCAGGTTGACCTTCCGCGGATGGAGGCCGGTGGGCTAGATGCNGCATTCTTCATTGTTTATGTGGGGCAGGGGCCGCTAACTGACGAGGGCTATGCAACAGCCTACGAGGCTGCAGTTGCCAAGTTTGATGCGATCCATTGGATGACTAGTGAGTTGGCGCCAGAACGAATTGGTTTGGCCCTTACACCAGACGATGTCCGGCAAATTGCCAAGAGTGGACGCAAAGTCGCATTGATAGGTGTAGAAAATGCGTATCCGGTGGGATTAGATATCGAGAACATTGCCCGCTTTGCTGATCGAGGTGCGCGCTATATGTCCTTAGCACACAACGGCCACAGTCAGTTTTCCGATTCCAATACAGGTGAGATTCGTGANGGTGGTATGCGTCATGGCGGCTTGTCCGATTTGGGGCGTCAGGCCGTAGCGGAAATGAATCGCCTAGGGATTATGATTGACTTGTCGCACCCGTCGAAGGCCGCGACGATGCAAACAATTGCTCTTAGTCGGGCNCCTGTGATTGCCTCACANTCTTCCGCGCGGGGTTTGGAAGACAATCCGCGCAATATGGACGATGAGCAGCTGCTGGCTTTGCAGGCAAATGGTGGGGTGATTCAGACNGTCGCTTTTCGCAGTTATTTGAATAGCAAGAAACATGCGGCATGGCGTGGCGAATACGATGCGCTGATGCGCAAGGTTGGAGCCGAGATGGGTATCGAGGTGCTCGTAGATTGGCGTCAGGTATATATGATGGCGCCTGCAGACAGGGCAGAGTACTTAACGAGTATCGAGCCGGTGCAGGCTCGGGTCGCGCAGATGAGCAATGCGATCTCCGCGCCACCGGTTGATGTAGCCGACTTTGTTGATCACATCGATTACCTCGTTGGCAAAATCGGCATCGATCATGTCGGTATATCCTCTGACTTTGACGGCGGTGGAGGTGTACAGGGTTGGAATGATGCGGATGAAACTTTCAATGTCACCCTGGAGCTCGTAAAGCGGGGTTATAGTGAGGCCGAAATCGATAAGCTCTGGAGTGGCAACTTATTGCGCGTTTTTGCCCAAGTGCAAGCGGTGGCAAAGTTGATCCAAGGCGAACCTGTGTCGTTGGCAGGGGCCCAGGGCTAATCAAGTCCCACAGCAGGTGGAGCAATAGGCGTTGAAATCAGGCATCGCTATGGCACTAGCGAGCTTTTTGTTGCTGGTTTGAGCATTCTCAAGGCGCTGGCGCGCAGCTGCCGCGCCAGCCTCGATTGCAGATCTTAGGCAAGTGCCTTTTCGAATAACTCTTCATACTCAGCGGCTGAGCAAGGTCGAGGATTGGTAAACGTACAAACATCCTTGGCTGCATGGGCTGCCAGAGCCGGGACCGCGTCTGCCTGCACGCCCATCTCAGACAAGTTGGCCGGCAGGCCCAGCTCAGCGTTCAAGTTGCGGATAAAGTCAGCAGGATCACTGTCCGCACTGATTCCCATCGCTGCATTCAACCGCGCATATTTATCACCGACATGATCGCGGTTGAAATCAAGTATCGTTGGGAGGATGACCGCATTTAGGGTGCCGTGATGCAGTCGTAACGACTGATCGGCGCCACAGGCGTGACTCATGGAGTGAACGCTGCCCAAACCCTTACTAAAGGCCATAGCGCCCTCTGTCGCCGCCATCATCATGTGCCAACGTGCATCCTCGTCGCTGCCGTCTTGTACTGCCTTAAGTAGATTCCCCTCTCGAATCCCGCGTTCAATGCCGTCGCATGCTACCGCCTCCGCAGGTGGATTAACCTGCGGTGATAGTAAGGCCTCAACGCAGTGAGTCATCGCGTCCATGCCGGTTGCTGCGGTCAGGTGGGGTGGCAATCCTAAGGTCAGGGAGGGGTCGCAGATCGCGGTGCGTGGCACCAGCTCGCGGCTCGCGAGAATAAGCTTCTCGCCATTGTTCATAATGATAACGGCACCGCTGGATACTTCACTGCCTGTGCCAGAGGTTGTAGGTATTGCAATTAAGGGTGCAACTTGTCCAATCTTGGCCGCACCGCCAAGTCCCGCAGTGAACTCGATCAAGTCACCTTCATGGGTAACAGCGAGAGCTACGGCTTTTGCCAGGTCCATGGATGAGCCGCCACCGAGCGCAACCACGCCGTCGCAGTCCGCTTCCCGATACTTTGCCACGGCTTCTTCCACCGCCATCTGTGTTGGGTTTTCCGGAGTGCCGTCGAATATGCTTAGGGCTGCATCGTTGCCCAGTCCGGCCGCCAAGTCGTCGACCATACCAAGACTAACAAGTCCGCGGTCGGTGCATAGAAGTGGCCGACGAATACCATGTTGGGCCAGCACTTGGCCTAACTGCGCACTGGCTCCATGGTCGAAAATCGTATGGGTCATAAATGTCAGTGTGGCCATGAAAGTTCCTTTGTTTATTTGATGTTTAGTGAAGTTGATCTCGGAGTTGCTAACGCTATGTAGTAAAATGTTACAACATAACAATTTTTCCCGATAAGGCAAAAAGCGACCGTCTCCCACGGTCATCTTACAAGACATTGCGATGAAAACTAACGACCTCAAAGAATTGCAAAATACTGTCCCTCCGACGGTAGCCCAGTTCGCCCAGCAACTTGTGGAGCTGCGCCGTCTCGGCAAAACTCTAGAGGCAGAATGTACGGTTATAGATGGCCAGCTTGGCGGTTTGCATGCTCGCGTGCTGAGTTATGCGGACCTCGAAGGATATGCAGACTTCTACGCGTGGGTGGACTTTTGGGCGACTGAATTTGCCCGTCGAGCCGGAGCCGCTGTTGTGCAAGTTTCTATGAGTCACTCGCGTCAGCCAACCTGTCCGCGCTTTCACGTGGACAATGTGCCATTGCGGTTTATTTCGACATTGTATGGTCCCGGTACTCAGTGGCTGCATGCCAGGGATGTCGAGCGCATCGCCGATAACGCAATCAAGCAACAGGTGGATCCGCAGATTATTCAGCAAATGCCATCGGGTAGCGTAGGGTTCTTCCGTGGCGCCTGTGGTGAGTCCGCGTCTGTGGGTGGAATCGTACACAGGTCCCCACCCAACGAAGAAGATCGAGTGGTCTTGAAAATTGATAAGATCAGCTAAGGTGCGATTCTAAGGTCTTTACGCGAAACACTATGCCAAACTCAGCCATTCCAATTACCGTTCTCACGGGTTTCCTAGGCAGCGGTAAGACCACGGTCTTGCGTTATCTTG
The DNA here is from genome assembly GCA_002690405.1 of Gammaproteobacteria bacterium. Lineage (GTDB taxonomy): Bacteria > Pseudomonadota > Gammaproteobacteria > Pseudomonadales > Azotimanducaceae > UBA4421. Next base: position 5,633 of record NZEI01000105.1, read on the forward strand.
GTGACCTTGGCGTACTTGAGCGGACGCTTGTTCTAGTGAACGAGTTTGGCGAAGTCGGCTTAGACCATGAACTGCTGGCGCCGATAGATGACGATACGTTGGTCGCGGTAGAAAGTGGGTGTATTTGCTGCACCATTCGTGCGGATTTGGTGCAAACCCTTAGCGAGGCACCTTGGCGCTACGCGCGTGGCGGTTCGCGTTGGTTTGATCGAGTCATCATTGAGACCACGGGTATTGCCGATCCAGCGCCAATATTGCAGACAATCCTCGGCGACGAAAAAGTGTCGGCGCAATATTCGCTGGCCGCGGTTTTAACGGCGGTCGATGCGGTTAATGGCTTACAAACACTGGATCGGCATTACGAAGCAGTAAAGCAAGTTGCCGTGGCTGACCGTATTTTATTGACTAAGGTGGATTTGCTAGACGCTACTGACCCTAAGCTGGAAGACGTCCTGCGGAAACTCGCGCCCTCTGCTCCGGTTAGTCGCATTGTTGATGGTGCTGCAACCGCAGAGTGGTTTTTCAGTAACGGCGTTTACTCTGCGGATGGTAAGGCGACGGATGTAGAAGCATGGCTTGCTGCGGAATTAGATCAGGCTGACGCCCATCATGGGCATGATCACCACAGCCACGATTTGAATCGACACGGCCAGATCGAGGCGAGTTGCATCACATTTGAGCAGCCTGTNGATGCTGCGCTGTTTGAATCTTGTTTGACCATGTTGATGGAATTCAGAGGTGCAGATTTATTGCGGGTAAAGGGCATCGTAAATGTTNCAGGCATGGATCGGCCGATNGTCATTCACGGNGTCCAGCATGTTTTTCACCCACCGGAAATCCTAGCGCAGTGGCCAAGCGCAGACAGAAGAACAAAGATTGTCATTATCGCCCGGGANCTTGCTAAAGACGATATCCGAAACTGCTTTGCAGCACTTGGTTTGGAGGCGCAGTAACTGTTTGTCTTGTCCGCGCCTTTGGGTCNGGAGTTGCGGTAATGGGCGANNGGGAAGATGTCTGCCAGNTTTTGCCGGATAATAGCCTNAAAACTNNGGGGCCAATATGACTAGACTTTTNATCGTNGCTGTGGGGTTNGTANTCACCNNAAACTCTGAGCCAGCACTTGGANAAAATAATNATGCGACNGCAAAAAATATTATCTTTGTCATCTTAGATGACCTGAGATTTGATGGACTAGGCTTTTTGACGNCGGAGGTGCAGACCCCGAATATCGATCAACTGGCNGCTGAAGGCGTGTATTTCTCTAACGCTGTGGTTACTACTTCACTCTGCTCGCCTAGCAGAGCGACGATACTCACGGGACTTACGACTCAAAATCACAGAATTGTCGATAACAATGATACGACAGAAGAGGGGCTCGTTTTTTTTCCACGCTATTTGCANGAGGCCGGTTATGAGACAGGTTTTTTTGGTAAGTGGCATATGGGNCGGGCAAATGACTCACCGCGCGAAGGGTTTGATCGATGGGTGAGTTTTGCNGGCCAAGGACATTACTATCCTGTNACCAGNAGTGACGGAAGCAATAACGTTATTAATGTTGATGGCGTTCACGTAGAGCAGCAGGGCTACATAACCGACGAACTAACAGAATACGCAATTGACTGGCTGGAGAACCGCCGAGATCCGAATAAGCCATTTTTCCTGTATCTCAGTCACAAAGCCGTGCACTCGGATGCAGTTCCNGCGCCGCGTCATCGGGATCAATATAGAGATACGAAGTTCGAGCTGCCGGAGACCGTTGCGATTACAGATGATTACATCACTGGAAAGCCCATGTGGGTAAAGAACCAGCGAAATAGTTGGCACGGTATCGACTTTTTCTATGCCAGTGATCGNAAAATGACAGATTATCTTCGCGACTATTACGGTGCTCTNTCTTCTGTAGATGAGAGTATTGGACGCNTGAGAGCCTCTCTTGAAGCTGCTGGGCTGGATGACGACACTGTAATTGTTTTTTACAGCGATAATGGATTTCTCATCGGTGATCACGGCCTTATTGACAAGCGAAACGCTTATGAGGCCTCNGTGAANGTNCCAATGATTGTNNNNGCNCCGGGGACTGCNGAAGCCGGGANAGAGAATACNNCGCGTGTCCGTAATTTAGATTTAGCACCGACNTTNTTGGATATTGCGGGTGTAGCAAAACCTGCACAGTTTGAGGGGAAAAGTGCCTGGNCTCTTNTCACCGGAGAGAAGAATCGAGAGGCATGGGGCGAGCCTGATTTTTTATATCAGTANTACTGGGAATGGTCTTTTCCAATGACGCCCACTTCGCTTGCTATAACAAGAGGAGACGTCAAATATATTCAATACCATGGTGTATGGGANTTAGAGGAACTCTACGACTTNGGTATCGATCCTGAAGAGACGGTAAATCGCATCAACGATCCTGCCTACTATTTCATTCGTCAGGAGTTGCGAGAGGCTCTATATGCTGGTGCCGCCAATCCGAATGGAGAGAATGCGATTCCGTACACTCCCAGACTTGCGGAGGGTATGAATTTGCGAGATAGAAATGGNCCATCCGCGGCNGCGTTTCCACATTCGTGGCTTGTGCAGCCTAATCGCCCCGACAAATTGATGGGTTTAATTCCTGATGTTCCAGCTAAGAAAAAAGCGCTCGATNAGGGACGTTTGTATATGCCTTGGCTTCAAGGGCCCGAGGATGAGTAAGTTCGCGACTGTGCTTCGAGAATTTNTTAAGGGCTGGTAAAACCAACCGCCAAACAGGCATAGGTATGTCTAAGATGCTATTCAAAAAGACNCATTAAGACGAACGGGCGGCTGAGNCTGAGCTGGCGACCAGGTNAGACGCAGATTGCTATTTCTGTCGGGGTGTTCGTGCGTCANAATAACGAGGCGTGTTGNCCGCCNTCGATGACTATATTTTGGCCCACGATAAAACGCGCTAATGGACTGCAAAGAAATGCCGCCATTGGAGCCAAATCATCCGCGTTACCAACAAATCCAGCTGGAATGTGGTTGTTGGCTCTAAAATGAGCGCCGACCGCCTCTGAGGTANGCTCCAGACCAAANGCATCCGCGTAATCGGCCATGATTTCGTTGGCTCCCTCTGTAGCGAACATTCCNGGCAGTAGGTTATTGATGGTAACCCCGTGCTTAGCAATTTCTCGAGATACGCTGGCTGTGTAATTGATCAGCGCTGATCTTGCTGGCCCCGACATTAGTCGCCAAACCATGGGGTTTTTCGCGGAAAACGTCGCGATGTTNACGATTCTTCCCCAACCCATATTTTTCATGTGTGGAATGTACTGGCGCATTAACTCTATCGGGCCTATCAGGGCGGTATCGATGGATTCGCGCCACATCTCNGGAGTTACCTTTAGGAAGTCGCCGTTGGGTGCAGGAGGTTTGATGGTGATCGCCAAAATGTCAGGGTCTGGGCAGGCCTCTAGCAGCCTGGCTCGGTCCTCAGCCTTTGATGAGTCTGCCACGATCGGCTTAACACTGATTTTGTATTTAGTCGAAATTTCCTCGGCTGCTTTTTCCANTCTTTCCTTNCGCCTAGCGGTAATCACTAGCTCCACGCCTGCCTCAGCTAATCGTTCTGCTGTTGCACGACCCATCCCGGCGCTCCCGCCTGCCATTATGGCTTTCTTGCCCTTTATCTGAAGGTCCACGCTGATTCCTCTTNGTATAANAATGTTTCGTTCTCTTGAGTTGGTCACCTTACAGATTGGTATTTGGTTGTGCGACCTTGTCATTAGGACTTTTAAGNANGGCGCCAAAAGTGGCTAANCCTGTGCGTGCGGCTCTGCGCTTTAGAGCCCGTTATCTAGCGATTTCCCAAACCTGGTTCGCGTTGGGTCGTTAAAAACAGATGGATTGTTACTCGGGCGGTTTGCGGCTGAAGATGTTTAACTGTCCAGCTAATCCAGCCTCTCGATGNTCCGCGTGTTTTGCCCAATCNTCGGAATCTACCATTTTCATAAAGGCACCAATAGACGGATATTCTACGATTGCGACGGCNTCCCAGAGTTCTTCAACCTGGCCGACCACCATCCCTCCGATCATGCTTGAGTGTAGGATGCGCCCGCCAATATCAGCGATTTGNTTGGAAGTTTCCGCTCCGTAGATTTGATAGGCCTCTATACCGGTCAAATTAGTTTCACGACCGTCTGCGTACNCTGCATATTCGCGGAACTTAAACAGGTTAATCATGAAAATCGNGCCAACGTCTGGTTCCTTTTCCAGGGCAGCCCATTGTTNGTCCGAGTGATGTAGTTTGTTTAAAACGATCATTAATTAACCTTATTTGGTCTATTTGAATTTGAGAGTATGGTNTCCGGGACAAAGATCGGTTTGGTAAGTTGATGCTCGCGCNATTTTAGGTTTGATGATNCGNGAACAAAANAAGGTNANCGNNNNGCGNNNACCTAGGANTGAATNACAGGTTGGAGAACAGAAAACATGCTCGCAAAAGAAGACATTCCAGCTCATCTCCGGGCGCCTGTTGAAGCGGCAGTGGATTGGATTAACTCCTCCTTTGCAGCCAATTTCGAAGTAACAGGTCTTGCGGACAAAAAGGTGCCCAACGACATTACCCGCGATTTTGAGCTGGGTATCGTTTTGTGCGACGGTGAAATTTGCGAAAGAAAGCAAGTGGCCTTCGAGCCGACCGAAGGTGGTTATAACTTTGCCATGAACGATTCTGCTGAAGCAGAAATACCCCCGCTTCTTGATCCACCAGCGGGCAATCGTGTTGGATGGCTTGATGAGCAACTTGAGAAATTCGATTTTGTGCTGCTCCTATACTATCGGGGTTTGTGGTGACCTCCTTGTCGCTTCGAGTTACGAAGCTATATAAAACGCGGAGTGATCGATAAGGTCAGGGAAGCCGGTGGAGAAGTGTTCGGCATTACCAGCGAGCCACACACTCTTGCTTCAGAGGCTGTAGAAGCTTGGGATCTCAACTTCCCAATAATAGGTGATCCCCATCATGAGATTCGCGAAGCCTGCGCAAAGCGGGGTTGGCTGAATATTTTTTTCAACGAGAATGCTGGTCATCTTAGGAACCGAAAGTGGACTTCTCACCCGAAAGGCTATTATCAGCCTGGTGTACTTGCTATACACAAGAGCGGGCGCGTGCTTTATCGCTGGCGATGCGTCCCGAAGTACAGCAACATGGCTGGGGCGGGGTCAAGACCCGAGGCTTTATACACATGGGAGGCGATAAGGGATAATTTAAACGCCGACATTGATGCTCCCTTGGATGTTGATCCGCTTCTTCCTTATCAACCACAATCTTGGCCAAGGTTTTTGTTAGGCATGACTGCGCATGGGTGGTTTCTAAGGCCGAAGGTATTCCCGCTCATGAGAGAAGGGGATAAACCTAGTGCTGACCCAGAAAAAATGATGCGTAGGGTTTGGGGCTTTTTAGCCATGTGGTTGATGTTTTTGGTGACTTTGCCCACAGCGTGGGTGCTAGTGGCCGCCATCATTTGGGTGGCGGCCCTTACCCCCGGTCTTATCGAAATCCATAAACAATTCCAGAACGAGCCTGACGAATTCTAAACCGACTATGTTGCTATTAGCTTAGATCAGAACAGAAATTCTCTCTGGCTAGCGTGGAGCGCAACTGCACTCATACGCTCTTGAACTTCCCGCGAGGAATTATTCTTTCAAAGTCGATCAGTCTCGATTTGTTCTCCTCCAATCTATCAACGCCGGCTGCAATTGCTTGGCCTTAGCGTAGTTCTTTGACCGGGCTGGCATTTCCAAAGCGGGCTACCTAAACTTTTGAATTAACTGGGGAGAAAAATCATGCAAATGGATCAATATGAAACGCTGTCTGTCGAGCGGGACGGATCAATCGATACTCTGTGGTTGAATCGACCTGAGCATCTCAATGCCATCACCACACAAATGGTGACGGAACTGCGGCATTACTTTGACCACCTTTATGAA
>NZEI01000106.1 GCA_002690405.1 Gammaproteobacteria bacterium
GCCATCACCTGATCTAGATAGAGCGGCCCAACCACATCGTTAGTAATAATCGCCACCTGACTGCCGCGAATATGCGGGCGTAGCTGCGCCCGCAACATCTGCGCATTAGCGAGCAACCCATCAGCCACCAATATTGGATAACTACGTTGCGGGATTTCTACCATTAACTCTTGCATTACCTGCCCTGTACTAGCCCGATGACCTATGCAACCTGATTTTTTTGGCCAACTGACTGACCAAGCCGTTAACACTCTGCTGGGCGGTGATGATTTTGAGGTCTGCAATCTCCGCATACAGCGGCTCACGTTGGGCATACAATTCTTCAAGCACCTTACGTGGATCATCCGCTTGTAATAACGGGCGGTTGCGGTCGTTCTGGGTCCGCGCCACCAGACGATCTAACGGACTATGTAAATGCACGACGAAACCACGCTGAGCGAGCCGTTGACGATTGGCATTACGTAGAACCGCACCACCCCCTGTAGCCAGCACTATACCCTCGCGCTGACTGAGGTCATCAATAACTTGTTGCTCACGGTCGCGAAAACCGGCCTCTCCCTCAACATCGAATATCCAGGATATCGCGGCACCTGCGCGCCGTTCAATTTCTTCATCGGAATCGAAAAACGGACAGTCTAAAACATTAGCCAAGCGTCGCCCGACAGTGCTCTTACCCACCGCCATTAAACCAATCAAAAATATATTTTGCGTGCTCATGTGGGGGGTAACAGTACTGCTTTGCAGGGTGAGTTCATAGCAATCGACGGAAAATCGTCGCCACGGATTTGCTTCAAGCAGCCGCATTCACCGAGCATGGTGTTATTTGCAGCTTACTGCTCAGTCCCACGGTCGAATAAGGCACTGGCCGTTGGTTTTGCGATCGACATCTCTGCGGCAGGCGCCTGCACTATGACCGGGGTCACAAATACCAACAATTCTTGCTGGTCATCGCGCACAATGCGATGACGAAACAATCGCCCCACCAAGGGCAGCGAACTCATTAACGGGGTGCGCGTTGTGCTCTGGTTATAATCTGTTTGCAAAATACCGCCGAGTACTAGCGTCTGGCCATCGGCAAAAATCCGTTTTTATGGTCAGCCGTTACCGCAAACCCTGCTTGCGAGCGCAGTTCGGTGGGATATGATGCGCGGATTGTTGTTTTGGACAGAAGGGTGATCAAACGCCGCCGCAGGCCTTTTCTTGCTATTACCAGCTTTTTAGTAGCGTCGCTGTGCGCGATCACTATTGGCTTGGCAGGCATCTATCTTTATCTAGATCCGCAGATCCCAGCGGCTGCTACCTACCGCAACGTCAAGTTGCAACAACCACTTAGAATTTATTCAGCAGATGGCGCGCTAATTGCTGAATTCGGCGAACGCCGGCTTATTCCGATAAAACTCGCTCAGGTGCCAGATCATTTCATAAACGCTTTACTCGATACCGAGGATAAGCGCTTCTACGAGCATCAAGGCATCGATTTCATATCCTTGAGTAACGATATCCTGCAGCTACTTGGCAGTCTCATGGGCCAAGATAATTCGGTTGGCGGTGCCAGCACCATTACTATGCAACTGGCGCGCAATGTGTCCTTCACGCTCGAGCGACGTTTTCTCAGAAAGTTCAAAGAGATGCTATTAGCACTCAAAATTGAACGCGAGCTGAGTAAGGACGACATCCTCGAACTGTATATCAACCTTGTGCCCTTTGGTAAAAGGGCCTACGGCGCTGAGGCGGCCGCTCTCACTTACTATGGAAAATCGTTAGATCAATTAAATTTGGCGCAGCTGGCTATGCTGGCCGGCATTCCTCAAAGACCTGAGGCTGGTAACCCGATTAACGGGCCTGAGTGGGCGCTACGCCGGCGCAATGTTGTACTCGCGCGAATGCGTGACCAGGGTTCAATTACGCAAAGCCAATACCAAGAGGCCCGGCAGCAACCAATCACCGCACAGGTATTTGCACGCAGCGTCGACATACCCAGTCCCTATGTGGGTGAATGGATACGGCAACAGGCGGTCACACTGGTGGATGATCTGTATACGGGCGGCTATGAAGTACACACCACCATTGACAGTAAATTGCAGCAGGCGGCAATTGCTGCGCTGCAACGCGGACTCAAAAACTATGATCGAAGCCACGGTTATCGTGGCGTTGAGGGTCGCATCGACGCGCAATTACTGAAGCAAATCACCCTGAGCGAGAACTTAGACCCCGACAGCGGCGAAACTGTGGTGGAGATTACGGTAGCCGAGGATGTTGCGAAAAAGGCCTTGAAAGGCACCCGCACTTACGGACAACTGCTGCCGGCCTTTGTTGTTGCTGTTGATACAGAAACCGCAACCGTCGTCACCGCAGATGCGCAACAGCATACTCTGACCCGCAAAGATGCCCGCTGGGCACGGGCCTATATTGATGTAGATACTCGCGGCCCAGCGATCAGTGACTTCTCTACCTTGCTGACTGTTGGCGATGTAGTGCGCATCGAGTCCATCAGTAAAAATGACCAGCCCATGTGGCGGCTGGCACAGTTGCCCGCCATTCAGGGCGCTTTGGTAGCCATGCAGCCACAGACTGGCAGTATCAAAGCCCTTGTCGGAGGCTTTGACTTCTATCGCAATCAGTATAATCACGCCCTCCAATCCGCAAGGCAACCAGGCTCTGGATTCAAGCCTTTCATTTATTCTGCAGCGCTCGCTAACGGCGTAAATGCTGCCGACGTTTTCCTCGACGCCCCGCTGGTATTCGACGACGCCAACCTAGAATCCCAATATCGTCCCGAGAACGATAACAATCGCTACAACGGCCCAACTCGGTTACGCGAAGCTTTGTATCGCTCCATTAATCTGGTCTCCATGCGGGTGCTGCTGAAAGTCGGCGCCGGCAAAATGCTCGACCATGTGGGGAATTTCGGCTTTGATACCCGCAGTTTTCCACGCAATACCCAGCTTGCGATTGGCGGCGGCACCATGACGGTGGCACCACTGGATATGGCTCGCGCCTATGCTGTGCTGGCAAATGGTGGGCACCTGATCGAAACAAACGTCATCGATCGAATCGACGATCAACAAGGCAACACAATCTATCAGCCAGCTCGGGTTGAAGTATGTAGAGACTGTTCATCACAAACGCAGCCGCTGGCGGCCTCTATAAATTCAGTGGATGCCCTCGCGGATACTGCCGATTTGGATGAATTCCCGGCGACTCAAGCCGCCGAAGAGGAGCTGAGAGAAATTATTCCCGCGCCCCAGGTCATCGATGAGCGCAATGCGTTCATCATGGACTCAATGCTTCGAGACGTGATTAAGCGCGGCACCGGTCGGCGCGCCAGAAGCCTTGGACGTGACGACTTAGCGGGTAAGACGGGCACCACCAATGACGCCGAAGACACCTGGTTTAATGGCTACAACCATGACCTAGTGGCAAGCGTATGGGTCGGCTTTAGTAACCAAGCACCTCTCGGTGCTAACGCCTATGGATCCAACACTCCGCTGCCAATCTGGATCGATTTTATGCGCGAAGCCTTAGCTGGAAAGGAGCCCGCTAATGTTTTTCAACCGCCTGGCATCACCACCATGAAGATTGACCCGCAAACAGGACTGGCGGCACCACCGGACGACCGAAATGCCATCTTCGAGTTCTTTTTTGCTGAGCAAGCGCCAACATTGCCGAGCAATGCCGATGGCAGCAGCCCTAGTGAAGAGACAATAAAGGCGGTAGATCTATTTTAGCTGGCAGCCCTAACGGACTAGCTTAATCAAATCACCGGCTCTGGGCTCACCATTGGGATAATGTCCATTCATTACCCGCAACAGTTGCTCCGCGTTCTGCCGAATCGGCACGGTGCGCGACAAGTTTGCGTAGGTATCACCGGGGTTCGCCATAACCAAGTGCAGCTGCTGTTTGTTAATAAGCCGTAGATCATCCGCCGTCATGGCACGAGTAGACCTCACCATGGCCTCGAATTCCTTGGCGAACTGCTCTGGCGAACCGGGCTTATCGATTTCCCCATTGAAGACATATACTCCACCGTCTTTGTAGAGCACGGCAATTTTTCGCAATGCCTTCTTCTCATCGGCGACCTTAATCGATGCGATGTAGCCGGAATAAGCCCCCACCTGTATCGCCTCACCATCCTCAAGATCATCGCGCTTCAACGTCTCTGTTAAATACTCCTGCGGCGTCTGAGCTTCGGAAGGCAGCGCGGTTCGGCGGGCGCTCATACGCGCAGCATCTTTACCGCTGCGGGCAAAAACCTCTGTGGGGGTAGCACGAATATCCCAGTCTTTCGGGAATGCAATACTCAAACGCAGTGCGCCATGGTAATAAACCCCATCTTTGACGACGCCGGTCGCACTATCATCACCGAAACGCAGGCCATTCAGCATCTGATGAAAATCGCGCAGCGGTTCATTCAGCTGCTTGGGTGCCAAGTGCTGAGATTGTCGAACCAGCTCATGTAATCGCTTCTGGTGGGCAGGGTGGCTGCCGAGCATACCGTGATAGACCGTGGGGCTGTTATTGACTGCTTTCTGATAATTGTCGTGGTCGCGCAACATCTGAATGCTGTCCAACAATGCCGTGGGGTTATAACCGGTCTTAAGTACGACCTCGGCACCGAATCTGTCTGCCTCGAGTTCTTGCTTGCGCCCGTAACCCGCAATGGCTGTTTGTGTTACAGCATTGGCCAAGCCGATGGTTGAAGACGATCCCGTTGCCAACGCACCGACGATACCAAGCACCTTACCCAGACGTTGTTTACTGACAGCATTGCGCGAGTGCGCGCCGACTACGTGGCCGATCTCATGCCCAAGCACCGCTGCGAGTTCGTCTTCGCTGTTAAAGAACGCAAGGATGCCCCGGGTTACGAAGATGTAGGCGTCTGGCGTCGCCCAGGCATTAACAACGGGCTGATCGACAACAACGAAGGTATAGGTACGGCCGGCGTGCGGAGATTGCGCCAGCAAGCGCTCGCCGACTTCAGTAACGTAGTCTTGCCAGGCTTGATCAGGGTAAATAATGCCCTTTTCAAGGAATTCGTTGTACATCTCTGCGCCCGGGCCTGCATAGGCAGATGGCGACAACAGAACGCACAAAGACAGCGCAGCCCCTTTCAAAAGCCGCCAAAGGCGCCTTCTTAAGAGGCTGAACATTTGCTTTGCGACTGTATAGCGGGTTGGCATCGAAACCGCCCTGCGTCTGAGGAAGCTATAGAATAGACGCAATACCCGAAGATGAGGAAGCGCAGATGTTGGACACAGCCGACACCTGCGGATCTTTGCTTAGCTACCGGTGCTAGTACGGTTACCAAAGCGCTTGCGGAATCGCTCTACCCGACCCCCGGAGTCGATGGTCTTTTGCTTGCCCGTATAAAACGGGTGACAGCTTGAGCACACGTCCACGTGAATGTCTTCGGCAACTGTAGATGAAATTTCAAGCACGTTGCCGCAGCTGCAGGTGGCTTTGATTGTGTAGTATTCCGGATGTATGTTTGCTTTCATCGCGTACTATTCTGCTGTCTGAAAAATTGAGGGCGCGCAGTTTAACAGAAGGCTAAGGGATGACAACCCGCCAAGCCGCTACCCACTCATAGTGATAACGCCGAAAAAAGCTTTGCTGCCATCTCCAGACCCAGACCACCTATTATCCTGATCGCATTCAGAAACAAGATTCTGTTTAATGCGGCATCGTTCAGTAGCAATGACAAAGGATTCAAATGGCTTGGGCAATATTAATCGTAGCGGGGATTTTCGAGGTCATTTGGGCGGTCGCGCTAAAGTACTCAGAAGGATTTACAAAATTGTGGCCTTCCGTGATTTTTATTATTGCAGCTTGGTTAAGTTTTGCGTGTCTATCTTTGGCGTTAAAACACATTCCCATGGGCAGTGCCTACGCCGTTTGGACCGGCATCGGCGCTGTGGGCATCGCGATCATTGGTATGGTGTGGTTTAGCGAGCCTGCAACGCTTTTTCGTGTTGTTTGTATCGCTCTAATTTTGCTTGGCATTGCCGGACTTAAGCTGACCGGTTCTGAAGTCAACACTGGGTAGCCACAGGTGCCTCAGTTCTGTATATGCTTTGACGCAGAACAATAAACGGGACGGAACGAGAAGGTCGAACTGCCTTCGAGCCCGCCTCAAAAAGAGATTCCCAGGCACAATGAAAGCTTCTTAGAATGACCCATGTCCAATCGTAACCGAGTCATTCAAGTCGCTGTACCACGGCCACTACACTCCGTGTACGACTACTCCGTGCCGGCAGATATGCCATTGCCATCATTAGGCTCTAGGGTTCAAGTCCCTTTTGGACGCACTACAACCTTGGGTATTTGCGTCAACAACGAAGTGGCAAACCCGCACAATCGCCTCAAGCCTATGCAAGCCTTGGTTGATGCTGAGGGCTCAGAACCAGCAGTATCCGCAGAGCTATTGGAGCTAGCCAAGTGGATGAGTGCTTACTACCACCACCCCTTGGGTGAGGTGCTGGCCACTGTTTTACCGGCCGCTGCGCGACGCGGTGCAGAGTTTGCTATTACCCCAGGAGATAGTTGGCGGGTCGCGAAGCCTGAGTACGTTAACCCACGTGCTCCCCGGCAACAGCAGCTACTGGCTTTCCTGATGACCAATCCGAACTGCACCGGCGCCGACATTATTGCTGCGGGTTTTAGTCGCGTCTTGCTCAACAAGCTCGTCGATTTATCCGTCGTAGTGCGCAGCGATCCGCTTACTGTGGCCGACGCTACAGAGTCTCACCTACCCGCCACTACGGAACAAAAACTCGCCATCGAACAAATTAGTCATGCCCTAGGGCGTTTTCAGACACTGCTACTCGAGGGCGTTACTGGCAGCGGCAAGACCGAGATCTATCTACAAAGTATTGCGCAGGTGGTCGCTAACGGCGGCCAGGCGCTAGTGCTGGTACCAGAAATCGCCTTAACACCCCAGACACTGGCGCGTTTCCAGCGCCGTTTTGCTAGAACCGGCATGCTGCATTCGGCACTGACGGATAACGAACGCCTGCAAACATGGTTGAAGTGTCGCCAAGGCGATTTCGACATTGTACTAGGCACGCGCTCAGCGATTTTTACGCCGTGCAAAAATTTACAGCTCATTATCGTGGATGAAGAGCACGACAGTTCGTATAAACAACAAGATGGCCTGCGCTATTCCGCCCGAGATCTTGCTGCTAAGCGCGCCCAAGCGCTGTCCATTCCACTGCTCTTAGGTTCCGCTACCCCGTCCCTTGAATCTTTGTACAACGCCAAACGCGGGCGCTATCAACATCTTCGACTATTGAATCGAGCCGGCGGGGCAAAAATGCCGGACTATCACGTGATCGACATGCGCAACGAAAATGTTCTGCATGGCCTGTCCCACCAGTTGATTAATGTCATTCGCCGCCACCTTGACGCTGCGGGCCAGGTCCTGATTTATCTGAATCGGCGCGGCTTCGCGCCAACGCTACTGTGCCAAAGCTGTGGCTGGCAGAGCCATTGCTCGGACTGCGACGCCAAACTAACCCTGCACCAATCGCCCCCACAGATGATCTGCCATCACTGCAACCTACGATTCCCGGTTCCCCAACAGTGCGACAACTGTGGCCACACCGCGCTACTGCCCATTGGACTGGGTACCCAGCGCGCAGAGGAGAATGCGCGGCAATTGTTCAAAGACACACCGGTATATCGCATTGACCGCGACACCACTCGCAGCAATAAGCAACTCAATGCCCAACTCGAGCAGATAAATCGCGGTGAACCTTGCGTCCTCGTGGGCACCCAAATGCTCGCAAAAGGCCATCATTTTCCCAACGTCACGCTGGTAGCGGTAATTACCGCCGACGCCGGGTTGCTTAGTCCAGACTTTCGCGCCCCAGAGCGGACCGCGCAACTCATCGTCCAAGTCGCCGGACGTGCTGGGCGCGCTGATCGGCCCGGTGAGGTATGGATTCAGTCTTATCAACCGGATAATCCATTACTTACCACCTTGATCGATTCCGGTTACAGCGGCTTCGCCAACGCCGAACTGGCAAGTCGGGAGACCGCCCAATTACCGCCCACAACGCCGATGGCATTGATCCGCGCAGAGTCTGAAAATCCGCAACTAGCACAGCAATTTTTACTCCAGTGCAAAGCCCATAGCGAGTCACTAGGCATGCATTCCGACATCAGCATTATGGGGCCTGTACCGGCGCCGATCGGTCGAATGGCAAAGCGACATCGCTTCCAACTGATGTTAATTGCAACCCGCCGCAGCGCACTGCATCGCTGCCTCAAAGCCCTAAATCAGACCAGCGCTCCGAGCAAGCTACGATGGTCTATCGACGTCGACCCATATGATGCAATGTAGCCTGTCCCAAAGCGTTGAACAGACCTGTATCATTACCGGCATTCAACAGCTTACTGGCTAAACCCGATGCCGAAAGATTTCGCTTCGCGATCGCGTACCGCCAAAAATAAACCTGCACCGCGCCGCAAGCCCGCACCCAGAACGTCGCCGGTGAAACAAAAGTCCGTGTCGTTTCATGGGCCGAGTTTTTCTTCCGGCGCGCTCATCGGTGCAGCGATTGTTTTAACTGCAGCCTATGCGCCAGAATTTTTGCGCAGTACCGAACTCAACAGCGGTGCAGAGGCTAGTTCAGAGCAACAGCCAGCAGTGCAATTTGAATTCCCTAAGCTGTTGCGCAATACCACGGTACAGGGTGATCCGACTTCTTATAGCGTGCCAAAGCCGACTGTGCCTGGTGAAGAAATCATCTACCGGGTGCAAGCAGCATCTTTTCGCGATGCAAATGACGCCCAGCAGTTGCGCGCTGTCTTACTGTTACAAAACCTTCCGGTCGAGTTGTCATCCTCGAACGTTAAGGGCCAACTCTGGCATCGTGTGGTAGTCGGTCCATTCACACGCAAACTTGATGCCGAGCGCGCACGAACCAAACTCCGTGAGCAAGATCTGCCAGCGATCTTGATGCGCGACAAAAGCTAAACTGAATCCACCGTGCTCTGCCACATGCGACGAGCACAATTAAGAGAGCCTTCATGCAACAATTTCATGGCACTACGATTATCAGCGTTCGCGACGCCCACAGTGTCGCTCTAGGCGGCGACGGCCAAGTATCCCTTGGCGATACGGTAATGAAGGGCAATGCCGTCAAAGTACGTAAGCTCTACCAAGATAAGGTGCTGGCGGGATTTGCCGGTAGCACGGCAGATGCATTTACCTTATTCGAAAAATTTGAGGCGGCACTGGAGAAATATCATGGCCAACTGACACGTGCTGCAGTAGAACTTGCAAAAGAATGGCGATCTGACCGCGCCTTGCGCAAGCTCGAAGCAATGCTCATTGTGGCCGATACCGAGGCCACCCTATTGATCAGCGGTAACGGCGACGTCATTGAACCTGAACACGGCGTTCTGGCGATTGGCTCAGGCGGCCATTACGCCCACGCAGCAGCGACCGCATTAGTAGAAAATACCGAGTTGGAGCCTGCAGATGTGGTGCGCAAGTCGCTAATGATCGCGGCAAGCATCTGCGTCTACACAAACAGTTCGCTCACAATCGAAACCTTAGACTTGGCCGCTGCAGCGGTCTGAACCTTCTCAACGAAAAAGCACTATGTCTGAAATCTCTGCCCCAGAGCTGGAACAACTGACCCCGAAACAAATCGTTGCCGAGTTGGACCGGCATATCATCGGCCAGCACGATGCCAAGCGAGCCGTGGCCATTGCCTTACGAAACCGCTGGCGGCGCATGCAACTGGCGGAGGAATTGCGCGAAGAGGTCAGCCCTAAAAATATTTTAATGATCGGTCCCACGGGCGTGGGCAAAACCGAAATCGCGCGCCGCTTGGCCAAGCTCGCCAAAGCGCCATTCATAAAAATTGAAGCCACCAAATTTACTGAGGTTGGATATGTTGGCCGCGACGTGGATTCCATTATTCGCGACCTTGTGGACGTGGCCATTAACATGTTGCGCGAAGAACAAATTCAACAGGTGCAGCAGCAGGCAGAGGATCGGGCCGAGGAACGCATTCTTGATGCCCTATTGCCTGCACCGCGAGATGGTGACGACGACTCCAAAGAATCCAGCACTCGACAAATGTTTCGCAAGAAGTTACGACAAGGCGAACTGGACGAAAAAGAAATCGAAATCGATCTAGAGCAGCCCAGTGTGGGCGTCGAAATCATGGCGCCTCCTGGCATGGAGGAAATGACCAGTCAGCTACAGAATATGTTCAGTAATTTAAGCCAAGGTAAACGCGACCACCAGCGCTTAAGCATTCGTGAAGCATACCGGCGTGCGCGCGACGAAGAAGCTGCAAAGTTGGTCAACGAAGACGAAATTCGCAGCGCCGCAGTGGTCGCTGTGGAGGAGACGGGGATTGTCTTTATTGATGAACTAGACAAGGTCGCAAAACGCACTGAAGGCACCGGTGCCGACGTTTCACGCGAGGGCGTACAGCGGGATCTGCTGCCACTGATCGAAGGGTGTACGGTTTCGACAAAATATGGCTCCGTGCGCACTGACCATATTTTGTTCGTTGCTTCGGGCGCCTTCCATCTCGCAAAGCCGTCGGACCTGATTCCCGAGTTGCAAGGCAGACTGCCTATTCGAGTAGAACTCAATGCGCTATCGCCAGATGACTTTAAGCGAATCCTCAGCGAGCCAAAGGCTAGCCTATGCGAGCAGTACCAAGCCTTGCTCGGTATAGAAAATATAGAACTCGTCTTTACTGACGATGGCATTGCACGAATAGCGGAGTTAGCTTGGCAGGTTAATGAAGGTACCGAGAACATCGGCGCGCGGCGCTTGCATACGGTGATGGAGCGACTATTAGAAGAAGTATCCTTCAATGCCAGCGATCTCGAGGCCAACGTCGTCAGCATTGATCAAGCCTACGTCGATCAACATCTGGCAGGCTTAGTCAGCAACAATGATTTGTCGCGCTTCATTTTGTAGCCGTCGAGAGTGCTTGAATGAATAGAAACGCCCCGGAAGAGATCGTCTATCACAAAATCGGCCATACCTTAGAAATCGCATGGCCCGACGCGCGCTTCGATTTACCAGCGGAGCTACTGCGCGTTTATTCACCGTCAGCCGAAGTACGCGGCCACTCGGAACAAGAGCGAGTACTGCAGACCGGCAAGAAAAATGTTGGCATCAAGGCCATCGAAGCAATCGGCAATTACGCCATCCGCATCACCTTTGATGATGGCCATGACAGTGGTATTTACGCTTGGGACTATCTGTATGAACTGGGTAACAACCAAGCTAAACACTGGCAGGACTACCTGAGCGAACTCAAGCAAGCGAATGCATCGCGACTGCCTACTATCCCGGTGGGTCAATGGCAGCCAAATAATTCTTAAGCAGTATGACCCTCGGCAGAACTTCAACCAGAGATTAGCCATGTCCTCTAAGCAACAGCAATCAGACTCATCAGCACAGGTAAATTTCGGCTACCAAAAGGTCTCGGCAGCCGAAAAAACCGAGCGCGTTGGCGCAGTCTTTCGCGCCGTCGCAAAACGCTACGATGTCATGAACGACATTATGTCTTTGGGTACCCACCGAATCTTTAAACGCATGGTGCTGCATATGTCAGGGCTACGCCAAGGCCATAGGGTCTTGGATCTTGCTGGCGGCACCGGCGATATGGCGGCGCTGTTTGCAGACGCTGTAGGTCCGAAGGGCGAAGTAGTGCTCGCAGATTTGAACGAGGACATGATGCGCGTTGGGCGGGATCGACTGCTGGATGGTGGCCTTACACAAATTAGCTTTTGTCGCACTCCTGCCGAAGCGCTACCTTTTGCCGACCAACAATTTGACTGTGCCTGTATCAGCTTTGGCCTGCGTAACTTTACCGACAAAGACCAAGCACTGCGCGAACTGCTGCGCGTACTTAAACCCGGCGCTGCACTACTGGTCCTAGAGTTTTCAAAACCTACCGACCCGCTGCTTGAGGGCGCATACAAAGCGTTCCAAACCTTATGGCCACCCATTGGCAAAGCATTAGTCGGCGATGCACAGCCCTATCAGTATCTGGTGGACTCCATTCGCGTGCATCCCGATCAGAAAGCATTACGCCAGATGTTCTCTGACGCAGGATTTGTCGACGCCGAATACCACAACTTGCTCGGCGGCATCGCCGCTATCCACCGCGGCTGCAAGCCTATGAATGACGGTCCAACCGACTAACGACAATGAATTCGTCGGACTTATTCGAGCTTCTGCAAGATTGGGTAAATCAGTTGTCGCGATCCTCGTTGGCATTGGACCCATTGGTGCAGCAAAGACTCCAACACTTGGACGGGCAGGTAATTGAAGTTGAATGCACGCAGCCCGAACTTACCGCCCACGTCACTGTGGTAAGCGCCGGCCTAGACTTAAGCCGCGGCCCAGCCGTGGCACCCAACGTGCAGCTGCGTGGCACTGCGCCGGCATTACTTGGCCGCGCGCTATCTATTGAGGGGAATGCCGCCGTTGAAGTGAACGGCGACGAAACTCTGCTTTTACAGTTGCTTGAGATTCTAAGCGGCTATCGGCCTGATCCGACCCCTGTGCTCGCCAAGTTGATAGGTAATGATCCAGCACAGACCCTTAGCGCCGCCCTCGAATTAGGAGCGCAAACCGCTATGGGGCTGGTCGAAAGCGGAATCCACGACCTACTGCAGCGAAGCACCGAGGGCATACACCGTCGTTTCACGTCTCGCAGCAATGCAGACGGGCTGCAAACTCAACTGGATGATATGCGCCTTCGTATCGACCGTGCCGCAGCCCGCGTCCAGCAGCTCGAGCAATCCACACGAAGTAGCGCTGAACAATGACGCTCCAACAGTGGATGGCGTTGGCGAGGTTAGGCCGGCACGCCCTAAAGCTCGGTCTACATCACTTTGTCGACGTTGACGAACTTCCTACCGGCTTGGGCAAGCGCCTGCTAGCGATAATGCAAAGACTCTTCCCTGCACCGGCAGATGATCAAGCCGCTCGGCTGTGCTCGACCGTGGAGTCTCTGGGGCCGGTTTACATTAAGTTAGGGCAGCTCTTATCGACACGTCCCGACTTATTACCGGCCGCCATCGTTCAGGCCCTGACTAAGCTGCAAGACCAAGTCGATCCCATCGAGGCTTTTTTTGTTACCGAGGCCGTGAGCACGCGGCTAGGGCAACCGTTTGACGAGGTATTTCGCTCCATCGATGCTGAGCCGCTGGCCAGCGCCTCTATTGCCCAAGTACACGCCGCGACTTTGCACAACGGTGCAGAAGTTGTAATCAAGTTAGTGCGGCCCGGTATAGCTCAGCGCATCAACGCCGATATGGACAACTTAGACGCGCTGGCTGACTTTCTTTGTCGCAACTCAGCCATCGCTCGCAGGCTGCATTTGACTCGCATCATGCGTGACCATCGCACCGTGCTTAACCGCGAATTAGATATGTTTGCGGAAGGCCGCAATCAAATACAGCTACGGCGCAATTTCGCCGACTCTGAGTTGCTATATGTACCCCGGGTTTACAGCGAGCATACCCGCCGCGACCTGTTGGTCATGGAGCGCGTCTACGGCGTGCCCATCGGCGAGGTGGAGACCCTACGAGCCGCCAATGTAGATTTTCAAGTGTTGGCTCATAAAGGCGTCGAAACATTCTTTACCCAAGTGTTTGAGCACAACTTTTTCCATGCTGATATGCACCCTGGGAATATTCAGGTCGACATAACCGACCCCACAAACCCAAGTTATATCGCTCTGGACTGCGCAATCGTTGGATCGCTGGATCGCCAAGACATCGACTACCTTGCACAGAACATCCTGGCATTCTTCAACCGGGACTATCGCAAGGTTGTCGATTTGCACTTACGTTCGGGCTGGATCCCCGCCACTACCGATGCGGATGCTTTCGAGCAAGTCATTGCCGAAGTCTGCGATCCTATTTTCAATAAGCCGCTGTCAGAAATTTCTTTCGCCGACTTTATGACCCAGCTGCTGCGCACGGCAGCGGATTTCAACATGGAGATACAGCCACAACTAGTGCTGTTGCAAAAAACCCTCCTGTATATCGAGGGTCTGGGCCGGCAGCTCTACCCAGAGTTAGACCTATGGAGTACTGCCTTGCCGTTTATGCAGCGCTGGGCGACCCGCAACTTTGGGCCGCTAGCGGTTATTACCCAAATCCTCGAGCAGACGCCGGAGCTGGCCAGCAATCTTTACCGCCTGCCTGAACTATTGCGCCAAGATACGCTGCCTCTACGTATTGAACTGGCTAAGCAAAACCAAGTACTGGAAGATTTACAGCAGCGCCTAACGCACCTACGCCGCAACCAGCGGGTCGGCATTGGGGTTATCATCCTCATCACCGCGGCCGTGGCCACAACACTAGCCTAGCGATAGGCTATATGACGCTTCGATTAAAGGAATGCGCATGGATACTTTGCAACAACTGAACGCTACCCTCATTAAGCGCAAGCTCGAGGACCCCAGCACATCTTACGTCGCTAGCCTATACCAAGGCGGCGTGAATAAAATCGCCCAGAAGGTTGGCGAAGAGGCCACCGAAGTCGTGATCGCGGCCAAAGACGCGGCGGCTGACGCCGAGCACAAGCCTGCACTGGTCAGTGAGGTCGCCGACTTGTGGTTTCACTCACTCGTGCTACTCAGTCATCTGGATCTCAGCGCAGATGACGTATTACAAGAATTACAGCAGCGCTTCGGTGTCAGCGGTCACACCGAAAAAGCCAATCGCCCGGCCGGATAAAACGTCGCTATAATGACCCTNACTTAATTGCCTAACCCCTAGATGGAGAAGAACTATGTTCGGAGGATTCGGTATGACCGAACTGTTGGTTATCCTCGCTATCGTTTTGCTGATCTTCGGCCCGAAACGCATCAAGAGCATTGGCTCAGACCTGGGCAGCGCTATTAANGGTTTTCGTAAGGCAGTGACTGATGATGAGCAAAATAAAGCACCGGATAGTGCCGCTAAGGTAATAGACGGCGAGGCAGACACAGCCAGTGCATCAACTAGCGATGAGAAGCAAAACGTCTGAACTGACGCTGCGCCGGTCACGGCNCCCCATCAATCTAAGAGGCCTCTATGTTTCCTGATTTTGGTAGCCTAGAAATCCTATTGATATTGGTCGTTACTCTGCTAGTGATCGGCCCAGAAAAGCTGCCCGAAACTCTTCGCGCACTGGGTCTATGGTTTGGCCGTTTGAGTCGTTCCTTCAACAGCGTGAAATCTGAAATAGAAAAAGAAATTGGTATGGACGACGTGCGTCGGCAATTGCACAACGAGGCGGTGATGCAAGAAATGAAGCGCATCGAAGAAGAGGTAAAGGGCGCTATCGACCCGGTCACCCAACCCGTNAGCATTGATCCTGCTGCTGATCACTCTGAGACAACGGAGATCGACAGCGCCCCAAAACCCGTTAGTGAGGCTGAACTAGAGGCCCAGCACGCCAGCAAACTCAAGCAAGCGTCCGCCGGTAACAACCAAGAAGTTTAATCAACCGCTCCCTATGACGCCCCAGAATAAAGACGACGACNCCGTCGACCAGAAACAGCAGCCGTTTCTTGAGCACATCGTAGAACTACGTTCTCGCATTCTGCGCTCGCTCGGCTTTGTTGCAGTGTTATTTTTGCCAATCTATTACTTTGCAGAGCCGCTATTTACCTGGGTGGCCGACCCGCTCATGAGTCGTTTGCCCGCAGGCGCAGGAATGATTGCGACACAAGTCGCGTCGCCTTTCTTAGCGCCCTTCAAGCTCGCCATTTACGCTGCGATTTTTGTCGGCGTGCCGTTCTTACTGCANCAACTCTGGTCGTTCGTATCACCCGGCCTATACCGCCATGAGAAACGGTTTGCCTTGCCCCTACTGGTNTCGAGCGTGGTGTTATTTTACTGCGGTATGGCGTTCAGCTACTTCTTNGTNTTTCCCATTGTGTTCACNTTTTTTATCGAGATCAGCCCCACCGGCATCAGCATGATGACCGACATCAACCAGTACCTAGACTTCGTTATGAAGATGTTTCTGGCTTTTGGGCTGGCATTCGAAATCCCTGTGGCGACCCTNTTAATGGTGTGGTCAGGACTGACAACTCCGGACGCCATGGCTGCAAAGCGCCCCTACATTATTATTG
This sequence comes from Gammaproteobacteria bacterium, assembly GCA_002690405.1. Lineage (GTDB taxonomy): Bacteria > Pseudomonadota > Gammaproteobacteria > Pseudomonadales > Azotimanducaceae > UBA4421. The sequence continues at coordinate 16,125 of NZEI01000106.1, forward strand.
GCTGTTTCGTGCTAGGGATGTTTCTAACGCCACCAGACGTTGTTTCGCAGCTGTTGTTGGCTATACCCATGTGGCTATTGTTTGAGGTTGGTGTCGTGCTCGCAAAATTTGTCAGCCGCAATGAAGCAGCCAAGGGCGACCAAGAAGCCGGTTAAACCACGCGTAGGCTACAGNGTTAGGGTAAAGGGACCATCGTTAACCAAGCGCACCTGCATATCCGCAGCAAATCTGCCGCTTTGCACAGGCACCGACTCAGCGAACCGCTGCACTACCTCTTGATACAAGCGCTGCGCTTCATCTGGGGCCGCCGCAGCTGTAAAGGATGGCCGCCGGCCGCGTTGGGTATCGGCCAGTAACGTGAACTGAGAGACCACTAATACTGAGCCATTCACCTGCCGGATGTCGTAATCGAGCTTTCCTTGCTCATTCGCGAACAATCGCAACCCGAGGACTTTGTCCACTAATCCAGCGACTTGTGCTTCATCATCGCCCTTCTCTACCCCAACGAAGAGCAGGTAGCCACGGCCAATTTCACCGACAATCTGCGCATCGATCGACACCGAAGCACTAAGGACGCGTTGTAAAACGGCTTTCATGAGAACTGGTTAGCCTAGGCGCGTTTGCGTTCGTGCTCTTTCAGTAACATTTTCCGGATGCGAATGCCCTTCGGCGTTACTTCAACCAACTCATCGTCATCAATGAACTCTAATGCCTGTTCAAGAGTGAACTGCAACGCATTGGTGAGAATAATCGCTTCATCGGAACCCGATGCTCGGACATTCGTCAGCTTTTTCTCTTTCAACGGATTCACAGTCAGATCATTGGAGCGACTGTGAATACCAACGATCATGCCCTCGTAAATCACGTCGTTGGGTTTGACCATCATGCGGCCGCGATTTTGCAGGTTAAATAACGCGAAAGAGACCGCCTTACCTTGGGCATTGGAAATCAATACACCGTTTTTGCGACTGCCGATATCATCTGTCAGCTTAGGCCCAAANCCNGCTGACGCAAACGACATGATGCCAGTNCCNGAGGTTTGNGAAAGNAANACNGGNCGATAGCCCATGACCCCACGACTGGGTATTCGAAACTGCAAACGCACCCGACCCTTGCCGTCAGGCTGCATTTCTTGCAACTCACCACGTCGGTCACCAAGACTCTCCATAACTTTACCTTGGTGNTCTTCCTCAATATCNATAATTAAGGTTTCATACGGCTCCTGAACAACGCCGTCGACTTCACGGAAAATAACTTGGGGGCGCGATACCGCGAGTTCAAACCCCTCCCGGCGCATAGTTTCTATTAGCACCGATAAATGCAGTTCACCGCGCCCAGAAACTCGAAAACGATCTGGATCAGGGGTATCTTCAACTGACAGCGCCACATTGTGCAGGCTCTCGGTGTACAGACGCTCACGAATTTGCCGACTGGTGAGAAACTTTCCATCCTTTCCAGATAGCGGCGAATTGTTAACACAGAACATCATCGTTAGCGTNGGTTCATCCACAGACAAAGCCGGCATGGGGTCTACTTGATCCAGCGCGCACAGGGTGTCGGAGATATTGATTTTGTCGACACCCGTCAGACAAATAATGTCGCCGGCATTCGCCGATTCCGTTTCAACACGCTCGAGTCCGCGGTGAGTATAAAGGTTGGCGATTTTCGCTTTGCGCTCGTTACCCTCGCGGTCGACCACAGCCACCTGTTGGTTACGCATAACCTGGCCTCGTGTGATGCGCCCAATGCCGATCACGCCCTCGTAGGTTGAATAGTCAAGAGAACTGATCTGCATCTGAAATGCGCCGGACGCATCCACTTGGGGCGGCGGCACTTGATCGACGATCATGTCCAAAAGCGGTGTCATATCCGCACCGATCGCATCCAGTTCCAAACCCGCCACACCATTGATCGCTGACGCATAGACGGTAGAAAAGTCCAACTGCTCGTCTGATCCGCCAAGGCTGTCGAATAAATCAAAGACCTCATCGATCACTCGATATGGCTCACTGCCATCGCGGTCAATCTTATTCACCACAACGATAGGCCTTAGACCGTAGCTAAAGGCTTTCTGCGTAACAAAGCGAGTTTGTGGCATCGGCCCATCAACCGCATCCACCAGCAGCAACACCGCATCGACCATTGACAGGATCCGCTCAACCTCGCCACCAAAATCCGCGTGGCCTGGTGTATCAACGATATTAATGCGGGTATCGCGGTATTCGATCGCGGTGTTTTTAGCGAGAATCGTAATGCCCCGCTCTTTTTCAAGATCATTACTGTCCATAACCCGCTCTGAGGTATTGCCGGTCAGCAAACCTGTTTGCTGCAACAAGCAATCCACTAGGGTCGTTTTGCCATGGTCGACGTGGGCGATAATCGCAATATTACGAACGGTCGGATTGGACACAGAGGCGCTTCCTTTTTTACAACGCGGATTAACTTCGCTGCNGCAGAGGCATAATCCTTTCAGATATAACCGATTCAGCGGCTGGATCGGACCCATGAGCGAGCGACGCGCGATTATGGCGTAAGCATCCAGCGCTGTCGCGTCAAACTCGCTTGTTAGTGCGCAGATTGGTAACAGTCCNACAAAAACANCCTNCTCAACGAAGAATTTTCTCAAACTAGGNCAATTTTNCGCCCCCTTTCGCACCAGAATGGTGCTAATATGAGCCTCAGAACGTGCACACGCCCAAAATCGAGGCAAAAAGCCCATTAGTGGTGCATGGTTTAATTNGGAAGGTACTAAAAACAACAGCTTAGCGACGAATGAGCGTGGCATATTTCTTGCTNACTCCTCGTTGCCGCCCTTCTAAGGGTGGGCATGCTGATACTCGACATGAGCTTGAATGCTGCGAACGCCGACTAGCCCGGGTTTGCGCCCGACTAGGCCATGATCAAAGTCTAATAAGGAGACAAAAATGAAAGCAAAATTGGAATACATCTGGCTGGACGGCAGTGCGCCTACCCAGGGCCTACGCAGCAAGACCCAAATTCGGGACAACTTTGGCGGCACTCTCGAAGAATGCCCTATGTGGTCCTTTGACGGCAGCTCGACCGCCCAAGCCGAGGGTAACTCGTCAGATTGCTTACTCAAGCCCGTCGCGATCTTTCCAGACCCAGACCGCCAGAATGCTTACTTGGTTATGACTGAGGTACTTAACGCTGATGGAACGCCGCACGCCACTAATGGCCGCGCGACCATTGATGACGACGANGACGATTTCTGGTTCGGCTTCGAGCAGGAATACTTCCTATGGGATGTGGATACACAGCTGCCTCCGGGCTTCCCAGCTGGTGGCTTCCCCGCACCCCAAGGCCCTTACTACTGTTCTGTTGGCGCGGCCAACGCCTTCGGTCGTGACTGCATTGAAGAGCATTTCGACCTATGTCTAGAAGCCGGCATTAATGTTGAAGGCATTAACGCAGAAGTGGCTGCCGGTCAGTGGGAATTTCAGGTCTTCGCTAAAGGCGCAAAGCGCGCCGGCGACGAAACTTGGGTTGCTCGCTACCTGCTAGAACGTACGGGCGAAAAATACGGCTACGGCATCAATTATCATCCTAAGCCCTTCGGCGAATTAGACTGGAACGGCTCTGGCATGCACGCCAACTTCTCTAACGGTGTTATGCGTGAAAACGGTGACGAAAGCATCTTTACTAAGATTTGCGAAAATTTCGGTCGCAACATCGAACGCCACATGAGTGTCTATGGCGCAGATAACGACCAGCGACTCACCGGCAAACACGAAACTCAGTCAATTGACGAATTCAGCTACGGCGTATCCGATCGCGGCGCCTCTATTCGGGTTCCAATTGGCACCGTTGAAGACGGTTGGAAGGGTCGCCTAGAAGACCGACGCACTGCGTCCAATGCGGATCCATATAAGGTAGCCGCAGCAATCATCAAAACCTCAAAGGAAGCTTTGGCCTAAATCGGTTTTGATCTGCAACAAAAAGGCGGGCTGCAAGCCCGCCTTTTTGTTTGTTCGTTAATCAACCCGCAAATGGGCCTGATTGCATCCGCACGCTAAACTTTTGAACTAAAACCGTGCATGCACCATTTCGGTGCGTTAAAGTGTTCTTCCCATACACTGCGCCCGTAATTAAGCCCGAGATCGCGATGCTTCTGCGGGCAAAAAGACTTGGGATAGCGTGTTCTTAGCTGAATATGTTCGACAATAGCTGATCACTGAGGTTTTCCATGCGCTGTACTAAATCAGGCGCGAAAATTGCTTATAAAACATAATGAATCAACCTGCTCTCACTAAAACCAAACCATTTCGCAGCGCCATAAGTGCTGAGGCGGTCCTCGACACCCTAGTGACTGCCACCATGGTTCTCGACACAGACCTGAAAGTAGTTTTCGTCAATTCAGCAGCGGAGAGCCTGCTGCATTGTTCAGCGACACAGATTGTTGGATCTGCGCTGAATCAGATTTTGTTAAGCGCTGAAGATCTACAGGCAAACCTGCGGAAGGCTCTGCGCGAAATGCAGCCCTTTACTGCACGCGAGACCCTTCTGCAGCTACCGGACAACCTCCGCGAAGAAGTCGATCTGACCGTATCTATTCTAGATAACGCTCACTATTTGGTGTTGGAGATGTATCCAACCACGCGGCTAACCCGGATTAACCAAAGTAAGGCTTCAACAGATCGACAAGCCACGACCCGGGGATTGATTCGCGGGCTGGCCCATGAAGTTAAAAACCCCCTAGGCGGCATTCGCGGCGCCGCACAGCTGCTGGAGCGAGAGCTTCCTAGTGCCGCTCTGAGTGAATATACCGGGGTCATCATTGCTGAGGCAGATCGCCTCAAAGACCTAGTAGATCGGATGCTTGGGCCACACCAACGCCCGAATATTGAAGCAGTGTATTTACCGGAAATTTGCGAGCATGTGATCGCTGTAGCCGCCTCGGAGTTTTCCGACCGTATTGAATGGCTTCGCGATTATGACCCGAGCCTGCCAGACATTGCCGGTGACCGAGACCAGATCATTCAAGCGGTGCTCAATGTGGTGCGGAATGCCTGTCAGGCACTAATAAACACCAACGCTGCCAAGATTACCCTGCAAACACGGATAACCCGGCAGTTCACCATCGGTAAAATCCGGCACCGGCAGGTCATGTGCCTGAACATAATCGACAANGGACCGGGCATTGATTCCAGAGACCTAGAACGAATCTTTTATCCGATGATCAGCGGGCGGCCAGACGGTAGTGGGCTGGGCTTATCTATTACCCAACACATTATCAGTGAGCACAATGGGGTCATTCAGGTCAGCAGCACCTTCGGACAAACCATCTTTTCGATTTTTCTTCCTTTTGAGCAGCCGGCCGAAGAAGCCGGACAACAGGAGCGCAAATGAGCAAACATGTTTGGGTCATAGATGATGACCATGCAATTCGTTGGGTTTTAGATCGAGCACTGGCGCAAGCGGGAATCCCGATTACCGCGTTCAATAGCGCCGATGAGGCGATGCACCATCTTGCGAAAGAGACCCCTCTGGCAATCATCACTGACATTCGCATGCAGGGCACCTCNGGACTAGATTTCCTAGAGCAGTTTAATGCGCAACANCCCAATACTCCGGTAATCGTCATGACCGCCCACTCGGATTTACAGAGTGCGGTTACAAGTTTCGAGCGTGGTGCTTACGAGTACCTGCCAAAGCCTTTCGATGTGGATGATGCCGTAGCGGTAGTGCAACGGGCCATCGCACACAGCGAAGAGGCGGATCCGGTNGTAGTAGAGCAGATTACTCCAGCGACAGAGATCATTGGTCATGCACCTGCGATGCAGGAGGTCTTTCGCGCCATCGGTCGACTGTCGTCGTCTAATGTAAGCGTCTTGATCAACGGACCATCTGGGTCCGGAAAGGAGTTGGTCGCGCGTGCGCTGCATNGACACAGTCCGCGCGAAGCTCAGCCGTTTATTGCACTAAATGTGGCGGCGATACCGAACGAGCTGATTGAAAGCGAATTGTTTGGCCATGAGAAGGGCTCGTTTACTGGGGCTACAACCCAGCGTATGGGCCGCTTTGAGCAAGCAAATGGCGGCACTCTATTTCTCGATGAAGTTGGCGATATGCCCGCTTCGGCCCAGACCCGCCTATTACGGGTGCTTGCCGAAAACGAATTTTATCGTGTCGGCGGCCATCAATCTGTGAGAGTAGATGTGCGAATCATTGCCGCCACTCATCAAGATTTAGAGTCGCTGGTCGAACAAGGTAAGTTTCGCGAAGATNTGTTTCACCGGCTTAACGTCATTCGAGTTCACGTCCCGTCCTTAGCGCAGCGTCGNGAGGACATTCCCCTGCTGGCCCAGTACTTCTTAGACAACGTTGCCCAAGAGCTAGGCGACGAGCCGAAACGGCTACACCAAGATACTGCAGATTATCTTATGGCCTTACCGTGGCCGGGAAACGTGCGCCAGCTGGAGAATACCTGCCGCTGGTTACAGGTAATGGCAAGCTCACGCACGATCCTAACCGAAGATTTACCCCCTGAATTACGCGACAGCGATGAGCCCAGTGGCGGCTCAGATTGGGAAGGAAGCCTGGCCCGCTGGGCTAATCAGTTCCTCGAGCAATCGCATATATCGCCGCTACTGGATACCGCCGTGCCGAAATTTGAACGNATTATGATCGATGCNGCGCTGCGCAAAACAGGCGGGCGTAAAAAAGATGCCGCCGAGCTTCTGGGCTGGGGCCGCAATACGTTGACGCGCAAGATGCAGGAACTGCAATGTTGAGGAGCAGGAACACTCTCGCGTAGCCTTAGGCGATGCATATTGTCCTTTACGAGCCGGAAATTCCTCAGAACACCGGCAACATTATCCGGCTTTGCGCTAACGTTGGCGCAACCCTGCACCTGATCGAGCCGCTAGGCTTTGCCTGGGACGACAAGCGGTTGCGACGCGCAGGACTGGACTATCACGAGTTCGCCGAAGTCGCTCATCATGCCAACCTAGAGGCCTGCCAAACCGCNCTCGGCNACGCCCGTTGGTACGCATTTACCACCAAGGCGCAACGCAGCTACGCCGGAGTTAAATATTCTCCCAATGATGTGCTGCTCTTTGGTCCTGAAACTCGAGGCCTGCCACAAGCTCTATTGGATGCATGGCCGGATGAGCAAAAGGTTCGTTTGCCGATGCAAGCGTCGTCACGCAGCTTGAATCTATCCAACACCGTCGCTGTGGCAGTTTATGAAGCTTGGCGACAACAGGATTTTAACGGCGAACGCTGACCTAATAGCTTTAATGGGTGACTGGATCAGTATCGCTAGCTTCCGCAGCCGGCGCGNCGGCAGCCTGATTCTGCTCGGCCTGCTGGCGCATCGCCTGTACATACAATGCTTCGAAATTTACTTGCGCAAGCTGCAGAGGCGGGAAGCCGCCCTTGACCACCAATCCGTCAATAGACTCNCGTAGATATGGGAATAGGGTGGTNGGACACGCAATGCCTAANATCTGTGCCAGCTGACTGTCTTCCACGCCTTCAATGTGAAAAAGACCGCCCTGCTGCACTTCAACAATGAATCCAACCATGTCGCCTTCAAGTTGGGCGGTGACAGTCATGGTCAGCACAACCTGATGTTGATTCTCGCTTACGCGATTAGCCTGAGTATTAATGTCGAGTTTTAGCTCTGGNCGCCATTGACGCAGAAATACCTCCGGAGAGGACGGTGACTCAAAAGAAGCGTCCTTTAAAAAAATGCGATCGATACGCAATTGTGGTTGCGCGGCATCATCTGTTTGGGTCGCCGCTGCGCCCGCGCCGCTGTCGTTTTGGTCACTCATGATTTAACTACCGGTAAGTTTTGTCCCCGCCACTCGGCCATTCCGCCGGTAAGTCGGAGCACATTAGTAAAACCCTTTTTCCGCAGTATCGTTCCCACGGATCCAGAGTGTTGGCCCATTTTACATGCAACAATTACGGGCTTTTCTTTGTGCCTATTTAATTCGTCACTGCGNGCTTCAAAATTCCCGTAGGGTATGTTGATAGCGTCAACGATATGCCCCTCTGAATATTCGTTTGCATCTCGAACATCCACCACTATGGCGCTTTCNCTGTTAACTAACTGCACAAGCCGCTGTGAGCTAATCGTCGCGCCGCCACGGGACATTTCGTTGCGAATGAACAAAATCAAAAATACAACAAAGGCACCAACCAATAACGGATGATTACCGATAAACGTAAACAACTGCTCCATGCCCGGACCCTTAAAATNGCGCGCGTAGTATACACATCGCAGTGCCAAATGCGGGCCTACGGCACGCGCTTTTTATTTATCGCAGAAGGCGCCCNTAGCCGCCAACCGGCAGCAGCAAAAAATTTGCTAATATTCACCAATCAAAAATAGCTTTGCTGGAGCGCACATGTCCGAGGTCAGTCTGCTGGTCATTCTCGATGGTTTCGGCTACCGCGAGGANGCCACCGACAACGCCATTGCCCAGGCTCATACCCCAACCTGGGATGCGCTATGGGCAACCCGTCCGCACACCTTAATTTCAGGCTCGGGCGAAGACGTTGGACTGCCTGCAGGGCAGATGGGCAATTCCGAGGTCGGCCACATGATACTTGGGGCCGGACGCGTCCTGCACCAAGACTTTAGCCGCATTAATCAAGCCATTGAAAGCGGCGATTTCGCGCAAAACCCTGAAATAAATACGACACTGAATGCAGTACGCGGTAGCGAGGGCGCCCTGCATATATTGGGATTATTGTCCCCCGGGGGCGTGCACAGCCATGAGCAGCAAATTTTTGCGCTGATTCGACACGCTGCTGCAAGCGGCTTGAACAAAGTGTATCTGCACGTATTTTTAGATGGCCGGGATACACCGCCGCGCAGCGCCAGAGCCTCTCTCGAGCAAGCCCAAGCCTTATTTGAAGAGCTCAACTGCGGCAGCATTGTCAGCGTTACCGGCCGCTACTTCGCAATGGACCGCGACCGCCGATGGGATAGACAAGAACGGGCATACAATGCAATTACCCGTGGCGAAGCACCATTCCATGCTGAATCCGCCCTAGCCGCCTTAGACGCTGCCTATGCGCGCGGCGAAGATGACGAATTTGTGCAGCCCACCGCCATTCATCCGAACTCCCAACGACCGATCGTAATGACCGCGGACGATGCGGCCATCTTTATGAACTTTCGCGCGGACCGCGCACGCCAATTAACCCGCGCAATGACAGAACCGGGATTTGATGGTTTTCAACGCCGTTCCTTCACTCCATTACAGCGCGTCACCACGCTAACGCGCTATGCAGACGATATTGATTTGCCATGTGCGTTCCCACCAGAAACGCCAAAAAACACTCTGGGTGAATACTTGGCAACACTCGAACGGCCGCAATTGCGTATCGCTGAGACAGAGAAGTACGCACACGTGACCTTCTTTTTTTCCGGCGGCAGAGAAGAGCCCTTTGCCCAAGAGCACAGGGTCTTGATCCCCTCCCCAGACGTCGCCACCTACGACTTANAACCAGAAATGAGCGCTGCTGCAGTTACAAAAGAGCTCATCGCAGCAATCCACAGCGGTGACTACGACACCATTATCTGCAATTACGCCAATGGCGATATGGTCGGTCATAGCGGTAACTTGGCAGCAGCGATCAAGGCAGTGGANACACTGGATACCTGTATTGCCCAGCTGGTGGAAGCTATCTCGGCTGTCAACGGCCAAATGCTCATTACAGCAGATCATGGCAACGTGGAAAAAATGCATGATGCCGAACACGACCAGGCCCACACAGCGCATACGGAAAATCCTGTACCTCTGGTCTATGTCGGCGCCCAGGCATTTGAATTTGCAGATCAGGGAACGTTAGCAGACGTTGCGCCAACGTTGCTGACTTTGAAGAAGTTGCCGGTTCCCGATGAGATGAGCGGCCGCTCACTGATACTGCGCGATATCCAGCAGTCCGCCTGAAGCGCTTGAGATCCACCTGCCGAATTCTGCTTTGCCTAATGGCTGCAGGCTTCGCGTCGGCGGCGCCATTAGCACTAAACGCTGCCGGTATTGATACCGAAACGGCAAAAACCGCAGCAGCACTGCAGGAAACAGTCGACGAGCTGAATGCTTTAAACCAATGGTTTTCTGAAACTGAAAAAGTCCAAAGGGATCTNCAGGTNCAACTGCGCGACTTAGATCGCGCTATTGCAAAACTNAGCCTCGACCTCAGTGAAGGCGAAGCTATCGCTCGCCAGCAACGNCAAAGTATCGACGCCACGAACGAGCAAATAACAGCACTAGAGGAACAACTGGAGGCACAAACCACAAGTATTAAGGCGCATGTCCAAGCCGCTTATCGTTTGAGTGGCAACGGCCTGGCCAAAAGCCTGATGCAAACTCAAAGTCCGGCTGAAATCGACAGACTGATTCGATACCACGGTTATTTCAGCGCNCANCGNATCGACCTCGTTGAAGCCTATAGCAGCACGTTAACAANGTTGGAAGAAGCTAAGCAAGATCTGAGCGAGCAACTAACGCTGAATCAGCTACAGACACAAGCATTACGTAAGCGCCAAACCGAACTCGACGGCAGTCGCCAAGAGCGCGAAACTGCAATACAGGATTTACAGCAACAGAGTGTGAGCAAAGACCAAACGCGCAGTCAGCTGCTGGCCGACAGCGAGCGCCTACAGGCGCTACTGCAACAACTGCGCGCACGCTTAGGGGAGCTCGACGGCCGTGGTTTTGCAGCAGCCAAGGGCACACTGCCACGCCCTGTCCNCGGCAAGCTACGCAACAGCTTCGGCGCCAAACGCTCTGCCGGTAGATTGACCTGGCATGGCATTAATTTTAATGCCCGCCAGGGCACTGCAATTAATGCGGTATACCAGGGCAGGGTAGTNTTTGCGGAGTGGCTCAGAGGCTTTGGCTTAATGGCAATCATTGATCACGGCAGCGGTTATATGACTCTTTACGGCAACGCGGATGCGTTGCTCAAACAGNCTGGTGATTGGGTAGAAAGNGGCGAGGCCGTGGCCACGGCCGGCAATAGCGGCGGTCAAAGCCGAAGCGGGCTATATTTCGAGGTGCGCCATAAAGGCCAGGCCCAAGACCCAGCCGCGTGGCTGCAACTTTAGCGGCACCAAACCAGCATGCAACCCTCGACGCGACAATCACTACTCNCNCAAGCGTGTTTGTTAGTGAGCATCCTTAGCGGCGTGCTCCTGGGTGTCGTNGCGTTCCGCTATTTTAACCATACCGAGCCAACCGCAGAGGCATACGTCGCCCAAGCACTCGAGCAAATCCGCGACCATTACGTGGAAGAGATAGACGAGCGCAAATTAGCGCAAAGCGCNATAGAGGGCATGCTCGGACACCTCGACCACTACTCTACCTTGTTAGACNCGCTGCAACTTGGCCAACTGCAACAGAATGCCGAAGGNAAGTTTAGCGGGGTTGGCATAGAGGTCGATCAGCGCAACGGCAATTTCGTGNTCATAGCACCGATCGCTGATAGCCCNGCATATCAAGCAGGGATCCAAGCAGGCGATCGCATCAAGGCNGTGAACGAGCAATCCACTGCCGAGCTGGATATGCATCAGCTTGCCGAACTGATAAAGGGAAAGGCTGGGACTGAAGTTGAGCTCACCCTGATGCGTGAAGGCGTCGCCGAACCACTGACTATAAACGTGGTGCGCGCGCGACTAGCGATTGAAAGCGTTAAAGCCCAGCTGCTCGACAATAATCTGGTGCACGCGCAATTAACCAAGTTTCAGCGCAGCAGCGCCCAAGAGCTGTCTTCGGCCCTAGCTCGCCTGGGCACGGAAATGCCAGTGCGGGGCCTGATTTTGGATCTACGCAATAATCCCGGTGGTTTGCTGAGCTCAGCAGTCGCGGTAGCTGACCTATTTTTACAACGCGGAGTAATCGTGACTACGCGTAAAAGACGAGGCGAATCAGGACAGCAGCACTTCCGCGCTTCTCGTGACGACATTCTTCAGGGCCGTCCTATTGCAGTTCTGATCAACGCTGGGTCGGCTTCCGCGGCCGAAGTCGTTGCGGCTGCCTTACAGGATCACCAACGAGGCGTTCTGGTCGGCACGCGCAGTTTCGGCAAGGGCTCAGTGCAAACGATCATGCCTACCCTTGGTCTGCAACAGACAATTAAACTCACCACCGCTGAATATTTCTCGCCTCAAGGCCATGCCATTAATAATGTCGGAGTAAACCCTGATGTGTCGATCGAGCAATCTAGCGCCGCCACACAGCAAGGCTCAGACCCCTGGTTAGAGGCCGCGATCGCAGAGTTACGGAAATTAAATCTAGGCGTCGAGTAACGCTTGGCCTTTAGCGACAGACAAATCGCCCTCGTAGATCGCACGACCCGTAATCGCACCTAGAAATAACTCCGGGCAATCGGCAAACGCGTCTTTTAGTCGTTGCAGATCCTGCAACGTTGCGATGCCACCAGAAGCTACAACACCTACATCTGCACCCTGTGCCAACGCAACCGTCGCGTCTACGTTGACCCCAGACATCATGCCATCGCGGTCTATATCGGTATAAACAATCCCCGCAATCGGGAGAGCTGCTGCTTTGCGGGCGAAGGCTAACGCGCTGATGCCAGAATCTTCATCCCAGCCATGTGTGGCCACAGCACCGTTACGTGCATCCAAGCCCAGCAATATCTGCTGCGGAAACCGTTCTGCAGCGTTAACCAGAAACTCAAAATCTTCGATCGCCTTGGTGCCAACAATCACCCGGCTGACCCCAACCTGCAGATACGCCTCAATGATCTCGAGAGAACGGATACCCCCACCAACCTGCACCGGCATGTCACCTACAGCGGCTACCATTTCTTGAATCAGCTGACGGTTCTTGGGCAATCCGGCAAAGGCGCCATCTAGGTCTACTATATGCAGTATGCGGCCCCCTTCGCGCCGCCAATGTTCAGCCATCGCCACCGGGTCACTGGAGAATACCGTCGCATCTTCCATCCGGCCTTGGCGTAAGCGCACACATTGACCTTGCTTTAGATCAATAGCAGGAATCAATAGCACTATAAACTGCCCTTGGTCGAAGGCACCGTATCGCCCATGCGCGCATCTACTGCGACCGCCATCCGCAATGCTCGTCCAAACGCCTTGAACAACGTTTCCGCTTGATGATGTGCGTTTTCGCCCTTCAGGTTATCCAGATGCAGCGTCAACATGCCATGGTTGACGAAGCCCTGGAAAAATTCTCGCAACAGATCCACATCGAAATCACCTACTCGGCCACGGGTATAGTCAACGCCATAAAACAACCCTGGGCGGCCCGACAAATCCACCACAACTCGAGACAATGCCTCATCAAGCGGCACATAGGCGTGCCCATAGCGGGTGAGGCCGCTCTTGTCACCGAGCGCTTCATTGAGCGCCTGACCGAGCACAATCCCTACGTCTTCCACCATATGATGAGCGTCAACGTCTAAGTCTCCGGTCGCCTGTATATGCAGATCAATAAGCCCATGGCGAGCTATCTGGGTGAGCATGTGTTCAAAAAATGCCAGACCAGTGGAGAGACTAACCTCACCATTGCCATCCAAATTGATGGTCAATTCAATCTGCGTTTCGCTGGTATTTCGGACAATGCTAGCCGTTCGACCCTGTGTCACTGAGATCACCTATTTTGTTACCTTGTGTTGGCGGGGGCAGTGTAGCCCACTTATTGAAGAATTCACCCACTGGCCGTCACAGCATGGCAGACAAATCGCCATGTGGCAGAAAACGATTTGTCGTATGGTCTTTGATCCAACGCGCCAGGGCAGGATCAAATTTACCGCGCTGTTTCAGCACTTTCACCAACGGCACCACCGGCGATTTAGCACCGGCCTGCCAACTGCCATGCTGCATTTCCCCGAGAGTAAACAGACGCACAAGACTCTCTAGCTCGGCATCAGACAAATCCACAGCGGCCAGATCCCAACCGGGAAGTAAAATACTTGCCATAAGATCCGGCTCTGCCGCCTCAATGGATGGCGAGTCGCCATCCAGCTCGCAACGATCAGCAAGTAGCAGCCATTGCGCAACCTGAGCCGCGGTCACGGCACTGTTCATTGCCTGAGGATCAAAGCTATCAACGGTCATAAATTTTCTTCAACAGTCTAAAGTATGTGACTCATGGCCACTGAACAGCTAAGTATACTCCTGCAGTCGACATCTGCAGCCCACGCTGCTCGTACAATTCAATAACAAACCCAAGCACAGCAGTCTGACTGGAAAGATCGCAACGAAAAAGCGCCCGAGGCTGCCCATGGTTGACACCCTTACGCCGGATGTCGTACCTAGTACACCCAATTCGCCCGCGCTTAAACTGTTGAGACGGTGCAAACGGAAAGGCCACTATTCTGGAGACGAGTGCGCAAACATTGGACTGGTTCGCTCAACAACTAATCACGTGGCAGAGGCAGCACGGCCGCCACGACCTGCCGTGGCAGCAACAGATCAATCCCTACCGCGTCTGGGTCAGCGAGATCATGCTGCAACAGACCCAAGTAGCGACGGTGATCGACTATTACCTGCGTTTTATGCAGCGCTTCCCGACTCTGGGCCAACTGGCTGATGCGCCCATAGACGACGTCTTGCATCACTGGACAGGGTTGGGCTACTACGCCAGAGCGCGCAACCTGCATCGTGCTGCGAAAATTATTAAACAGGATCACGCAGGCAAAATGCCGAGCACCCAGGAGCAACTGGAATCATTGCCCGGCATCGGCCGTTCCACAGCAGGGGCGATTCGGGCTCTGGCGATGAACCAATACGCCAGCATTCTCGATGGCAATGTGAAACGGGTGCTTACCAGATTTCACGGCATTCACGGTTATCCCGGCGAAACTCAAATAACCAAAGAATTGTGGCGCATCGCAGAAGAGCACACGCCCGAAGAGCAAACCGCCGCTTACACTCAGGGCATTATGGACTTGGGCGCGACCCTGTGTGTTCGTCGCCAACCCAACTGTCCCGCTTGCCCTATGCAGAGTCGATGCGAAGCTAAGCGCGCTGGCACAACCGCCGAACTGCCCAATCCAAAACCAAAGAAAACTAAACCAGTAAAAACATCGCGATTTTTTGTCGTAAGCCTACCCAACAAGGCAACACTCCTAGAGCAAAGACCGATGAACGGTTTATGGGGCGGTCTTTGGACACCACCGGAACGCCCTGCGGACACCAGCATAGAAACATTTTTAGCAGAGCTCTCGCTAACGCCGACGGATCTGAGCGAGCAAATACACGATCAAGTCTTCCGCCACACCTTCAGCCACTTTCATCTAGATATCGAACCCATTTACCTGCGCCTCAAAGATACGCCCATGCAAATTGCAGACAATTCCGCGCGCTGGGTACTACCAACACAGATCGATGCAGAAAACGAACCGCTTGGGCTTTCCGCCGTTGCCGTTAAACTGCTTGCTGCACAAACCAATCCACAGAAGGCATTCGACCTATGAGCCGCACCGTGATCTGCAGTAGATACCAAAAAGAATTACCCGGTCTGGACAAACCACCCCTACCTGGGCCGGCTGGCGAGAAGATATTCAACGAGGTGTCAAAGCAAGCTTGGGACGAGTGGCAGACATTGCAAACAATGTTAATAAACGAAAAGCACCTTAGCCTTATTGACCCAGACGCGCGAAAATACTTGAGCGAGCAACGCCAGCGATTCTTCAATAATGAGACTGTTGATCACGCCGAAGGCTACGTTCCCGGCGAAGGCGGTTGACGGCGCCCATTCACCCCGCTTTAATACGCCGCTCTGTGCCGCAACGCCGGCATCCCCAAATGGCCAGATAGCTCAGTTGGTAGAGCAGAGGACTGAAAATCCTCGTGTCGACAGTTCGATTCTGTCTCTGGCCACCATTTATTGCCCTCAAGTAGTCCATAGCTCCCTGAATTTACTCATGTTTTCTCAAACATGACGATTTAGGGTAGGTAAAATGGTAGGTACTTTTAATCCAAGATATACGTACACCAAGCGTGGCATCTATTACTTCTGCAAAGATATTCCAACAGATTTAAGGCGTTACTACACCAAGCAGCGCATTGTTCAAAGCCTTAGAACCAAATCTCCTGCAAGAGCAAAGCACAGTGCAACAGTACTGATGGCTAGACTGGAGGACTATTGGCTTAATCTCAGACTAAAGGAAGCACAGATACCCGCCGCACATCTGCTAAGACATGCTCCAAGTCAGAACATTGATTCAACACTACCAACCATCAAGGATGCGCTGGAGCTTTATCAGCGGGTTAAAGGCGAAGGACGGGTAAAGACTTTCTTTACTCACAGTAATAGGAGCGTTGCTTATCTGGAGCAATGTCTGGGTTGTCGTTCTCTAGACCAATACTCTAGTGCAGATGCTGCGACATTCAGAGATTGGTTACGTAATAAAGGTCTTAGCACGGCATCTGTGCAGCGGAACTTCACCATCATCAAAGCCATGGTGAACTTTACTATCCAAGAACTTGGGTTGGATTGTCGTAATGCTTTCGTTGGTGTCTATCTGGCACCAGAAGACAACAAGAAAAAACGCCAACCACTTACAGATGAGCAGATTCAGGCGTTGCAACAGAACTGCTACCAAACTGACGATGACCTTAGATGGCTAGTGGCATTAATCAGCGACACAGGGATGCGACTAGCTGAAGCCGCAGGACTGAAAACAAGCGACATACATCTAGATGACGACCATCCGTACATTGACCTTAAGCCTTACCCGCATAGAAGGCTGAAAACCAAAGCCAGCACAAGAGTGATTCCATTAGTCGGTGCATCACTATGGGCAGCGGAGCGTTTGGTTGAGTCCAATCAAGGGGAGTTTTGCTTTCCTAGATATACGAACCATGAAACTTGTAATAGCAACTCAGCCAGTGCAGCAATAAACAAGTGGATAAAAGCTATTGCTGGCATGGACGCTGTAATCCATGGATTACGACACAGCTTAAGAGACAGGCTTAGAGAGGTAGAAGCGCCTACAGAGGTAATCGACCAATTAGGTGGGTGGAGCTTCCAGAGCGTAGGGCAGAGCTACGGCAACGGACATTCAATTGAGATACTGACAAAGTGGATGCGGAGGATGGTTATTGCTGACAATTAGGTACCCTAAATCGTCATGTTTGAGAAAACATGAGTAAATTCAGGGAGCTATGGACTACTTGAGGGCAATAAATGGTGGCCAGAGACACATTCACTGCTGTAAGTAGGCACCGCTAGCACCCT
>NZEI01000004.1 GCA_002690405.1 Gammaproteobacteria bacterium
ACGCTTGCGCCTGGTTGTGGCTTTAGGGCTGACAGATGCTCCGGTGCTGCAGGTGTGGTGTGCCAATAATCTTCAGGCTGATAGAACAGTAGGCAGGGCTTTTGGCCGGGGGTGAGCATCAGGCAACTGTTCGCAACAGCATACTCAGGAGGGACCCATTGCAGTAAGTGGGGGTTGGCTTGAAATCTAGGTCCTTGGTCATCCTCAAAATAAAACCGAGCTGCGCCAGCATGCAGTATGACCACATCAAGTTGGCATGCGGTCAGCGCCTGATCCCACCGATCTTGAATAATTTCATAATGGTCATTTAGTAGAGCCGGGGTGTCTATTTCAGTGTATGAATTCATGAAGTTGCGTTGCATCAGGTCAGCCTAGCTCNCAAGCGAAAGAGCGATGATCATAGCAGCCAATAAAGGCCATCCGCAGCCGAAATGCCAAGATTGCCGTCGAGTGCTGCCCAAACTATNAGACCCATGTTAGATTCCANGCTACGGAGAAGATCTTGGAGAGAGAATGACAGCTTTTGCATATGCCGCGCCGACNTCTGTAAGCGAAGTATTAACCCTACTGGATGACCATTCGCGTAGCGGTGAACCTACTCAGATTCTGGCTGGTGGCACCGATGTGATGGTGCAGATGCGCAGTGTTAACCGTGAGCCTCGTACNATTATCGATATNAAGCGGCTCGAGGAAACCAACCGCTTAGAAGTGGGTGCCGAGCACATCTACATTGGCTCAGCGGTGCCGAGTGCACAAATGCAGGAGCATGCCGAATTGAAGGCGCTCTACCCAGGGCTGCTAGAAGCGGCTGANTTAATCGGATCAACTCAAGTTCAGGGTCGAGCAACGGTTTGTGGGAATTTGTGCAATGCATCACCTGCTGGCGATAGCATTCCCGCGCTCATTGCTGCCGGGGCAGTGTGTGATATTGCGACAGCGAACGGATCCCGAGAGCTTGCGGTAGAGGATTTTGTGACCGGGGTAGGCCAAAATGCCTTAGCCGCCGGAGAATTTTTGTTGGGGGTGAAGTTGCAACGTCCTCAGGCNTCCACGAAAGATGCATACCTGCGCTTTACGCCGCGTACGGAAATGGACATNGCAGTGGCAGGAGTTGGCGTATCAGTATCCCTTGATGGCGCTGAATGTGTCGCTGCTAGGGTGGCAATAGGCGCCGTTGCCAAGACCGCTTTACTGGTCGGAGAGGCCGCAGAGGCATTGATTGGCACCACATTGGACGAAGCGGCATTGCAGCAAGCAGGCGCGGCTTGTCAGGCGGCAGCACAACCCATATCAGATAAGCGGGGGTCTGCCGTTTATCGACGAAAAGTAGTCGGTGTTTTGTGCCGACGCGCACTTGCAGTNGCACGAGATCGAGCATTAGGGCNGTAACATGACAAAACTACACGTAACAACGACCATTAATGGTGAGGCCCGCGAGTATCTTTGTGAGCCGAATCAATCAATGCTAGACGTGCTGAGAGACGAACTCGGTCTTACNGGAACCAAGGAAGGATGTGGTACNGGGGATTGCGGTGCCTGTTCAATTTTGGTGGGTGAACGTCTGGTNTGCGCNTGCTTAATGCTNGGAGCCGAAGCGCAGGATGCGCACATAGAGACCATTGAGGGGATCGCGGGCGAGTCTGGCCTGCATATTTTGCAGAGTAAGTTTTTGGAACATGCAGCTCTGCAGTGCGGTATTTGCACCCCCGGATTCATTGTGGCTGCCAAAGCACTATTGGATAAGCACCCCAATCCAGACGAAACCACGATTCGTTATTGGCTTGCCGGTAACCTATGCCGCTGTACTGGCTACGACAAGATTGTCAGGGCTGTGCAGGATGCTGCTGCAGAGATGTCTCATCCAGCTTAAATTCTCGTGAGTGGTCGTTACCGATGTCNAGACTGATAAATTTCGGTTCACTATGCATTGATTGGGTATATCAGGTACCAAACATAGTTGCCGCTGGAGAAACCATCAGTAGTTCCAGTCGCGCAGTGCACCCCGGAGGCAAGGGTTTAAATCAATCCNTAGCCGCCGCTTTAGCCGGTGCNGATGTAATGCACTTTGGAGCAGTTGGTACGGACGGAGCGGNATTGCTCCAGGCGCTGGACGATGCGGGAGTGAATACCCAGGGAATAGTGCAGCTTGAGGATGGCTCTGGGCACGCGTTGATTCAGGTAGATCCCAGNGGNCGTAATGCCATTGTGATNTATCCCGGCGCGAATCGCTCNGTGCCACAAAGCCAGTGGCAATTAATGTTTGATGCTCTGCAGGCGGATGATTGGTTGCTGTTGCAAAACGAAACCAACGATATCGGCGAAATATTAGCATTTGGCAAACAGTGCGGCGCTAAAATGGCGATTAATCTCGCGCCTGCTGACGATCGTATCGGTGACTATCCTATCCANCACGCAGCCNTGCTCATTGTNAACGAGATTGAGGCNATGGCATTGGCAGCGANGTCGACTGTGAAGTCTGCATTCGTCGAANTGCGTCAGCGCTATCCAGACACCGATATTGTCCTAACCCTTGGTAGTGATGGGCTGTGGTGCACTTNGGCTAATCAGTCGGCAGTTACNATCTTGGACTCATACCAAGTCGCAGCAGTCGACGAAACTGCCGCTGGAGATGCATTTATCGGGTATTTGATGGCCGCCTTGATAGCCAANCAGAACATGCCTGAGGCGCTAAGGCAGGCATGTGCTGCCGGAGCGTTAGCGGTAACTCAGGCAGGTGCGGCGTCATCACTGCCANCTCAGGAACAGGTCGAGNCTTTGCTACTCGATAGTTCACCTGCAATGCGGCATNTAGAATTCGACGATTTTAAACGTCAAATGTGAGGCCCGTGATGGCAGCGAGTTCATCAATGGCTTGTTGTTCAGAAACTACCTTGATGGTGCGCATACCTAATGCCCGGGCAGGCTTAAGGTTAATGCCCAGATCGTCAAGAAANACCGCGCTTGCGGGTTGAACTGCAATACGCTCGCAAGTGCTGGTATAGATTAGCGGGTCGGGTTTACGCACGCCTTCCTTACTGGACTCAACAACTAGATCAAATAATGCCATCACCTCGGCAACTGCATTNGCCTTGGTCTCGTCTCTGGTCATGCTTGGCCCGTGGCCTGCTTTTACGTTATTGGTGATGCATGCAACTTTAAAATGTTCTTTGCAAAGTTTGAGTACGCTNACCATGCGTGGGCGCAGACTGCCGCTTAANACTGCNACGACATCCTTGCCATTAATTCTGTGCCCCAAAGCAGCGCTTTCTTCGGCGAATAGCANGTCAAATTCGTCCAAAGATACGCTATTGGACTCAAATTTTGCCCAGGCATTTGACGTTGGGTTCTGCGCATTAACGCCTCTGATGAAATCTGTGGGCGCGCCAAGTTTTGCCTCTAACACATTGAAGGCGTCAAACGGGCTGCTGGTAAATACGCCGCCGAAATCCCAAAGAATCGCCTCGATTTCGTTATTAATGGATTGGGACACAGCAACTCCTTGGATATAAATAAAGCAACGATAATAGGCGCTAATTTAAACCGAGCAATAAGTGGTTTTGAACAACCTCGTGCAAAATTTCATTTGTACGGGGGATTGCGCGCTTATATCTTCATACTGCGGTATCTAAAACCAAGGGAGAGGTAAAAAATGAGCAATCAAATTTCTATTCGCTGTGCAGATGACTTTGCAATGGGCTGCTATCGCGCTGAACCAGCAGGGCCTGCTGTAGGTGCGATTGTGGTGATTCAAGAAATCTTCGGCGTTAATACTCACATCCGAGAAGTCGCCGATGGCTATGCCCGGCAGGGTTATATCGCCTATGCCCCCAAGTTGTTTGACCGCATNGGTGCGAACATTGAGCTTGGCTATACCGAGTCTGATATGGCCAAGGGCATCGATCTTGCGTTTGGTCAGCTTGAACTCGGCCAGGTGATCAGCGANGTGCAGGCCACAGTCAATCGNGTCGCGGCNGANGGGGCGCAAAGTATCGGTATGGTNGGGTATTGTTTCGGCGGCTTGGTCTCATGGCTGAGTGCGGCTCAGGTCAGCGGACTAGCTGCGGTCGTCGGGTACTATGGCGGGGGTATTGCTGGGAATCTTGATCAGTCACCGAAATGCCCAACTATGCTGCACTTTGGCGAGTTAGATGCGCATATTCCGTTAACGGACGTAGACAAGATACAACANGCCAACCCGCAGTTGCCGGTTCACGTATACGCTGCCGATCATGGATTTAATTGTGATCATCGNGGNAGCTATGACGCAGCGGCNGCAGAGCTNGCACTTTCGAGNAGCCTAGAATTCTTTGCGCAGGAGCTTGNCGGCGCAGCTTGAAGNCNGATCCGCNNAGNGGATNNGCGAATTCCGCCNNAAGTACTGNAAGGGCTATCTTCAGAAGCACANGACTGCAGAATACGGTGGGTACACTATTGACATCCCGTAGGCGTTTGTTGATGCTTNGGGCTGCGAATCGGCGAGGGGGCAGCCATCGTTGAGAGGTAGCGGCTACTAGGGTTNAAAGCCGCTGGAGAAAGTCCCCAGACAGCTCGCACTCGGCAGGTATCTCTGCTGGGTTCGGACTGCTTAAAACTATTTGCACGAGTGGTTAGTGGATTGAAAGAACTTCTTTCGATTTCGGGTTCATACGACCTGCCAGTAGCNANNTGAGCAAATTCCATAGATGTTCCAGTAGGAAGTTGTGATGAAAAAACATATACGAAGGCTATCAGCGATGGTTCTGGCCGTTGCCACGACTATGTTGGGNGCCTCAGTTTATGCNGCGACNTTGAACGATATTTTTCAAGTNGCAGAACGCATGAATGTGAATGCCAAAAAATCTCAGGCAAAAATCGACGCNCTTAACGAGGACACCAGAAAGCTCCTCAGCGAGTACAAGATCGTATTGAAGGAGATTGAAGGCCTCAGGGTATACAACCGACAGCTGGAAAAGCAGATTGCCAATCAAGAGANAGAAATGGCTCAGCTTTCTTCATCAATCGATGAGGTGACTGTNATTGAGCGCCAGATTACGCCTTTGATGCTGCGTATGATCGATGGCCTTGAGCAGTTCGTGGAGCTCGATGTGCCGTTTTTGCTCGACGAGCGTCGCGATCGAATTGAACGGCTGCGAGAAATNATGGATCGAGCAGACGTCGCTGTTTCAGAGAAATTTTCACAGGTGCTGCGAGCATTCCAGATTGAGAATGAATATGGACGCACNATGGAAACCTACGGCACCACCATCATGCTGAACGGTGTTGAGCGNCAAGTGGATATGCTGAAAGTAGGTCGTATAGCACTGGTGTATCAGACTCCCGACGGTGACGAAACTGGCCACTGGAATGTTGACCGGGGCGCCTATGAGGCCGTAGACGCGAGCTACGAGGGTTCAGTCCGACAAGGCATTCGTATGGCACGCCAGCAGGCGTCGATCGACATGTTAAGCCTTCCAATTAGAGGCGCGGAGGCAGCACAATGAGATTGGTTATGATGAAAGTTAAATTCGCCTTGGCCGCCCTCGTTGCAGCCATTACCCTTTTCGTGCAGCCAGTGGTCGCACAAGAGGCTGCGCCAGCAGCCAGCGATCTAGAAGTTGTCAAGGCCAGTAGCCTTGATGAACTGCTAGACAACGTGGAACAGCGCCGCGTCGTTGAATCCAAAGAGCANAGTGCTAGAGAGCGCAAGTTTGCGGCAGAAAAAGCTAACCAAGCCAAGATGTTGCAGGATGCCAAANAAGAGCGAAGACGCGAACAGCGCCGTTCAGACCGTTTGGAAACCACATTCGAAGAAAACGAAATTCGTATTGGTGACCTGCAAGAGCAATTGGATAAGCGCCTAGGTAGTTTGCGTGAACTATTCGGCGTGCTCCAGCAGGTAGCGGGCGATACCCGAGGCTTGTTTGAAGGTTCTCTAATCTCTAGCCAATACCCGAATCGCGGAGAATTCCTTGGCGATCTGGCGAAGAAGATGGGCACCTCTAGCCAATTGGCCAGTATCGACGAAATGGAGTCGCTGTGGTTCGAATTGCAGCGAGAAATGACCGAGTCAGGCAAGGTTTCTAGATATCCAGGAACCATCACNCGTCTGTCTGGGGACAAAGATAATACGGACATCGTGCGAGTGGGTTCATTTGCCTTATTGGGCGGTGGGGAATACCTACAGTGGAATGTAGACACTCAAACGATCACTGAAATTGCGCGCCAACCAGCAGGTCGTCACACCAGTACNGCGGAAGAGCTACAAGAAGCNCAGCCGGGCGAAATTGTTGAGTTCTCAGTAGACCCGACTCGTGGTTCACTGCTGGCTCTATTGATTCAAGCCGCAACCCTCACAGAGCGGGTTGGTTCGCCAACATCTGGATTCACCGATGGTCAGGGTGGCCCAATCGGCGCAATCATTATCTGGTTCGGTATAGTCACGGTCCTTATCGCGATCTGGCGTGGAATTGCGTTGTTCACAACCAAGCGCCAAGTGAACGCACAGCGTGAAACTGCAACCGCTAGCCGCGATAATCCGCTAGGCAGAGTGCTCAGCGTCTACGAAGAGAATAAAGACGTCGATGTTGAGACACTAGAGCTTAAGATGGGCGAGGCGATCTTGGGCGAAACCCCAGACCTAACGAAGTGGATATCCTTTATTCAGGTGATCTCCGTCGTGGCGCCACTTGCGGGTCTTCTAGGAACGGTTATCGGTATGATTGAAACCTTCCAAGCGATCACGCTATTCGGTACAGGCGATCCGAAAACTATGGCCGGGGGCATCTCTACAGCCTTGATGACCACAGTACTAGGTATCACGGTGGCAATACCGACCACACTGCTTCACCAATTTGTGCAGGGACTTTCTAAGGATGTACTGCACACTATCGAGGAGCAAAGCGCTGGGTTGATTGCTGAGCATGCGGAAAAGGCTGGCAACCCGATAGGGTCATAAGGTAAAGGACCTAAGATATGTTTACTGAAGCTTACCTTGACATCATCCGTTACATGGAAATGGGCGGTGATGTCTTGTGGTACATTGCTGGCCTTGTTTGTTTCATGTGGACGCTGATATTTGAGCGCATCTGGTACTTTCAAGCCGAACATAAAAAGCTGCTTTTTGATGCGACTTCTAAGTGGGAAGGGCGCTCAGAGCGGAGCTCTTGGACGGCACACCAAGTGCGAGACGGGATCATTTCGGAAGGCGCCGGCAAAATAGCCGGCAGCCTATCGATGATAGAAACCTGTGTTGCGCTGTGCCCGCTCTTCGGCTTGCTGGGTACCGTTACCGGTATGATCGAGGTGTTCAACGCCATGGCAGTGCAGGGTGGTAACGCTCGCTCCATGGCGGCTGGGGTATCCATGGCGACCATACCGACGATGTCGGGAATGATTGCAGCGCTATCAGGGATGGTTGGCACAACCTACTTGAAGCGTAAGGTTGAGAGTGAAACCAGACGCTTAGAAGCGAGTTTGCTGCTTGACCACTAGGCGTTGAGACCAGCACTTATATAGCTTTAGGCGAAAAGGATTTTAGTATGGCAAGACGTGGACGTGGGAGCGCCGGCACAACGAGTGATGATGTCAACATCAATGACTCATTAACGCCAATGCTCGATGTTGTATTCATTATGTTGATCTTCTTCATCGTGACCGCAACGTTCATTAAACAGGCGGGTATCGAGGTACTTAGACCGGATGCGCTGACCGCCGAGCAAAAACCAACGGTTGCGATATTGATTGCTGTAGGACCGACAGGGGAAATTTGGATTGATAAAAAGCGTGTCGATCCTACCTCAGTTCGTGCGCACATAGAGCGCTTGCACGCCGAGAACCCTAAAGGCGGATTAGTGGTGCAGGCTGATCGCAAATCGACCAATGAAAAGTTAATGGCTGTTCTCAATGCAGCGCGTGCAGCCGGCATGCGTGAAGTAGCCATATCTACCGAGAAATAAACGGAAAATTTAATGGCCACACGCTACTTTGCCAGCTTTGGATTAGGGATCGTAATAACCCTGGTGCTGTTTTTTGTGATGCAGGCAGTTATTGCTACCGATGAAGCAAGGTTGGATGAGGGGGCAAAAGGTAAGTTGCTAGACTTTGTGCGTCTTCAAGAAGACCAAGAGCTGCAAACCAAGCAACGCAAGCCAAAGCCGCCACCGCCGCCGGATGAACCGCCACCAGATATGCCAAAACCGGAATTCGAGTCCTCTGATATCTCTCAAGGGGTGGACGTCGGTGCAGTGGACGTTGACGTGAACCTCAACGTAGAGGGTGGTGGCTTTAGCTCNGATGGCGANTATCTGCCGATTGTGAAAGTAAATCCGCAATACCCACGCCGTGCCCAGACCCGTGGGATCGAAGGGTATGTCTTACTTGAGTACATTGTGACGAAAACCGGGGCTGTGCGAGATCCGGTTGTGATCGAGGCTAAACCGCCTGGGATATTCAATCGCGCTGCGATAAANGCAGCACTGAAATATAAGTACAAGCCCAAGGTCGTTAACGGCGAGCCAATTGATGTAGCGGGCGTGAAAACCCGAATTACATTTGAAATGGCAGACTAACTAGGAGAAACAGTGGGTATTAGAGCCATGAAAAGCTTAAACATTGGCGTATTAGCGTTATTGTTCGCCATGCTGGCGCCGATGGGTCACGACGGCTCATTGGGNGTTGCTCAAGCGACTGCTGCGGAAGAAGAGCCCAAGAAGAAGCAGAAAACACGACGTGTACCGTCACTTAGTGAGTCTGTGTACAAGAAACTTGGTGAAGGCCAAGAGGCGATCGATGCCAAAGATTTCGATCTTGCACTCGAAGTCATTCAAGGCGCGCTCAATCGTTCACGCAGATATAACGAGAACGAAATCGCCAACTTGCATAACATGCTGGGCTACATTTACTACCTGAAGGACGATTACGATGGCGCTCTTCGNGAGTATAAGATTGTCGTCGAGCAGGGCGAGAAAATTCCAGAAGGCTTAGAAGTAACTACNCTCTATACCGTTGCGCAGCTTAGCTANGTGCAAGAAAACTATGACGATGCGCTTTACTACATGGAAGTGTGGATCACAAAAGCGACCAATCCCTCTGCAGCGCCGCGATTCTTCTTGGCGACCGTTTACTACCAGATGAAGGATTACAACAAAGCGATCGAGCAAATGGAGCTGGGCATTCAGATTGCNCAGGAACGNGGCACCGATATNACCGAGCAGAACTGGAGCTTGCTGACCTTCTTATACTTNGAGAAAGAAGATTGGCCAAACGTTATCCGGGTATTACAGGTACTNGTTGAGGAATTCCCAAAGCGCGAGCATTGGGTNCGTTTAGCCGGTGTCTATGGCCAAGAGGGCTTTGAGAAAGANCANCTTTATACGCTTGAAGCCGCCTACACAGCTGATTTTCTGGAGAAACAAACCGACTTCACCAATTTAGCCGGGCTGTTAATGCAGGAAGAGGTGCCGATACGCGCAGCTAAGGTATTAGAAGACGGGCTCAATCGTAAAGCTATCGAGCGAGATGCGAAAAATCTTCAGTCTCTCGGTCAGGCATGGCAATTGGCTCAGGAAGTGGATAAAGCGATCCCNATCTTTGAAGAGGCTGCGGGGATGGCAGACGACGGCAAGATCTACGAACGGCTATCCTATCTATATCTTGAGTCGGATCAGTTCGAAAAGTGTGTGGATTCTGCGACCGGCGCATTAGACAAGGGCGGNCTGCGTAAAAGTCAGAGCGTGTACATTGTCAAAGGCATGTGCTTGTTTAACCAGAATAAGCTGAGTCCAGCGCGAACGGCCTTTGTATCATGCCGTCGAGTTGCGCGTGACGAGAAGGATAAAACCAACCAACGCATTTGCGGNCAATGGATAACCTTTATCGACCGTGAGAGTAAGCGCCAGGCCCAGCTTGCAGCGGCATCTGGCTAAGCTAGAGCAATTCGAGCACACTAAAGCCGGTCTAAGACCGGCTTTTTCTTTTGTAGGGTAGTAATGTTTACTGGAATCGTTCAAGAACTTTTGCATGTCCACGGGGTTGATCACGGCGCTGATCTAAGNCGCCTGACATTGAAAATGGGCGCCCTTGGCGAGGGCCTGCAGTTAGGCGCGTCGGTAGCGATCAACGGCACCTGTCTCACTGTGACCCAACANGATANCGACAGCACATGCTTCGACATCATNAAGGAAACATTGAGCACCACAAATCTTGGGCGTTTGGATNCGTCCTCNAAGGTGAATGTTGAACGTTCCTTTAAAGTGGGCGATGAGGTAGGNGGGCATGTAGTCTCTGGGCATGTGTCGACTACTGCGACTTTGGAGCATCTGCATCATGAAGGTAATGATCGAGTGCTCACATTTAAGGTAGAGCCACGTTGGCAGAACTATATCTTCCACAAAGGCTATGTCGCACTGGATGGGGCGAGTCTCACAGTGTCGTCNGTAAACCGAGAAACGTCCTGTTTCAGTGTTAGCCTTATTCCTGAAACGATCGAGCGTACAACCNTAGGCCATTTGAGTGTTGGNGGGCTGGTTAANGTCGAGATCGACAGCCAAACTCAAGCNGTNGTTGATACNGTNGANCGAGTGCTTGCTGAGCGTCAGGATCAACTGAGTAATGGGAGTTAGACATGCCGAGCTTCCATGAGAGATTGCGTAGAAGCTGGCAGCAGAGCAGTTCGTTGCTTTGTGTAGGTATCGATCCTGATCTTGAGCGGATACCCGAGGAAGTCGCTGCCGCAGACAAGCCATACTTAGAGTTCGGTAAAGCCATTGTAGAGGCGACAGCCCCTTACGTTTGCGCCTTTAAGCCTCAGGCCGCGCATTTTGCTGCAGTAGGAAGAGAGCAAGAACTGGCCGAACTGATCACCTTTGCCCAAACAAAAT
>NZEI01000016.1 GCA_002690405.1 Gammaproteobacteria bacterium
GATGAGCCCGGCGCTGGCGAGCAAGCCAGTGATACGGAAACCTTTGTTGCGGTTAAAGCCTATATTGATAACTGGCGTTGGGCAGGGGTGCCTTTTTACCTGCGTACCGGTAAGCGTATGTCGGACAAGGTTACGGAAATTGTCATCAGTTACAAAAGCCTGCCACACAATATTTTTTCTGCCGGTGAAAATATCCCCAACAAGTTGGTGATTCGATTGCAGCCTGATGAGGGCATCGAAATGCACATGGTTTCGAAGCTGCATAGTTTAAAAAATCGTATGACGCTCGCGCGCCAAACCCTGCAGTTAGATTTCCTAAACTCTTCCAGTATGGAGCGGATTCCGGATGCCTACGAGCGGCTCTTTTTAGATGTGATTCGAGGCGATCAATCGCTGTTTGTGGGGCGTGAGGAAGTCGAAGAATCGTGGCGCTGGTGCGATACCCTTATCGAAGCGTGGCGCACTCAGGGTGTTGAGGTCAAAGGCTATCGAGCCGGCTCTAATGGACCGACGCGGGCGGAACTATTAATCGAGAACGACGGTCGGAGCTGGCATGAAAGCTAGTGTGCCGGTATCGCGACCGCAGATTCGTACCTTTGCTCAGGCCACGGATCTGGACAGGGCCTTGTGCCAGTTCGTTAGCGAGAGTCTCGAGCAGGCGATAGAGCTTCGGGGTAAGGCAACGCTGGTAGTTTCCGGCGGCAGTACGCCTTTGGGATTTTTGCGCCTGCTGGCCCAGCAGCAATTACCCTGGTCTCAGGTGCTCGTTACCTTGGCTGATGAGCGCTGGGTGCCGGTGCAACACGCAGATAGTAATGAGCGCATGGTGCGCGAGCTGCTCATTGATCATACGGGCGCACAATTTTTATCCCTGCGGGGTGTTGAGTCGTCTAGTGCCGAGGCGCAGCGGCGGTTACAGGAACAAATGCTGGGCAATGATCAGTTTGACGTTGTCATACTTGGCATGGGCACCGACGGTCATACGGCGTCGCTATTTCCGCAAGCGGCAGATCTTGCAGCGCTATTGGATGCGCAGAATCCAAATTGTTGTGCAGTAGTCGATCCGATTACCGCACCCCATCAACGGCTTAGCTTAACGTTGTCTAGGTTATTGAATACCCGCTCCATCATTCTTCATGTAACCGGTAGCAACAAGCGTGAGGTTTTGGAGCAGGCCTGGGCTACTCAGTCAGTGCCCATCGCCTCGATATTGCGGCAGGAGCTAGTGCCACTGGAGATATACATCGACCAACCGCTTGAGCTTGTCTAGGCAAAGATAATAGTTCGAGGGTCTCAAGGTGTGGGCGCATTTTCTGCTCGAGCAACTCATCTGGAAATTTTCCTTGGCGCCGTTGTTCATACACAAAGTTAAACCCATGACACTTTGAACAAGCGTATACTTGGGCTTGTCCTAACGCGGAACTCATCCAGGGATGCCTGTTTTACTGCACCAGAAGTATGCAACTTGCTCGTTTCATAACAGAACAAGATTGACCCTGCTAATCCACGCAGTGGCTGCATTCGGTTAACGATTGTGTCTGAGTCGGAGTTGGACAATGAGCATGAGCGCTGGATGCGAAGAGCCTTGGAACTCGCCCAGCACGCCGGCTGTGCGCAAGAGGTGCCTGTCGGGGCAGTAGTGGTTCGTGATCAAGAAATCATCGGTGAAGGATGGAACCAGAGTATCGGTCTCGATGACCCGACCGCCCATGCAGAGATTATGGCTCTGCGTGACGCAGGGCGTGCAGCACGCAATTATCGGCTGCCAGACACGACCCTCTACGTCACAGTAGAACCGTGCATGATGTGCCTAGGAGCGAGTATTCATGCGCGGGTAGCGCGCATCTGTTACGGCGCGCCAGAGCCCAAGGCTGGAGCGTTGGTGAGTCAGCCGCCCAGTCAGCGCCAGCACTTTAATCATTTTCCGCAAATCATCGGTGGCGTGTTGGCTGAGCCGTGTAGCGAGTTAATGAGTACGTTCTTCGCGGCTCGTCGTAACCAGCAACGGCGCGCAAAGAAACTGCCCGGTGATAACGCCCTGTGAGGGCCAGCGGGTGAACGTTCGGCCCCGCAGGGTCGTGACTTGGTTGGATTTAGTTAGGGAAATAAATGAGTAATACACAAGGTTCCGAGGCGCTTACTGTTCAAGTGCTTGCTGGGCCTCCAGCGTTGAGTCAATTCGCTCTGCAGCGTATGCAAAGGCGGGTGCCAAGTATCGCCTACGCTGAATTTGTACATATTCTGCAGGTGCGTGCGCCATTAGTTGGTGACGCGTTGGCGCGCGCGCAGCGGTTATTGCGTTATGGTCCGCAACAGCAAATGCCGGCGCCTGCAGGTACGCGCAGTCACACCGTATTACCGCGGCGTGGCACCATTTCTCCATGGTCGAGTAAGGCCACGGATATTTTTGCGTTGTCCGGGTTGTCGGAAGTTGTTCGGGTAGAGCGGGGCATACGCTGGTTTACCCAGCAAGACTCAGGTTTTGCCGCGGAGGATGCTGTCCATCTATTTGATCGAATGACTGAAGAGTGTTGGCCTGAGGAGGACTTTGAGGGCATTTTTGCCCAGTCTGAACCCGCCCCGGTTGGCCATGTCCCACTTTGGTCACAGGGCGTAGAGGCCCTTGTAGAAGCTAATACAGCACTTGGGCTGGCGTTGTCTGAGGACGAAATTGAATATCTACAAAACGCCTACGAGCAGCTTGAGCGTGATCCGACCGACGTAGAGTTGATGATGTTTGCTCAGGCAAATTCCGAGCATTGCCGGCATAAGATTTTTAATGCGGATTGGGTGGTCGATGGATCGCCACAGTTGAAGTCTCTATTCGCGATGATTCGCAACACCTATCAGCAAATCAATGGCCAAGGCATTCTCAGTGCCTACAGCGATAATGCCGCCGTGATCGAAGGGCATTCGGTGGCTCGATTGTCCGTGCAGGGATCTAAAGATTACGTCTTCGAGACCGCACCCGCGCACATCTTGATGAAGGTAGAGACCCATAATCACCCCACAGCGATCGCGCCGTTCGCTGGTGCCGCGACGGGTTCAGGCGGTGAAATTCGTGACGAAGGCGCGGTGGGACGAGGCTCTAAGCCGAAGGCCGGACTCAGTGGCTTTACCACCTCGCATCTCAATATTCCTGATGCGCCGCAACCTTGGGAGCTAGCCACTGGCAAACCTGAGCACATGGCGTCGGCTTTGGAGATCATGCTCGAGGGACCGATCGGTGCCGCCAGTTTCAATAATGAGTATGGACGCCCGGCGATCTGTGGTTATTTCCGTAGCTTTGAAATGCCTGATCCAATTACACAAGCTGATGCCGGCGAGGTTGTGCGTGGTTATCACAAACCGGTAATGATCGCCGGCGGTGTGGGATCGGTGCGCACTGAGCATGTGCAAGCACAACCATTTCCACAGGGTACTGCGCTAGTGGTATTGGGCGGCCCAGCGATGTTGATCGGTTTGGGTGGTGGTGCCGCGTCCAGTATGGCCTCCGGCGTCAGTTCCTCAGATCTAGATTTCGCCTCGGTGCAACGTGGCAACCCTGAAATGGAGCGGCGCTGTCAGGAGGTTATCGATGGTTGCTGTGCCATGGGTGAAGCTAACCCGATCTTGTTGATTCACGACGTTGGTGCCGGCGGTCTGTCCAATGCGTTGCCAGAACTCATCGACGATGCAAAGTCAGGTGGGCGCATCCGCCTGCGTGATGTGCTCAATGCGGACCTTGGGATGTCGCCATTAGAAATTTGGTGCAATGAGGCTCAAGAGCGCTATGTACTTGGCATCGAGCAAACTCAGCTCGAGCAATTCGCGGCGTTGTGTGAGCGTGAACGATGCCCCTATGCGGTTGTGGGTGAGTCCACTGACGACGGCCAACTAGTAGTCGCAGATGCATGGTTTGATAACAATCCGGTGGATCTGCCTCTAGAGGTCTTACTCGGCAAAGTGCCGAAGACCCAGCGGCAATTTCAGCGCCATACCCAGAATTGGCCGGCCCTAGACTTGACTGGAGTATCCTTAGCAGAGGCGCTGCCCAGAGTGTTGCGGTTTCCAACAGTGGCCAGCAAGAAATTTCTTATAACCATTGGCGACCGCAGTATCAGCGGACTGGTGGCGTGCCAGCCGATGGTCGGCCCCTGGCAAGAGCCAGTGGCGGATGTAGCGGTGACCTTAAGCGGCTACCAAACATTTGCTGGCGAAGCCTTTGCCATGGGTGAGCGCAGTCCACTTGCACTGATCAATCCTGCAGCTGCAGCACGTATGACTGTTGCGGAGACCCTAACAAACTTGGTTGCTGCAGATCTCAGTGCCTTAGATCGCGTGGTGCTGTCGGCAAATTGGATGGCCGCCGCGGGCAGCGATACTGAGGATCAAGCGCTATTTGATGCAGTGACCGCGGTTGGAGAAGAGTTTTGCCCGGCATTAGGTATTGCCATACCAGTAGGTAAAGACTCCTTATCCATGCAGACACGCTGGCAGCAGGCTGGCGTAGATAAGCGGGTCGTATCGCCGCTCACGCTGATTGTTTCAGGTTTTGCGCCGGTGCAGGATGTCCGGAAGACACTGACGCCGGTTTTGCAGCCGCACATGGACACTGTGCTGGTGCTTTTGCAGTTTGGACAGCAGCGTATGGGCGGCAGCTGTTTAGCCCAGGTCTATGGCCAGTTGGGCGATACCGCACCCGATGTTGACGATGCGGGGACCTTTAAAGCACTGCTTGAATGGCTAATTGATATGAAAGGGCGGGGATTAATTCATGCCCTACACGACCGTTCCGACGGCGGCTTGATCACTACGCTGCTGGAGATGGCATTTGCCAGCCGCATGGGACTGGATGTGGATATAGCGGCCGCAGAAAATTTGCTTACGGCGTTATTTAACGAAGAAATAGGCTTTGTTGCCCAAGTGGATACGGCGCGGTTGCAAGAGTTGCAAGCCTCAGCGCCGTGCCTATGTACACCCATAGCGCGCCTCCGAGACGATGAAAGAGTACTCATTAAGCACGGCGATAGCCTTGTGGGAGAGTACAGCCGTCAGGAACTGCAGCAGCAATGGGCCGAGACCAGTTACCGAATGCAGCGTTTGCGCGACAGTGAGGCGTGCGCGGATGAAGAGTTTGCCGACATCCTGCAGACTCACAATGACGATCCCGGATTAAACTCAAAGCTCACCTTTGATCCAGCACAGCGGTCAGCGCCTGAGAGTCTGTATATCAATACAGGGGCGAAACCCACCATGGCAGTGTTGCGGGAGCAGGGTGTGAATGGCCATATAGAAATGGCTGCGGCTTTTGATGCGGCGGGTTTTCGCTGCGTTGACGTGCATATGTCGGATCTTATTCGCGGTCACCGCACCCTTAGCGAATTTGACAGTCTGGTCGCCTGTGGCGGATTTTCCTACGGTGATGTCCTTGGCGGCGGTGGCGGTTGGGCTAAGACCGCGCTGTTTAATGAGCAAGTGCGTCAGCAATTTGCCGATTATTTTCGCAGTGATGCGCTGGTTCTAGGGGTCTGTAATGGCTGCCAAATGCTTGCGCAAATGGCCGAGCTCATCCCTGGGGCCGAACACTGGCCACGCTTTGTGCGCAATAGCAGCGAGCAATTTGAAGGTCGGACAGTCATGGTCAACGTGGCGACGAATGCTTCGCCTTGGTTAGATGGGATGCAGGGCAGTGTCATCCCGGTGGCGGTGGCCCATGGCGAGGGCCGTGCTGAGTTTTCTGACCCTGAGGATTTAGCTCGGTTGGCTACACAGGGTCAGATCGCCCTGAATTACGTGGATGCGCAGCATCAAATAACCGAGCGCTATCCGCATAATCCGAATGGTGCCAGCCAGGGTCTGGCGGGTCTTACCGGCGCCGATGGTCGGGTGCTGTTGATGATGCCGCATCCGGAGCGGGTGTTCCGTAGCTGTCAAAATGTGGTCGCAGAGTCTAGCTGGGGCGAGTATGGCCCGTGGATGCGCCTCTTTGATAACGCGCGCAAAGCCTTGTAGGCGCCATCGATCGTCAGGACTTTGGGCGCTTGAATAATAAGTCTTGGTAATGGGTCGGATAAACGTCAGTTTTACGAT
This sequence comes from Gammaproteobacteria bacterium, assembly GCA_002690405.1. Classification (GTDB taxonomy): domain Bacteria; phylum Pseudomonadota; class Gammaproteobacteria; order Pseudomonadales; family Azotimanducaceae; genus UBA4421. The sequence continues at coordinate 6,073 of NZEI01000016.1, forward strand.
CGGCAAAGTAGTGTTGTAGCGTTTGCGTAATTACCGGAAACGCTAACTGATCCCAAGGAATGTCTTGTTCATAAAATAACTCGACTTCTAAGGATTCAGGCCCGCTACTGTACTCTGGCCCTTCCAGAGCGGCGCGAAAAAACGTATAGACCTGAGAAATGTGCGGCAGGCTGAAGACCGTATACAGTTGCAGATCGCTGACCTTTGCATTTGCCTCTTCCATCGTCTCCCGGGCAGCGCCCTCAGCAATGGTCTCAGAATTTTCCAGAAAGCCGGCTGGCAGAGTCCAGTAGCCGTCGCGGGGTGCTATTGCGCGTTTGCACAGCAACACCTGATCGCGCCAAATTGGCAGGGTGCCTGCGATGACGCGCGGGTTTTGATAATGGATGGTATGGCAGGCAGTGCACACTGAGCGTGGCAGGCTGTCACCTTCGGGAACCTTAATTTCGGTGCGAGCACCGCACAAGCTGCAATAATTCATCGGCAGAGTATACCGTTAATAGCCCTTGGCAGGCGCGGTGGTACTCAAGCGAGGGCTTCATTACCATGGCAACAAAGGAGGGTTAAATGTTGTATCAACTTGATGATCTGCAGGTGCAGGCAGAGGGCGACTATTGGGTCGCTGATAACGCTGTGGTGCTTGGTAATGTGTTGTTGTGCCAAGATGCCAGCGTCTGGTTTAACGCGGTACTGCGTGGCGATACCGAGTTAATCACGGTAGGTGAGGGGTCCAATGTGCAGGATGGTTCAGTACTGCATACCGACCTCGGTTACCCCATTAATATTGGCGCCCATGTCACCATTGGCCACAAGGTCATGCTGCATGGTTGCGATATTGGCGAGGGGTCGCTGATCGGCATTAATGCTGTGGTTTTGAACGGAGCAAAGATTGGCAAAAATTGCATTATTGGAGCCAATGCTTTGATCACAGAAGGCAAAGTGATCCCGGATAATTCCATGGTTATGGGTTCGCCAGGCAAGGTGGTTAAAACGTTGACCGAGGAGCAGGGTGCGGGAATCCGCATGGGTGCAAAACACTATGTTGAAAATTCCCGGCGTTTTCGTGATGGACTGGTGCCCCAGGCCAGTGCGGTGACGAATTAGGGTCTGTTGATATGAGCGATCAACAAACGCGGATAGGTACAGCGCTGGCGGCTACTGCCACCCGGGTGATGTTGTTAGGTAGCGGCGAACTTGGCAAAGAAGTAGCGGTCGAACTACAGCGACTTGGAGTGGAAGTCATTGCGGTAGATCGGTATCCAAATGCGCCGGCAATGCAGGTCGCCCACAGCAGCCACGTCATCGATATGCTTGACGAGTCGGCCTTGCGCGCACTGATCAACCAAGAACGGCCGGATCTTATCGTGCCGGAGATTGAAGCCATTGCCACCTCGGTGCTGGTGGAATTGGAGGCTCAGGGGCAGCGGGTTATTCCCACCGCCATGGCGGCGCGTCTGACCATGGATCGGGAAGGCATACGTAACTTAGCAGCGCAAACTCTAGGGGTGCCGACTTCGCCATTTCGATTTGCAGCAACCTATGAAGAATATCAGCAGGCGATTACCGCAATAGGCCTGCCCTGTGTGGTCAAACCGGTGATGTCCAGTTCCGGCAAAGGGCAGTCGACACTGCATACCCAAGATGATGTCGATGCAGCATGGCATTACGCCCAAGAGGGCGCCCGCGGCGCCGCAGGAAAGGTGATCGTAGAGGGATTCGTCGATTTCGATTATGAAATTACTCTGCTGACTGTGCGCCATGTAGGCGGTACGAGTTTCTGTGAGCCGATCGGCCATCGACAGGAGGGCGGTGACTATCAAGAATCATGGCAGCCTCAGCCCATGAGTCCCATCGCTTTAGAACAAAGCCAACGTATTGCTGAGCAGGTCACCACAGCCTTGGGTGGTTGGGGGCTATTTGGCGTGGAGTTTTTTATCAAGGGCGACCAAGTCTATTTTTCTGAGGTCAGTCCGCGACCGCACGATACCGGTATGGTGACTCTAATCAGTCAAGATCTCAGCGAATTTGCTCTACATGTTCGCGCTATTCTGGGCCTGCCTGTGCCGAATATCCGCGCTCGTGGGGCCGCCGCATCAGCAGTAATTTTGGCTCATGGAAAATCCACCACGCTCAGCTACAGTGGCGTGACACAGGCGCTCGCCGCTGCAGATACTCAGGTGCGGTTATTCGGCAAGCCAGAGGTGGACGGTGAGCGCAGAGTAGGCGTTGCCTTGGCTCTGGATGACGATATAGAAAGTGCGCGGCAGCGCGCGATGCGCGCTGCCGCCCAGGTTACCGTGCATTACAGCTAGCACCCCTTGGCAAGTTAACAGGGTAGCGTTATAGTCCGCCCATGAGTTTAGTTAGACGCCCAGTTCAATGCTACGCCACCGCGACTGCGGTGCGGTGGGCTGTGCGTGACCAAAACTGCCTCGGCTATGCCAACAGTAATTCGGCAGTGAACGCCAAGAACTCTGGTCTGTTATCCCTTCTGGCGCTGCTTGCGTTAAACCTGCTGCCGGTTGCACCGGCAAAATAATCAAACCCCAGCGCAGTATTAGCGCACCCAGAAACAAACAAGCAGTCACCACAGGACCTGTGGAGTGATGTATATTGCAACCGCCTGTGCCTAATGAGCCGGCGAATACGTGGAACGACGATATGTCCAAGGGCATTAAAATGAATCATCAACCGCAAGCTGGTCGCGCCCGAGGCGCGATGCCATTTCAGAAATATAAGGGATTTCAGCCCATCGACCTGCCGGACCGGCAATGGCCGAGCAATGTGCTGCAACAGGCGCCGCGCTGGTGCAGTGTGGATCTGCGCGATGGTAATCAAGCGCTGATCGACCCGATGAATGTAGATGAAAAACTGCGACTTTGGGATCTGTTGCTGGAAATCGGCTTTGCTGAAATTGAGGTGGGATTCCCAGCCGCATCCCAGCCTGATTTCGACTTCATTCGTCGCATTATCGATGAGGGACGCATTCCAGCAGATGTCAGTATTCAGGTGCTGTGTCAGGCCCGTGAAGAATTGATTACGCGCTCAGTAGAGGCATTGGAGGGTGCGCCAAACGTTATTTTCCACCTTTATAACTCGACCTCTGAACTGCAGCGACGGGTGGTCTTTGGTATGGATCGCCAGGGCATTATCGATTTGGCTGTTCAGGGTACGGAACTGGTTCGGCAGGGCCTCGAAGGTTTCGCGTCCAATGTGACCTTTGAATATTCGCCAGAAAGCTTTACCGGCACGGAGCTGGATTTTGCAGCTGAGATTTGCACAGCAGTAGCGGATACCTGGGGGGCGACGCCAGAGGATCCGATGATTATCAATCTGCCAAGCACGGTGGAGATGGCGACACCGAACATCTATGCGGATCAAATCGAGTGGTTTTGTCGAAATTTTCCGCGTCGCGACAGCGCTGTGATCAGTTTGCATACCCACAATGATCGAGGCACAGGCGTTGCGGCTACCGAATTAGGCCTCATGGCTGGGGCCCAGCGGGTCGAGGGTACATTGTTTGGTAATGGTGAACGCACTGGTAATTGTGATCTGGTTACTGTGGCCATGAATATGTTCAGTCAGGGTGTGGATCCCACTCTAGATTTGCGGCATATGCCGAAAATCCGTGAAGTGTCCGAAGCGGTGACCAAGCTTGCGGTGCACGAGCGTCATCCCTATGCGGGAGAACTGGTCTTTACTGCGTTTTCCGGTTCGCATCAGGATGCAATTAAGAAAGGCATGTCCCAAGTCGACCGTAGTAGTTGGGAAGTGCCATATTTGCCCATCGATCCAGAAGATGTTGGCAGTTCCTACAAAGAAACAGTGCGCGTGAATAGCCAGTCCGGAAAAGGCGGTGTGGGGTTTTTGCTCGAGGAGCACCATGGACTGGCATTGCCTCGTGATCTGCTGGTTGAATTCAGTACCCATGTACAGAAACTCACAGAGCAGCTGGATCGTGAAGTTAAGCCAGATGAAATTTATCAGGCGCTATTGGATACCTATGGTAGCGACAGTGGCCCCTATCGGCTGATGGATTACGACCTGTTAACTGGGCGTAATGAGGATCAGCGTTGTGTCGCGCGGGTAGAAGTATCGGATAATGTGGTCACCATTGATGGTGAAGGCTCAGGTCCTATCGAGGCCTTCGTTAATGCAATGGTGGAAACTCTAAATGAGCCGCTGACGGTATTAGGGTACCAAGAGAATGCTCTGGGCACGGGTTCAGATGCTCAAGCAATTTGCATCCTCGCCATAGACGACCCAGAAACTGAGAGTCGATGTTATGGTCTTGGCGTCAGTCGCAATACCATTACGGCGAGTCTGAATGCGATTGTTAGTGCGTTGAACCGGCGGTGGGCCAAGAACTAGCGATTATTCGCACGGCCTGAGGCGCAACACCATTACTCGTCCAGTGAGCTGTCGTCCTCAGGCGTGCTTTGATCTTCGATGCGGCGAATCCGCAGCGACTTAATAATGTTGTCTTTAATTTGTAGGGTCTCGATCTGGTATTCGTTAATTTGAATACATAAATTGAACTCTGGAATGGTCTCTAGATGCTCTAGAACGAAACCGTTCAACGTCTTTGGCCCGTTGGTTGGCAGGTTCCAGCGCAGGGCGCGGTTGATGTCGCGCAGTACTGCCATGCCGTCGATCAGGAACGCGCCGTCCGCTTCGGGTGATATGTCGGCAATGTTGGCTGCAAAGTCGCTGGTGAATTCGCCAACAATTTCTTCCAGTATATCTTCTAGGGTTACAATGCCTTGAATGTCGCCGTATTCGTCCACGACCAAGGCGAAGCGCTGCTTTTCTTTCTGGAAATTAAGCAGCTGCGTATGCAATGGCGTGGCTTCGGGCACATAGTAGGGATCGCGGGCCAGCTGCAGCAGATCTGCCTTGGTGAACTCTTCGGTCTGCAACAAGCGGGCGAGTCGGCGCAGATGCAAAACCCCCAGCATATTGTTGAAATTATCTTTGTAGACCGGCAGTAGGGTGTGCTGGCTCGCAGCGGCACTGGCTAAAATATCACCCATGTCGGCATCGATATCGAGTCCGACGATTTCTGTTCTCGGAACCATAATGTCGTTGACGGTGACCGTTTCTAGATCCAACAGTCGTGTCATCATGGTTTGGCGTTCGCCGACAGCTTGGGCACCTTCGCTGACCACAGTGATTAATTCGTCCTTGGTCAGTTGATCGTCACCCTCGCTGCGTTCGCTTAGGAAGGGTTTTACCAGGGCGTTACTGAAGCCGTTAATGAGCAGTACTACAGGGTGCAGGAGTTTTGCCAGAGGCGCGAGCACGAATACAGCTTTCAAAGCCCAGGCGTCGGGTCGTTCGGCCGCCAAGGTTTTCGGCGCGACTTCGGCAAAAATAAGAAAGGTGATTGTCAGCACCCAGGGTGCGAGCAGCACACCAGTGTCGCCCAATAGGTTATAGCCGATGATCGTCGCAATGGTGGCGGCACTGAAATTAACCAGATTGTTGCCAACTAGAATAACCCCGAGCAAGCGATCTTGCCGCTTCAACATGCGGTTGGCTTTGCGCGCCCCTCGATGGCCGCGCTTTACCAGATGCCGTAAGCGGTAACGATTGAGCGCCATCATTGCTGTTTCAGTGCCCGAGAAGTACGCAGACAGGCAGATCAGTAACGCGATGCTGAGCAGCAAATAAAGTGTTGGGGTTTCTGCACTGATCATGACTGCAGCAAGTATTCCAATACGAACTTGCTGCCAACGTAGCCGAGCAAGAGTAAGCCGAACGCACTGAGATTCCAGCGCACAGCGGTAATGCCGCGCCAGCCCATTAGGTGATGGCCGACTAAGAAGCCGACATAGATGAGCCACGATAGAGTAGTCAGAACAGTATGGTGGGCAACTCGCTGGGCGAACATATCGTCTAAGAACAATAAGCCGGTGAAAATTGCCAAGCTGAGTAAGACAGTGCCGATCCACAACATGGCGATCAGCAGCCGCTCCATCGTTTCAAGTGCTGGCAGCATGCGGTAGAAACCGGTATCTAAGCGTTGCAGTTGTTGTTCCTGAAAGGCCAACAATATGGATTGCAGGGCGGCAGTCATCAGGCCCGCATAGGCGGTCAATGACAGAATAATGTGTGCACTCTGGATGCTGTCGATGGCCAGTTGGGTGCTGTTACCGGGCTTAACAATGAGCAACGCCAAGGCGTTAACCACTGCAATGGGGAACAACAGCAGATTGACGCTGATGACCGGCAGGCGGCTATTGGCTGCTGCGACGACTGCGACCATAACTACAGCGATATAGTTACAGACATGCACTAGTGCGAGGTCGATGCCGGCATCTGTGACTAAGGCGGAAAAGGTCGCCCAGGCGTGACATAGAACAGCCGCGAGTCCCAGCAATGCTACCCGCTTCTGTGTACCGCTAGCGGCCGCCATCGTTTCAGCGGTCTGTTTTTGCGCGGTAATGAGCTGCGCGAAACCGAGGGCATAAAACACTATGGCTGCGGCAGCAGTGATTGATGCGGATTCGTTCATGAAGTGCGACGCGGCTGCGCGCCCGTAAGCTGGGTATCTATGATGAATTGTCGCTAGCTAGGTGGCCGAAGTTTGGCATAAGCCGGCGTTGTCGTGAAGTCGCCTTTGTGAAGGAGATAATCGGTACTAATTGGACCTACCGGCGGGAGGGCAAGGTCTTTTCTATTGCGGATTTACGGTTCACTATCTGTATAAACTTATAAATAGAGTTAGTGTCAATGCAATCCTCTACTACCTTCCTTCAATCCGAAATCATGTCTTGGGCGGTGATGACGTTATTGTTAGGAATTCCGCTGTTGTTATTGGCGCTGTATCTGATCGATCGTAATCAAACCCGCCACGCGTTGCGTCGTAACTACCCATTGTTGGCGCGTTTCCGATATTTGTTCGAGCATTTAGGGGAGTTCTTTCGCCAGTATTTTTTCGCCATGGATCGCGAGGAAATGCCTTTCAATCGCGCGGAGCGCTCATGGGTCTACCGCGCTGCAAAAAAGGTAGATTCCACTATTGCCTTTGGCTCGACGCGAGATCTCAAGCCCGCCGGCACGGTGCTGTTTGCTAATTGTGCGTTTCCAAAGCTAGCAGAAGAAGGGCGCGAAACGGCTGCCGTGATCATCGGACCCCATAGCCGTAAGCCTTATCAGGTGACCTCGGTCTTTCATATTTCTGCAATGAGCTATGGCGCAATCTCTGCACCGGCGGTATTGGCTTTATCCCGGGGGGCGAAGTCCGCAGGGGTATGGATGAATACCGGAGAGGGGGGCTTGAGTGCAGAGCACCTTGAGGGTGGTGCAGACCTAGTTTTCCAAATTGGTACTGCAAAATACGGTGTGCGTGACGCCAACGGCGGTTTGTGCCCTGAACGCCTGAGGGAAGTTGCGGCTCACGAGCAGGTGAAGATGTTTGAAATAAAACTCAGTCAGGGCGCCAAGCCTGGTAAGGGCGGCGTTCTGCCCGGCTCGAAAGTGAATGCCGAAATTGCCCGGGTGCGGGCGATTCCGCAGGGTGAGGATTCCTTCAGTCCAAATCGCCATCCAGAGGTATCTAGTGCAGAAGATCTTTTGGACTTAATTGAAACCGTGCGCTCGGTCAGCGGCAAGCCGGTAGGTATTAAGGCCGTGATTGGCGACCACAGATGGCTGCATGAATTGTGCGTCGCGATCCAGGAGCGGGGTGTGGCCAGTGCCCCAGATTTCATCACGGTTGATGGCGCGGAGGGAGGTACCGGTGCCGCGCCCGCCAGTTTGATTGATTACATGGGGCTGCCGTTGCGAGAAAGTTTGCCCTTAGTGGTGGATGTTTTGCATAAATTTTCCCTGCGCCAGCGCATTCGAGTAGTTGCCAGCGGTAAGCTGATCAACCCCGCGCAAATAGCTTGGGCGCTCTGTGTTGGTGCTGACTTTGCAACCACAGCGCGGGGATTTATGTTTTCGTTAGGCTGTATTCAGGCCATGCAGTGCAATAAGAATACCTGCCCCACCGGTATAACGACCCATGATAAGAGGCTGCAGCGGGGTTTAGTGGTGGCGAATAAACGTAAACGCGTGGCGAATTATGCGCGTTCGGTGCGAGCGGAGGTTGCGGTTATCGCCCATGCATGCGGTGTTCAGGAGCCGCGGCAACTGCAGCGGCAACATTGTCGTATTGTGCAAGCCGACGGCAGCTCTCTGGCTTTGGACACACTCTATCCCGAAGCTGAGAAGGCTTAAGGCGAGCCGGGATGGCTAAAAAATAGGCCGCACAGCAGATGGTTCACGCTATAATTAGCAGTCCCGCTAAATAGCCTCCTAATATGTTTGAAAACCTATCAGAAAGACTGTCGGCGAGCCTGAAGCAGATCAGCGGCAAGGCACGCTTGAACGAAAGCAATATCAGCGATGCTCTGCGTGATGTGCGTGTGGCCTTGCTAGAAGCCGATGTGGCGTTGCCTGTTGTAAAAGATTTTATAGAGCGGGTACGCGGCAAGGCGCTTGGTCAAGCCGTAATGGCGGCGCTAAATCCGAGCGAAGCATTTATTAAGATCGTGCACGAGGAACTCGTCGCGGTCATGGGTGCCGAAGACAATAGTCTTAATCTGGCAACAGCACCGCCCGCGGTGATTCTTATGGCTGGCCTGCAGGGTGCGGGTAAAACCACAACGGTAGCGAAGCTCGCGCGGCTGCTCAAAGAGCAACAGAAAAAGCGTGTCGCCGTAGTCAGTGCCGATGTTTACCGACCTGCAGCGATTGAACAGCTGCAGACCCTGGCAGCCGAAGTTGGGGTGACCTTTATTGAATCGTCGCCTGATCAAGCGCCGGTAGCGATAGCGACTGCCGCGGTGCAGAGCGCGAAGCAGCAGCTCGCTGATGTATTGCTTGTGGATACCGCCGGACGTTTAGCGGTGGACGAAGCGATGATGGCTGAGATCAAACAAGTGCATGCCAGCATCAATCCTATCGAGACCTTGTTCGTAGTGGATGCCATGACCGGCCAGGATGCGGCAAACACTGCTAAGGCCTTCAATGATGCGCTGCCGCTCACCGGTATCGTGCTGGCGAAGACCGATGGCGATGCCCGTGGTGGTGCAGCCTTAAGTACCCGCACAATTACTGGCAAGCCGATCAAATTTTTGGGCAGCGGGGAAAAAACTGATGCGCTTGAAGTCTTTCATGCGGATCGTATTGCCTCGCGAATCTTGGGTATGGGTGATGTTCTCTCGCTCATTGAAGAAGCCGAACGCAAGGTCGATAAGACCAAGGCCCAGCGTTTTGCGCGCAAGATGCAGCAGGGTCAGAAGTTTGATCTAGAGGACTTTCGTGATCAGCTGCAACAGATGGCCAACATGGGTGGTCTGAGCAGCATGCTCGATAAATTGCCGGGTATGGGTCAGTTGCCTGCTAGTGCGCAAGCGCAGTTAGACGATGGCCAGTTTAAGCGCATGGGCGTAATTATAGATTCCATGACGCTAAAGGAACGTCGTTTCCCGGATCTTCTCAATGGGTCACGCAAGCAGCGTATTGCCGCAGGTAGTGGTACCCAGGTTGCGGACATCAATCGTTTGTTAAAGCAGCACAAGCAAATGCAAAAGATGATGAAGAAAGTGGGGAAGAAAGGCGGCATGCAAAAAATGATGCGTGGCATGCAGGGCATGAAGTTTCCGGGAGGCGGTATGCCGCCAGGTATGCCACCGGGTATGCGCCGCCGATAGAAGCATGCGCGCGCTGCTGCTGCTTGGCGTTGCTGTTGCTGTTGCAGGTGTCGCAGTTGGATGGCAGTTACGAGGCTTAGCTGCTGGTGATGGCAGTACACCAAAGGTAGACGACGGGTTATCGCACCAGCAGACCTTAACAGAGCCTATTTTACTGCCACCAACGCAAAAGCCTGTTGCCGTGACTGGGGTAAACCTTACTGACCCGCCCACCATGGAAACAGTGCTCTCCTTAGAGGCGCTTTATGCAGCATTGGCGAACGCAGATGTGTCTCGCGAGGGTGCGATCCGTCGGCAACTTCAGGAACATATTAGTCAGCGCTCGGCGCAGCTGACGAGTCAACAGCGCTGGACGGAATTATTGGGGTTCTATCAGCGTTTAGTGAATCTAGACCCGCACGTTGCCGATTATTACTACCGTCTTGCGGAAGTGCAGGTGCAGTTGCAACTCTACGATCAAGCGCTGTATTCGCTTTATTTCATTCTGCAGGACGCGGTAATGGGGGCCAAGGCCCAGGCACTAGAGCAGCGTATTAATAGGCGCCTGCAATTCAGTGAGGGTATAAGCGTGCCGCTGCTCAAATACGGTAGTCATCATGTGGTGGAGGCGCGATTGCCGTCGGGGCGGTTACGACTTTTATTGGATACTGGAGCATCGATTACAACTTTGACGCCAGATGCAGCGCGCCGCTTGAACCTTAGCTATGATCTGAATCGTTCGATTAGCTTAGCCACGGCGGGCGGTCTGGTAGCAGCGCCAATAATAGAAGTCTCGGATTTCAGCGTTGGCGCGGCCCAGGTGGAACGTTTACAAGTGGGTATCCTGCCGTTATTGGGAGACGGTGGTTTCGATGGCTTACTTGGTATGAATTTTCTTCAGCAGTTTGCCAGTTCTATTAATCAGCAAGATGGCGTCCTGCACCTGCAAGATAAGAGCGAAGACCTAAGCAGCTGATATATAAGGAGGGATGATGACGGCGTATGTAATTGCCACAATAAATATCCATGATCGAGAGCGGTACGCTGAGTATGAAGCGGGTTTTATGGCCATTTTTATAAATTATGGTGGTGCAATGCTCAGTGTCGATGAAGCGCCTCGGTTGCTGGAGGGAGACTGGCCATTTACGCGTACCGTATTAATTGGCTTTGACTCCGTGGCAGCTGCGGAAAAATGGTTTTTCAGTCCGGAATATCAAGATTTGGCGCGCCATAGACATGCAGCAGCGGAAACTCAGTGTGTGATTGTTAACGGTCTGCCGGGATGATCTGGATCACATAAGACCTATGCTAAGCCATTTGCATGTCTGCGATGTTGCTATAGAATACGCGGCCTTCGAATTCTGACCTTTGGTAAACAGAGAACATTATGGTAACGATCCGTCTTGCCCGTCATGGCGCAAAGAAGAGTCCTTTTTATCACGTAACAGTGGCAGACCAAGCGCGCGCCCGTGATGGCCGCTTCGTGGAACGCGTAGGATTCTATAACCCGGTGGCCAAGGGTCAGGCTGAGGCATTGCGCTTGGATCTCGATCGTATCGATTACTGGGTTGGCGTTGGTGCTCAGCCCAGCGATCGGGTAAAGCAGTTGATTGCAACTGCGCGCAAGCAACAGACTGCAGAAGCAGCCGCGGCTCCCGCGGAGTAGTCTTTCGCGCATCACCTCGATGCGCGCATTAACAAGCGTTTAAGTTTCCCAGATGTCCCAAGACAACGTCATAGTGGGTCGTCTGGGGCGGGCCTTTGGCGTCAAGGGATGGCAACACCTGCAGTCCTTTACCTCTCCCTCAGAAAACCTATTGTCCTATCAGCCGTGGTTTTTGCGCGGGCAAAATAGCGATCGCTGGCAAGCCATCGAAGACTACGAAATCCAAAATCACAACGATGGTTATTTAGTTCGGCTTGCTGGGGTCGATCAGCGCGAAGCTGCTCAGCAATGCAGTGGCAGTTTGCTCGGTGTTCCAGCAGCCATTCTGGCAGATACCGCAGAGGATGAATTCTATTGGCATCAGTTGATCGGTTGTGCCGTGGTTAACGAGCAGGGGCAGCGCTTAGGTCAGGTCAGCGGCTTACTCGAAACTGGCGCGCACGATGTGCTGCAGATCGCACAGAGTGGTCAGCCGTTATTGGTGCCATTTACTGATCCCTACATCATCGACGTCAACGTATCAGAGCAGCGGATTGTCGTGATGTGGCCCTCGGAATGGAACGATTGAAGCGATGTGGCTAGGTATCATTACGTTGTTTCCCGACATGTTTGCGGCGGTAACCCGCGAGGGTGTATTCGGTCGTGCTGTGGCATCTGAGATTGTGAGCCTTGAATTCTTTAATCCGCGAGATTACACCACGGACCGGCATCGTACGGTGGATGACAGACCCTATGGCGGTGGTGCTGGCATGGTGATGAAGGTCGAGCCGCTGCAACAGGCCGTGGCGGCGGCGAAAGAGCGTGCTCCGGCCAATACACCGGTGGTGTTGATGAGCCCCCAAGGGCAAAGGTTTAGTCAAACCCAGGTTAGCGCGTACCGCGATAGTGCGGGTTTGATTTTAGTCTGCGGCCGCTATGAAGGCATTGATGAGCGGTTTATTAACCGCTGGGTAGATGTGGAATGGTCGGTAGGCGACTATGTCCTCAGTGGCGGTGAATTACCCGCAATGGTGGTGATGGATGCCATTGCCAGGCACTTACCCGGCACATTAGGCAATCAAATGTCCGCGATCGATGAATCTTACCTTGATGCAACGCTCGATTACCCTCACTATACGCGCCCCGAAACTTTGGCTTCGGAAAAGATACCGCCACAGTTGCTTAGTGGAGACCACGGGCAGGTGGCTAAGTACCGACGCCGTGAGGCGTTAAAACGCACTCTAAATCGGCGCCCGGAGTTATTGACTGCAATGACATTTGGTGAGCTGGATCGAGAGTTGTTGTTAGAAATTTTTGCCGACCGTCAGCCAGATTAGGCGATGCATTGGAGATAAACATGCGCAGAAATAAAGTAATCCAAGAAATTGAAGACCGCCAACTAGCGGAAGTGCCCGAGTTCAGCCCTGGTGATACGGTAAGCGTACAGGTGCGCGTAAAAGAAGGCAGCCGAGAGCGCTTACAGGCCTTTGAAGGTGTGGTTATTGGCATCAAGAACCGGGGTATCAATTCGGCATTTGTTGTGCGCAAAATTTCCCATGGAGTTGGTGTTGAGCGAACCTTCCAAACTCATAGTCCGTTGATCAATCAGATCGAAGTAAAGCGGCGTGGCGATGTGCGGCAGGCGAAGCTTTACTACTTGCGTGAGCGCTCTGGACGCTCCGCGCGCATCAAGGAAAAAATCAACAAGTAGACGCCCTGACAGGGTTGGCTATAGTGGCGGCTTGAATCTAAGGTCGCCGCGTCCATGCCCAAGCACGATTACAGCCCCAGCATCGAGGTTTTAGAATACCTCGATGCCCTGTGGCTGCAGCGTGGTCTTAGCGAAAACACTTTGGCGGCCTATCGCCGCGATCTCACCCAGACAGAGTATTGGCTGCTGCAAACCGCGCGTGCAGCCAAGTTGATCGATGCCAGCGCCGACGATCTTGGTGCCTATAATGAGATGCGTAATAGCGAGAACATTGCGCGGCGCTCAGCGGCGCGGTGGCTCAGTTCAGTGCGCGGATTTTTCCGGCATTGGCTCGCTGAACAACGTCTGCAAGACGATCCCACACAGTACCTTGAACATCCTAAGCAGGCGCGTGCTCTGCCCAGCAGTCTGGGTGCTCAAGACGTGGAGAATTTGCTTAATGCGCCGGACGTAACCACAGCGATTGGTATGCGCGACCGGGCGATGCTAGAACTACTTTACGCCTGTGGTCTGCGGGTATCGGAACTTGTGACTCTGCAATTGGCCAGCGTAAACCTGCGTCAGGGCGTGGTCCGAGTAACAGGTAAAGGCAGCAAGGAGCGGATTGTGCCCGCCGGCGAAGCCGCTTTGGACTGGTTACAGCGTTATTTGCGCGAGGCGCGCCAACAACTGATGCCAGCTGGGGGTAACGTACTATTTCCTAGCCGTTTAGGTCGGGCGATGACGCGGCAGACATTCTGGCATGCCATAAAACGCTATGCGTTAGTGGCCGGGATTGAAAAAGACATCTCACCTCATACCCTGCGTCATGCATTTGCGACTCATCTTGTGGATAATGGCGCAGACCTGCGCGCAGTGCAGATGATGCTCGGGCACAGCGATTTGTCTACGACTCAAATCTACACTCATGTGGCGCAGCAGCGGCTGCAATCGTTGTTAAGAAAACACCACCCGCGCGGATAAACAGTGCATTGCTTAAGCCACTGGTCAACGGAAAGGATATTTGCATGGTAGTTAAAAAATTTATGGCTGGGTTTCTGCATGCTGTGACGGCAGCTGTATTGGTGCTGTCGCCAGCAGCCTTTGCGGAAACCGGTGACGCGCTGGAGAGTGGCCGTAAACTTGCGGAAAAATTGCAGCAGCTGCGCCCTGGAATCCCGATTGAAGCGGTGGTGGCCATCGACATCCCGGGCATGTATGCGATTGAATTGTCCGGTGGTACCACGCTTTACGGTACAGCCGATGGGCAACACTTCTTTAGCGGTGACCTATTCGCCGTGCAAGACGATCTCGTCAATCTGTCCGAGCAGCGGCGGGACAAAAAGCGCCAACAATTGATGGCGCAGCAGTCTCTTGAAGACATGATCGTATTTCCGGCGGTTGGCGAGGCGCGCGGCTACATTCAAGTGTTTACCGATGTAGACTGCGGCTATTGTCGGAAACTACATAACGAGATGGCGCAGATTAATGAGCTGGGTATTGAAGTTCGGTATCTGGCATATCCGCGCGCTGGTGTTGATTCCGACACCCACGACAAGATGGTCTCCGCTTGGTGCGCGAAAGATCGTCAAAGCGCCATCACCCAGCTTAAAGCTGGAGCTAGTGTGCCGACAAAGACGTGCCAGAACGCGATAAGCGATCACTACGGGTTGGGACAGCAACTGGGAATCAGTGGCACCCCGGCAATCGTGCTGGCAGATGGAAGATTGTTGCCAGGATATCTGCCAGCAGAACGTCTAGCGGCCGCCGTCCTTGGTGAATAGCCGAATCGACCAGTAGCTACAAGGAGCAATAGTTTGAAAAGCCTTTCGATAGGTATTGCCGGTCTCGGCACCGTAGCCCAGGGTGTCTTGACGCTACTCGCTAGCAACCGAGAGCTCATCGAGCAGCGCAGTGGCGTCAGCGTCAATGTAGTGCGTGTGGCCAGTCGCAGCGCTAAGCCAGAGGTAGACCTCCACGGCGCAGATTTCTCCACTGACGTAATGGATCTACTATCCGATCCGCGCATCGACGTGATTGTGGAGTTGATTGGCGGGGAGACGCTGGCAAAACAGCTGATTGTTGCCGCCTTAGAGAGTGGTAAAGGCGTTGTGACCGCGAATAAGGCAGTCATCGCATTACATGGTAACGAACTATCACGTCAGCGCTTACGTTTTGAGGCCGCCGTTGCCGGCGCAATTCCGATCATTCAGGCACTGCAGTACGGTTTGGTAGCGAATCAGTTCAGCGCCCTGAGCGGCATTATTAATGGCACCTGCAATTACATGTTGTCTGCCATGGAGTCCGAGGGCGTTGATTTCGATGAAATTCTAGAGCGCGCTCAGACCTTAGGGTATGCCGAGGCGGATCCATCGTTCGATGTAGACGGCATCGACGCGGCCCACAAGTTAACGATTCTCATGGCACTGGCCTTTGGTTCAGATTTTGAGTTTGACAAAGTTTATGTCGAAGGTATCCGCGCGATTACTCCCAAGGACATAAGCTATGCCACCGAGTTGGGTTATCGTATTAAGCATTTGGGGATTTTGCGCAGTACTGCCGATGGGATTGAGGCGCGGGTGCATCCCACATTGGTTGCCCAGAGCGAACTAGTGGCTCACGTAAATGGGGTTCTGAATGCTGTGCAAGTGGAGTCCGATGCAGCCGGTAAGACGCTCTTTAGTGGCCCAGGAGCTGGCGGCGCAGCTACCGCCTCTGCGGTAGTGGCAGACATTATCGCAACCGCTCTGCATCCAGAGCAGACTGGGGGAGGTTCGGGATCTAGCCAGTCGATACCCATACAGCCGATCGAAAAAATCAGCAGCGCTTACTATTTACGCATTCCCACACGTGATGAACCCGGAGTTTTTGCTGAAGTCACGCAAATACTCTCAAGTCATAACATCAATCTTGATGCGGTGATTCAAAAAGACAGCCACGGCCAGGGTGGTTCGGTAGATATCGTGATTCTCACCGAGGATATTCAAGAAGCGCAAATGAATGAGGCGCTGGCGCAGCTGGAGGCTTTGGCAACAGTGACGGCTCCGGTGATGCGAATCCGCGTGGCACCTCAGGACTGAGTACGCCGATGCAGATCATTACGCGAGCGGTTGGCGATGGCGCGCTTGATGTAGACGATCCGTTGATAGAGCGCCTATACCTGAGTCGGGGGTTGACCCGCACAGATGATACCGACAAAGGCCTAAAGTCCTTGGTGTCGCCGCTGGGCCTGATGGATATAGACAAGGCTGCCCAGCGTGTGGCCGAAGCAGTGGTGGCGCAGCAACGGATCCTGATCATAGGCGACTACGATGCGGACGGTGCCACGTCAGTAGCTTTATGCAAGTTAGCGCTGGCTGCCATGGGGGCTGAGGCGGTCGAATTTCTCGTACCTGATCGCTTTCAATTTGGTTATGGCCTATCGGAGGCGATCGTGGCGATTGCTCAAAGCCTTAAACCGGATTTAATTATTACCGTCGACAACGGCATATCTAGTGTTGATGGCGTCGCTGCGGCGAATGCCGCGGGTATTGATGTGATTGTCACTGACCATCATCTACCGGGCTCAGAGTTGCCAGCAGCCTATGCCATTGTTAATCCGAATCGCCAAGACTGTGGTTTCCCAAGTAAATCCATCGCCGGTGTAGGCGTTGCCTATTATTTGCTCAGTTGGGTGCGTCACACCTTACGCCAGCGCCAGTGGTTCGACGCTGCGCAACGGCCGGAACCCAATCTGGGTCAGTTCTTGGATCTAGTTGCGCTGGGCACTGTGGCCGATGTGGTGCCCCTAGACCGCAATAACCGAATATTGGTCCATCAGGGTCTGTTACGCATGCGTCAGGGTCATACCCGTCCGGGTATTCGCGCGCTGGCAGAAGTAGGCAAGCGTGATTTAACCCAGCTCAGTGCCCAAGATCTTGGCTTTGCCATCGGCCCGCGTCTCAACGCCGCTGGGAGGCTGCAAGACATGAGCGTGGGCATTCGCTGTCTGTTGGCCGACAATGTTGCCACCGCGAGATCATTAGCTCAGGAATTAGACGGTTTAAACAAAGATCGACGCGAGATCGAGCAGGGCATGGTGGCCGAGGCGGAATTGCTCCTTGCTCAAGTATCGAAGACGGATGACGCCAAAGGGATCGCGGTCTATCACGAACGCTTTCATCAGGGCGTGGTGGGCATTGTAGCGGGGCGCTTGCGCGAGCGCTTACACCGACCGGCTATTGTTTTCGCGGACTCGTCAGAAGGTGCTGTGGGTGAAATAAAAGGCTCAGCGCGCAGCATTGATGGCCTAAACATACGCGATGTACTCGACACCATAGCGACCCGTTATCCAGGTTTATTAATAAAGTTTGGTGGTCATGCTATGGCCGCAGGTTTAAGTCTGAAGCGTGTTCACTTTGAGCGCTTCCGCAACATTTTTGCCGAAGTGGTAGCTGAACTGGTGAGCGAAGACGCACTGAGCGCCAAATGCTTTGTTGATGGTGGACTATCTGAACAGGAACTTACCCTCGATACAGTCCAGTCGCTGTTCAATGCAGGACCCTGGGGCAACGGTTTTCCGGAGCCGGCATTTTGTGATGATTTTGAACTCATCAGTCAGCGCGTGGTTGGCGAGCAACACTTGAAATTAGTGCTGCGTAAAGAAGCGCGTCTAATTGACGCCATAGCGTTCCGACAACCGCCATTGGCTCAGGAGACAAAGCGTTTGCGCGTGGTATATCGCCCAGCGCGTAACGACTACGGTAATACCGCAACATTGCAGTTGATAGTGGAGTACATCGAGCCTTTGGCTTAGACTCCGCGCTGCTTAAAAAACAGCAAAATGCTGCATAACACCGATAGAGACCCATGCCAGAAATTACCTCCGTTCGTGAACGCATCAAGGATCTTAGTGAGCGCGATCTAGCGCTTCGGGGGTACCTTTGACTTTGCTGAAAAGCGCGAGCGACTGCAGGAGGTCGAGTTAGAGCTTGCTGACGCCGATGTATGGAGCGATCCCGCACGAGCGCAGTTGCTTGGGCGTGAGCGCTCAGAGCTGGAAAACATTGTTGGTGTGCTGGCGTCCTTTACTGAGTCCCTAAGTGATCTTGCTGATCTGGCAGAAATGGCCAGTGATGAACAAGATGAAGATACCTTGGACGAAGTTGCGGCGGAGCTCGACGAACTAGAGCAGCGTTTGGCCGCCTTGGAATTCAGGCGCATGTTCCAAGGCGAGATGGATAATGCGAACTGCTTCTTAGAAATTCAGTCGGGTTCCGGCGGCACCGAAGCCCAAGACTGGGCTGATATGTTGTTACGCATGTATCTGCGATGGGCAGAAAAACGCCAATTTTCAGCACGAGTAACGGAGTTATCCCCTGGTGACGTGGCCGGCGTCAAAAGTGCCACGGTGCAAATCGCGGGGGAATACGCCTATGGTTGGCTGCGTACCGAAACCGGCGTGCATCGACTCGTGCGCAAGTCGCCCTTTGATTCAGGCAACCGTCGGCATACTTCTTTTGCCTCGGTCTTTATCGCGCCGGAAATTGATGACGATATCGAAATTGANATCAATCCGGCTGACGTCCGGGTGGATACCTATCGTGCCAGCGGTGCCGGAGGTCAGCACGTTAACCGCACAGACTCGGCGGTACGCCTTACCCATCTGCCAACAAATACCGTAGTGCAGTGCCAAAGCGANCGCTCGCAGCATCAAAACAAAGACAATGCATATAAGCAGTTGCGCGCCAAGTTATACGAGTTAGAGCTGCAAGAACGGCGCGCGGAACAGCAGGCNATTGAAGATTCCAAGGCGGATATTGGCTGGGGTAGTCAAATCCGTTCCTATGTACTCGACCAGTCTCGAGTCAAAGATTTACGTACGCAAATNGAGCGCACTGACCCAGGTTCCGTGCTGGATGGCGANATCGATGGATTCATTGANGCCAATCTCAAAGCGGGATTGTAGGGAATAGAACAGTGAGCAACGAGGTCCAGTATGAGTGAAGAGCGAGATATTCTGGCGGCGCGCAAAGCAAAAATGCAGAGTTGGCAAGCCGCTGCCGGTTCCTATCCTAATGATTTTCGGCGCCAAGACTTGGCGTCGGACCTATTGGCGCGTCATGTGGACGACGACAAAGCAGCACTTGCTGAAGCTCAAGTAGCCACGGCAGTTGCCGGGCGTATTATGTTACGTCGGGTTATGGGCAAGGCCAGCTTTATCACCCTGCAAGACGTTTCCGGGCAGATTCAATGTTATCTGGCGAAGGATAATCTTAGCGAAGAGGCATACGCAGGTTTTACCCAGCACTGGGAGATGGGAGACATTGTCGGAGTGCGTGGCGTACTGATGCGCACCAACAAGGGCGAGCTNTCGGTGCAGGCGCAGGAGATCGTTTTGCTCAACAAGACGCTGCAGCCGCTGCCTGAAAAATTTCACGGGCTGACCGATCAGGAAACCCGTTATCGGCAACGCTATGTTGATTTAATGACCAATGCAGACAGTCGTAAGGTATTCCAAGCACGGTCGCAGATCGTGCACAACATACGTCAGTACTTCGTTGAGCACGATTATCTTGAAGTAGAAACACCCATGATGCACAGCATTCCTGGTGGGGCTACTGCGCGACCCTTTATTACCCATCACAATACTCTGGATATGCCGCTGTATTTGCGAGTCGCCCCAGAGTTGTTCCTTAAGCGATTGGTGGTTGGCGGGTTCGAGCGAGTATTCGAGATCAATCGTAATTTTCGTAACGAGGGNCTTTCGACTCGGCATAACCCAGAGTTCACGATGCTGGAGTTCTATCAGGCCTATGCAGACTATGAGGACCTGATGAACCTTACGGACGANTTGTTGGCCATGTTGGCGACAAATGTAGTGGGGAGTGCCCAATTCGCCTATCAGGGGATCGAGCTGGATCTGAGTAAGCCGGCATTACGGCTCAGTATGGAAGAGTCGTTGGTGCGATTCGGTGGCGTGTCTGAAGCGTCTGCCAGTAATGAATCGGACCTGCGTGATTTGCTAGATCGCGCGGGTATAGGGCTGAAGGACGAGTGGGGCCTAGGTAAGCTGCAAATGGAAGTGTTTGAAGCCCGGGTCGAAGCNCGACTAGAGCAGCCCACTTACATAACGGAATATCCNGCTGAAGTATCACCGCTGGCCCGTCGGAACGATAAAAATCCGGCCATTACCGATCGTTTCGAGCTATTTATTGGTGGCCGCGAGTACGCTAATGGGTTTTCCGAACTCAACGATCCGATCGANCAGGCCGAGCGGTTTAAGGCTCAGGCTGATCTAAAGTCGGCGGGGGATCATGAGGCCATGCACTTTGATGACGACTACATCAAGGCACTGGAATATGGCTTGCCTCCCACTGCCGGTGAGGGTGTGGGTATTGATCGCTTGGTGATGTTGCTGACCAATTCGCCCACCATACGTGATGTGTTACTGTTTCCCCTGATGCGAAAAGTTTAGCGGGGAATCTATGCGTACCGTGCAGTTGCAAGACTCTTGGCGGGCGTTGTTGGCAGATCAATTTGAACAGCCGTACATGCAACAGTTGCGGGAGTTTCTGCTTGCCGAAAAACGCGCTGGGCACCAAGTATTTCCGGCGGGCAAGGATATGTTTGCCGCGCTCAATCTTGTGTCTTTGGAGCAAACTAAGGTCGTTATCATCGGTCAAGATCCTTACCATGGCCCTGGCCAGGCCCACGGTCTAAGTTTTTCTGTGCCCCGCGGCGTGGCATTGCCACCTTCGTTGCGCAATATTTTTGCCGAAATAGAGAGTGACCTAGGTTGTGCAACACTGGCGGCGGGCAGTGGTGACCTTTCGCAGTGGGCGCAGCAGGGCGTCCTATTACTTAATGCAGTACTCAGCGTTAGAGCCAGAACNGCGGGTTCCCNTCAAGGCCGTGGTTGGGAGCAGTTCACTGATGTATTGGTGCAACGGTTAGCCGCCCAGCGCTCAGGTTTGGTGTTTTTGCTGTGGGGCAGTTATGCGCAGAAAAAAGCCTCGGTCGTAGACGGTTCGCGTCATTGCCTGTTGAAAGCACCCCATCCATCGCCGCTCTCGGCGCATCGCGGCTTCCTTGGTTGTCGACATTTTTCCCAAGCGAATCAATATCTGGAGTCCCAAGGACTCACACCCATAGACTGGACGCGCAGAGGTTAGGAGAGAGGTATGCACGCAGCAGATACACCATTGGTCGTTGCTGAACTGCCAACCGCGAGTGGTTGTGTATTAGGTACGCTTACGCTGAACGTTGAGTCGAGTCTTAATTCACTGACGTTAGAGATGATTCGAGCGATGACTGCAGCGCTCGGCGCNTGGCGTTCGCGAGACGATGTAGCAGCAATTGTGCTGACCGGCCGAGGATCTAAGGCGTTTTGTGCCGGCGGTGACATACAAGCTCTGTATCGCTCATGCGTGGCTAATCAACAGGCTGGGTCAGAGGTTGATGACTACGCCCGATGCTTCTTTACCGAGGAATATCAGCTCAACTTGCTTATGCACGAATACCCGAAACCGATCACCACGCTAGGTCATGGTGTGGTAATGGGTGGCGGCTTTGGCTTGCTGTCGGCTTCGGCTTTTCGAGTGCTCACCGAGCGTTCGCGGCTGGCGTTTCCTGAAATCACAATTGGTCTGTTTCCCGATGCTGGCGGCAGTTGGGTACTAAGGCAGTTGCCGCTGGCGGTGGCGGCGTTCCTTGGCCTNACAGGTAGTCAATTGAATGCCCGAGACGCGTTGGAACTGGGTATCGGCTCCCATGTTATCGAGCACGAGACACGTGATCAGCTAGTGCCGCAACTCGCTGAGCTGCCTTGGGGCGTGGGCGCTGACGAAGCGAATAAGGCGCTACTGGAAAACTTCCTGGCAACATTGCATAAGCAACCGTCGCAGCTGCCCAACGAGATAGACGCGATCCCCGACTGGTCAGTGCGATTGGAGGATCTGGCGGCAACCACTAGCGCCCTATTTGCCTTGCAGGGTCAGTCAGATTGGATCGATCGTGGTCTGCAGAACTTGCGCAAAGGCTGTCCTACCACTGCTGCGATTGTGCTCGAGCAGCTGCGTCGGGTACCGCAGCTGACTTTGGCAGAAAGTTTCGCGATGGAACTCAGCATTGCGACGCGTTGTGCGCAATTACCGGATTTTCCAGAAGGGGTGCGAGCACTGTTAATCGACAAAGATGGACAGCCGGACTGGCAGTACAAACAGCTGACCGAGGTGCCCGACGCACATGTGCGAAGTCACTTTAGTACGCCCTGATGTCGCGGGGTTAGAGTCGCGTTACCCAGAGGCCTTGTTGCTCACCCAGCATTACCACTGCGCCCTTGCCNTCGGCATTCTCATAAGTAGCACCCACTTCTAGCGTGGTGGCNTCGGCTGTNGCAAAGCTTGCAAGGCCGCGTTTAACAGCGCCGCGGAAACTGGCTCGCGCCACCACCTCCTGTCCGAGGTAGCATCCTTTGTCGAAGTCGATAGCGCCGTGCTCCTGCAAAGCGAGCATTTGCGGTAGGTGGTGTCCGCTGGTCCGATCCTCAATCAGCACCCGACGTTGCTCAATAAGCTGTTCGTTAAGACGCGACGACGCGTCCGGTAGCTCGGCAAGTTCTTGCTGTGGCGTGGCAGTGTCGCGAACCAAGTGCCAGTCCGGTATAAGATCCGCCGTGGTATCGTCAGCGGCAGTAGTGACATAAACGAAATCTTCACCACCTTCGAGCGTACACTTAGAGAATCGAAGGTACGGGTCTAAATAATCTCTAAATGTTTGGGTGATGGTTCGGTGCATAACGAGGCCAATAGCCTCGGGTAATTGCANCGCCCAGCCATTCGCAACTACGCGACCCTGCAAAGAGCAGGCGGCGAANGGTGTACAGGAGCGTTCGGATATGCGCTCGGTATTACAGGTTACGTAACCTTGCAGGAAATCGCTCGCTGCAAAACCGGTGAGCTTGAGCATCCGTACATCTTGCCAATTGTTCAAAGGACGTTCTCGTACAAGAAAAGAGGAAATAGACTGCCTGATTGGCGGCAGTAATTGCAATAAGTTAGGGCGTAAAGGAAGTTATGGCGGTA
Organism: Gammaproteobacteria bacterium; assembly: GCA_002690405.1. Lineage (GTDB taxonomy): Bacteria > Pseudomonadota > Gammaproteobacteria > Pseudomonadales > Azotimanducaceae > UBA4421. Next base: position 29,155 of record NZEI01000016.1, read on the forward strand.
ACGGATTTGAAACATATTTATTGGCGTAGCCGCAGGGGTATGCTGGAACTCGAACTGCAGTTGATCCCCTTTGCCAGAGATCACTACGCCAGTTTAAGCGCTGCAGAACAGCGTTGTTATGAGCAAATGTTGGATCTTGAAGATTGGCAGTTGTTCGATTGGGTGCAGGGGCGAGAGGTGCCTACTGATCCGCTGATAAAACAGGTAGTAGANAAGATCATTGCAACCCCGGCTGCGCCGGCCACCATCTCCTAGGGATGTNGCAGCGCGGTGCCGATAGCGCGGAACAAATTTCGGTACCGCTGCAGTTGGGCAGGTTACGCTGCTGTGTGGCGCTGCTGGGGGTCGTTGTTCTTGAATGTGCAGGCGCAAAGTTGTTGGGAATCACTGGCAGTGGACTGTTCATACCGTTGTCTCACCGCATGATCATGTCTGCGCAGCCAGGCCGATGGAGCAGCATAAAATTACCCATTACCGATAGCGTTCACCTAGACGCTACTCGACTACAGCAATTCTGGCAGATGCCCTGGGCCGTATGCTTTTGTATTGCCGGCGCGCGCCCGCAGTGGCTGTTCTCCGATGAAGTGAGTCGCNAGGTCTTTGCCTGGTGTTGTCGNGAGGCNAACTTGNCNTTACGTATGCCAAGAGCTTAAACAGCGCANCGCGGATAATGGGGGCAAGCTGCTGNCGCGAGCTAGTTGTTAGTGGTTGCTCCCATTACGTTTAAGTCGTCCAGGCCGCCTGGAAATAAAATTGTATCTTGGGCATGGGCACTTTGTTGCGGATGGTCCAAGGTGAAGTGCAGNCCGCGACTTTCCCGNCGCTGCAAGGCTGAACGTACGATAAGGTCAGCCACATGCAATAAATTACGCAGCTCAATTAGATCGCTGGTAATGGTGTAATTAGCATAATAATCAGCGACCTCTTGTTTCAGTAGATCTATCCGGTGCTGTGCCCGTTGCAAACGTTTGTCAGTACGCACGATGCCGACAAAATCCCACATGAAGCGCCGTAGTTCGTCCCAGTTGTGCGCGATGATGACACTTTCGTCTGAGTCGCGAACCCGGGATTCATCCCATTTAGGGATGTAGGGAACCGTCAGTGGTCGCTCAAGCTGGGTTTGGATTTTGCCGGCGGCGCGGCGTGCAAACACCAAGCATTCAAGCAATGAGTTGCTGGCGAGGCGGTTGGCGCCATGCAAACCCGTGCAACTGGCTTCGCCAATAACGTATAGATGCGCTAGATCAGAGCGGCCGTATTGGTCGACCACGACGCCACCGCAGGAATAGTGTGCAGCCGGGACCACTGGGATAGCGTCGCGTGTGATATTGATGCCAAGTGACGCGCATTTCTCTGCAATATTTGGGAAGTGCCCGTGAATGAAATCAGCTGAGCGGTGGGAAATATCTAGATAAACGCAATCTGCGCCGATACGTTTCATTTCATGGTCGATCGCGCGGGCAACAATATCTCGGGGTGCCAGTTCTGCGCGCTCGTCGAAACGTTGCATAAAGCGTTCGCCATTAGGTAGCCGCAGAATGCCACCTTCGCCACGCACCGCTTCAGAGATTAAGAAAGAGCCCGCATGGGGGTGATATAGGCAAGTAGGNTGGAACTGGTTGAATTCCATATTCGCAACACGACAACCTGCCCGCCATGCCATAGCGATGCCGTCGCCGGTGGAGCCATCTGGGTTGCTGGTATAGAGATAAACTTTGCTGGCGCCACCGGTTGCTAGAATTACGAACTTCGACTGGAATACTTCGACTCGGCCGGTATTGCGATTTAATACGTGGGCGCCAGCGCAGCGATTTGGGTAGCGGCCGAGCTTTGATAGGTTAATAAGGTCGATAGCGATGCGGTCGTTAAATAACTCAATATTCGGATGGTCGAGTGCTTTCTCGGTCAAGGTTTGAGTAATTGCNTTGCCGGTGGCGTCGGCGACGTGCACAACTCTGCGGTGCGAGTGACCGCCCTCACGGGTGAGATGCAGTGCGTTGTCTTCTACATCGAAGTTAACGCCCCAGCTGGACAGTTGGGCGATTATGTCTGGGGCGTCTGCGACCGTAGCCTTGACCACTTCGGGATCGCATAGGCCGGCACCGGCCTCTACTGTATCTGTGACGTGGGCCGCATAGCTGTCTTCGGGGTCCATTACTGCAGCCACGCCGCCCTGTGCCCAATGGGAAGAGCCGGTAGTAATGTCGCCCTTACTTAATACGGTAACTCTTGCCGCATCGGCCAGTTGTAGCGCGGCTGCGAGCCCGGCAGCGCCTCCACCAATAATGAGAACGTCAGTTGCGAATCGTTGTGACATGATCTTGTCAGCTTGGCATGTTGGCCCCAGTATAACGACTTCCGAGGGGTCCAGGGGGAACTCGGCCACGATCCAAGGACAGTACGAGAGTTGCGATGATTGAACGGCACATATTGCTGCAAGAAACCTCGGCAGGTCTAANTTTCGTCTCGAATGAAGAGGCGTGCGCTACCTGCCCCGGNATGTGTTTTAGCCCGAAGAATTCTGCGTCGATCGATAGCTCCCANGGGCTGCCAGCGACCTTAGCGATCAGTGGATCAACACTTAATCGCATTGCTTTNTATTNGTTTGCNGTCCCATTGGCGGGTCTTGTGACAGCAATCACATTGTCGGATGCTGTAACCAATGCTTACCCTCTGTTACAGGTATTACCCGTGCAATTGAGTATATTGGCGCTATTCGTAGCGTTGTTGATGGTCTGGACTCGGGTGTTGCGCCGTCGATGGTTGGCTATTNATGATGGCTTGGGCGNTCGCCGGAGCAGTGGCTTGAAAGAACTGAGCACCGGACCCACTATCTCGAGTGGGCCGCAGGAAATTGCGCAACCNCGAATAATTGTGTCAGAACGCAATCACNGCGGGCTGACATAGGATCGCATANTNTTTTNTGGCAGGAGAGTGGNNGTTGTCGTTGCCAAAAAAACAACCTCCATTTTTTTGTTATCAATACTGAATCTTTAATCGAAGCAGCCAGCGTAGACATCTATCTGTGCATAGACATAGCAAGCTGCATTAACAAGGGATCAATTAGATGCTCAACATGACCGCAAAGCCGTTGTCACTGCGAACTGTATGCATGAGGGTTTTCAGCTATTCAGCGTTAGTGGTGTGGGGAATTTTAGCGTCGAGCGTGCAGGCGGCAGCGTTGCCCGACTTTACCGAGTTGGTAAAGGACAATGAGGCCGCTGTAGTAAACATCAGTACGGTTGGTGAAGCGCCGAGCCGCATGAATCGAAGAGGGCCGCGGAACGATCAACTAGAGGAGTTTTTCCGCCGCTTTGGACCGCCGCAGCAACGCGAAAATCAGCCGCGTTTGCGTCCTCGCTCCCTCGGCAGCGGCTTTATCATCGAGTCCGATGGATACATTTTAACCAATAATCATGTGGTAGACGGCGCCGAGAAAATTATGGTGCGTCTGAGTAATCGCGAGGAATACGAGGCGGAATTGGTGGGTACAGACCCGCGCTCGGATCTAGCGTTGTTGAAAGTGTCGGCGGATAAAAGATTGCCCGCGTTGACCATGGGCGACTCGGACGAGCTGGAAGTTGGTGAGTGGGTGCTGGCGATCGGCTCGCCGTTTGGTTTCGACTACTCGGTAACCGCGGGCATAGTCAGCGCCAAGGGCCGCAGCTTATCGAATCCACAAACGGGTAATTACGTTCCCTTCATTCAGACCGATGTTGCCATTAATCCTGGAAACTCCGGCGGGCCGCTGTTTAATTTAGACGGTGAAGTGGTTGGTATTAACTCCCAGATCTACTCGAATTCCGGTGGCTTTATGGGGGTGAGTTTCGCTATTCCCATCGAAATGGCTATGGACGTTGTAAAGCAGCTCAAAGATAAGGGGCGGGTATCGCGGGGCTGGCTGGGCGTGGAAATTCTCGAGGTCAGCCGCGATTTGGCTCTCAGCTACGGCTTAGAGCGGCCGCGGGGTGCGCTGGTGGCGCGCGTTATGGAGGGTAGCCCAGCTGCTGATGCCGGTTTGCAGGAAGAAGACATTATTGTCGAGTTCAATGGCCAGGATATCGAGCGGTCTGGCGAACTGCCCCAATATGTGGGTCGTGCACCGGTGGGCGAGCCTTCGCGTTTGACTGTGGTTCGTGGCGGTAAGAAAAAGAAATTATCGGTCACTATCGGCGAACTTCCGGATCAGGCTGGGCTGACCAGCGGGCCGAAGCAATCCAATCAGGACAACAAAATCGGCCTCACGGTTCGAGATCTGTCAGAACAGACTAAGGAGCAGCTAGGTGTTGATAGCGGAGTTGAAGTCGTGGCTGCCAGAGGCTTGGCTGGCGAGGCGGGATTGATGCCGCGAGACATTATTTTGCGCATGCGCACCAAGCCGGTAGTCGATTCCGAGGCGCTAGATGACATCATTGCGGACGTTAAGCCCGGAAGCATTGTACCGGTGTTGGTACTGCGTCAGCAGCGCCGGATTTTTCTCACTCTTAAAGTCCCTGAAGACGACTAGGTCATGGTAGTGGCAGCACTCGCTGTGGTGACGTTACTCTGCGCAGCAGTGTGTTTCCGCATGGCTAAGCGAAAGAACCGAAGTGTGCGGTTTTGGGTGGCAATGGGCGTACTTTTTGGACCTCTAGGTCCAATCCTTCTATGGCCATTGGAGCGCAACGGGGCTGACAATTTGGATTCTATAGTTTGAACAAAAGCGTACTGATTGGTTTTGCCTAATGGGTAAGTGCAAGTTGCTCAGTACTGCGCTTCATCGCCTGTCTCGGATGAGCTAAACTGCGCTCCCTTTTGTGCAGCGACCAGCCGTGTCTATAAATCAGCGCATCCGCAATTTCTCTATCATCGCCCATATCGACCATGGGAAGTCGACCCTGGCCGATCGTTTTATTCAAATGTGCGGTGGTTTGAGTGACCGAGAAATGGCCGAGCAAGTGTTGGATTCTATGGATCTTGAGCGTGAGCGAGGCATCACAATCAAGGCCCAGTGCGTCACATTAGAGTATCTCCACAGCGATGGCGAAAAGTATCAGCTCAACTTTATCGATACTCCGGGGCACGTGGATTTCAGCTATGAAGTGTCTCGGTCTCTGGCTGCCTGCGAAGGCGCATTGTTAGTAGTAGATGCAGCCCAGGGTGTGGAAGCTCAATCTGTGGCCAATTGTTATACCGCCATTGAGCAGGGATTAGAGGTCATTCCTGTACTGAATAAGATTGATCTGCCTCAGGCAGAGCCCGAACGCGTAGCAGGCGAGATCGAAGACATTATTGGTCTAGACGTCACGGATATACATCAGGTGAGCGCCAAAACCGGTCTCGGGGTGGACGGGGTGCTGGGGCTTTTAGTGGATGCTGTGCCACCACCCGAGGGCGACGACCAAGCCGAGCTGCAGGCGCTGATTATTGACTCTTGGTTTGATAACTACCTCGGTATCGTGTCGCTGGTACGAGTAGTTCAGGGCCGGTTGAATAAGGGCGACAAGATTATTGTTAAGTCCACGGGCAAGGCTCACTCCGTCGATCAGCTGGGCCGGTTCACGCCTAAGCGAATGCCGGACAAAAGCCTGGGCGCGGGTGAAGTTGGCTACGTGGTCGCCGGCATAAAAGAGATTACCGGTGCTCCTGTTGGAGATACCTTGGTGGCTGCAAAGACACCTGATGTACCCCAGTTGCCTGGCTTCAGTAGGGTTAAGCCCCAGGTCTACGCGGGGCTGTTTCCAGTAACGTCTGACGATTTTGAATCGTTTCGCGAAGCGTTAGAGAAGCTCGTATTGAATGACGCGTCGCTATTCTATGAGCCTGAATCTTCTGATGCGCTGGGCTTCGGCTTTCGTTGTGGCTTCCTTGGCATGTTGCATATGGAGATCGTGCAGGAGCGCCTGGAGCGAGAGTATGGTCTCGACCTCATTACTTCTGCACCCACAGTGGTGTACGAAGTTGAGCTAAATGACGGTTCCATAAAGCAAGTGGATAATCCATCGCGACTCCCCACGAACTATCGTCAGATGCGTGAGCCGATTGCTGAGGTCAATATTCTTACGCCCCAAGACTATGTAGGCAGCATCATGTCATTGTGCGTTGAACGTCGGGGTGTGCAAAAGAATATGCATTTCTCTCAGGGACAGGTGTCTATGCACTGGGAGATGCCTATGAACGAGGTGGTGATGGACTTTTTCGACCGCCTGAAGTCCGTGAGCCGTGGTTTTGCTTCGCTAGATTACGCATTTTCGCGCTTCGAACCCGCTAATTTGGTGAAACTCGATATTTTGATAAACGGTGACCGGGTAGATGCCTTGGCGAGCATTGTGCATCGTAATCAAGCCCAGACTCGTGGGCGTAGCCTGGCAGAGAAGATGAAAGAACTGATACCCAGGCAGATGTTCGATGTCGCTTTGCAGGCGGCGATCGGCGGACAGGTGATTGCGCGGCAAACAGTGAAAGCGCTGCGCAAAAATGTCACAGCCAAATGTTATGGCGGCGATATCACGCGCAAGAAAAAGCTCTTGGAAAAACAAAAAGAGGGTAAAAAGCGCATGAAGCAGTTAGGTCAGGTCGAGATCCCGCAAGAAGCTTTCTTGGCAGCATTGAAAGTAGAGCGCTAGTGGACATTGATCTGCCGTATATCCTGTTTTGGGCCGTTGTGGTCAGCGGTGCCATCATTGTCTGCCACAAGCTTTGGGCGCTTTTGGGGTCAGGGCGCGCCGGGTCTGAACAATCTGCAGAAGACGCTTCGGTGCCTGCCGTGGTGGAATTCGCGCAGTCATTCTTCCCGGTGCTATTGCTGGTGTTCGTGCTGCGTGGCTTCGTTGCTGAGCCTTATCAAATTCCATCTGAATCCATGGTTCCAACGCTGCAGGTTGGCGATTTTATCTTAGTCAATAAATATGCTTATGGACTGCGATTCCCGGTGCTGGGAGGAAAATTTTTGGATGTCGATGACCCCGAGCGCGGCGACGTTATGGTATTTGTCCCGCCCCACGACCCGCGCTATTTCATTAAGCGGGTGATGGGTATCCCCGGGGATCGTGTGCGCTATGTCAATAAGACGTTGTTCGTAAACGGCAAACGTCTGAAGTACGAGTTCGTTCGAGAATTTACTGATCCAGGGTTACGTCTGCAGGTTCAAGAATACACAGAAGAAGTCGATGGAAAGCGCTACCCGATATATAAATCATCTGGGTATGAGCAGGTTCAGGAATGGACGATTGGTCCAGGTCAGTATCTGATGATCGGGGATAATCGTGATCGCTCAGCGGACTCGCGTACCTGGGGGCTCGCCTCGGCGGATAATATCGTCGGCAAGGCTGTAGCAATCTGGGCTAATAAGCCTCCCGGCTGGCACTGGCCGAGTTTTCAGCGTAACCGCTGGCTCTCTGAGGCGCCGGAATAAGGGCGGTTATGGCTAAGTCCTCAAGGCAGTCCGAATTAGGGCCATTGCAGCAGCGGTTGGGTTATCAGTTCGAAAATCTGCAGCTGCTGGAGCAGGCGCTGACGCATAAGAGTTATGCCAAGGAAAATAACGAACGCTTGGAGTTCGTTGGCGATGCAGTCCTAGGTTATCTCGTGGGTAGCATGCTGTATCGCAAGTATCCCCAGGTGCAAGAAGACGCCTTGTCGCTGATGCGGGCTGAACTGGTGCGGGGCCAGACTCTGGCGGTCCTCGCTAAAGAGCTGGATTTGGCACCCTTGCTGCGCTTGGGCAGTGGTGAGCTGAAGAGTGGTGGGCGTCAGCGTGATTCTATTTTGGCCAATGCTGTTGAAGCGCTTATTGGAGCGATCCACGAAGATGGTGGCATTCAGCCCTGTGTTGGCCTAGTGGACATGCTCTATGCAGAACGGCTTGAAAATTTGGACGCTGAGTCGCTCAAGGACGCGAAAACCCAGCTACAGGAATTATTACAGGGGCAGGGATTGGAACTGCCAGTATATGAAATTCAAGACATCACCGGGGCGGATCATCAGCGTCAGTATTGCGTAAGCTGCTCGGTGGCGGCGTTGGATAAATCAGCATCAGCCTCTGCAAGCTCACGCCGTGGTGCAGAGAAAGCAGCGGCGCAGCTGGTGCTGACCCAGGTGCGCGGCGAAGGTATCGACCATGACTGAGAACGCTCAGTCGCGCTGTGGTTATGTCGCGCTGATCGGTCGGCCGAACGTTGGTAAGTCGACCTTGCTCAACCATGTGCTGGGGCAGAAAATAAGTATCACTTCGCGCAAGCCACAAACCACACGCCGTAATCTAATTGGCGTTGATACTGAGGGTGCGCATCAGGCGATTTTTGTCGACACCCCGGGGATACATCAAAATACCGAGCGAGCGCTGAATCGATATATGGTGAACCATGCCACATCGACCCTCAGCGGAGTGGATGTGTTGGTGTTGTTACTAGAAGGCGCAAAAATCGTCGATGAAGACGAACATATCTTAAAACTACTGCAGGGTGCCCGAGTGCCGTGTTTTGCAGTGTTGTCGAAAATCGACCTCATCAGAGATAAAACAGCGCTGTTGCCGCAGATTCAGCGGCTTGATGCCACCGAATTATTTCAGCAGATATTGCCTCTTAGTGCGCTCAAACAAGAGGGCTTGGAGGAATTCCGCCAGCAGATTTTTGCAACTCTACCCGAAGCGCCGCACTTGTTCGCCGACGATGAAGTAACGGATAAGCCCGAGCGTTTTTTGGTCGCAGAAATTGTGCGGGAAAAACTTATGCGACAACTCGGCGACGAAATTCCCCATGCTGCGACCGTGGTAATCGAGTCGTTCAAGGTAGAGGAAAACATTGTCAGAATTCATGCTGATATCTATGTGGAGCGCGAGGGTCAAAAGCGCATTGTGATTGGTAAACAAGGCGCACGCTTAAAGCTGATTGGCACGGAGGCGCGCAAAGACATAGAGGGCTTGCTCGAACAAAAGGTGATGTTGCACCTGTGGGTCAAGGTTCGTAAAGGTTGGACCAATAGCGCAGGGGACATGCGGCGCTTGGGCTATGATTGAAGCCTAGCCCGCTTGGGTATTGATGATGCAACAACAATCGGCCTTGGTTTTACACGTGCGACCCTACCGGGAAACCAGTGCTATCGTGCAATTTATGACCAAGGATCAGGGTCGAATTACTGGTGTGGCGCGTGGTGTTCGAGGTACGCGCAAACGCATCAATCCCATGCAGCCCTTTAGTCTAGGCACACTCAGTTACTTTGGGCGCAATAACCTAGTAAACGTCAGTAAATTTGACGTCGCCCATGGATTTGCTCTGCAAGGTGATGCGCTATTCAGTGGTTTTTATGTTTTGGAGTTGCTCACTCGGTTGGTTGCCGAGCGGCAAAAAGAGCCGGAAATCTTTGCCGGTGCGGTGAGTGCGCTCACCGCTATGGAAGCAGGTCAGGAATTGCAGGCCGCGTTACGCTGCTTTGAATTAGATTTGCTTGGGCAGCTTGGGTACGCGGTAGTACTTGATCAAGACGTTGATGCCGGCACTGGGATTAACGCGGACGCCTACTACCGATATCAGCCCCAAATCGGCTTTGCTCGGGTAGCGGGCGCTGCAGAGACAGCGACGGATCCAGCGGTGATCCAGGGGCAGTGGTTGCAATGTATTCAGCGGCGAGATTTCACCGAGCCTCAGACGCGGCGCGCGGCGAAATACATTACGCGCCAAGCGCTGCAAGAGATATTAGGCGACAAACCACTGATCAGTCGCAAGATGTTGGGGTCTCGTTGATCCTGACGGCAAACAAACAATGAACATACGGACCTATTGGCGAACGTGGCAAAAAAAGTACCGGTAGAACAAGAAGTGCAAATTACGGCGCTTTCGGAAGAGGGTTTGGGTGCGGCGACACTCAATGAGCGCCCACTGTGGGTGCGTAACGCTTTACCTGGCGAACGGGTACAGGCGCGCATTCTAAAGCGGCGCGGCGGTCAGCGGTTTGCTGATGGTCAGCCTCTCGCCGATCTCAACCCCAAGCGGGTGGCATCAGCCTGTGCGTACTTCCCGCGCTGCGCAGGCTGTAGCCTGCATCACCTAGCGTACGGTGAGCAGCTGCTGTTAAAACAGGCCCATTTAGCTGAGGAATTGCAGCGAGTCGACGTCGCCGCTGCGAGCTGGCGCGAGCCTACTGGGCTCACGCGTTTGGGATATCGGCGTAAAGCGCGACTTGGCGTGCGCGTCGTTGGCGAGCAGGTGTTGGTTGGTTTTCGTGAATCGTTCAGTAATCGGGTCGCACGTCTAGATGCTTGCATGACTTTGACCCCGAAGTTGTCCGCATTACTGCAACCGTTGAAAAAACTTATAGCGAATCTCAGCCAACCGCGAACTATTGCGCAAATTGAAATGGCCGAAGGCGACAGCGAGTGCGCTATTTTGGTCCGTCACCTCGATGTTTTGACCGACTCTGACGTCGAGCAGTGGCAGCAGTTGGCGGCTGTCTTCGATGTGCAGGTGATTTTGCAGCCCGGTGGCTACGATAGTTTGCAGCCGCTGCCCGGGCAGGCTTCGGTGCGGCCACTATCCTATGGCATCGCTGAACACGGGCTCAGCTTGCAGTTTTATGCGCATCAATTTACCCAAGTGAATGCGGTGATGAATCGCGAATTGATTCGGACGGCAATAGGCTACTTGGGTGATGTGCGGGATCAATTGGTGGCAGACTTATTTTGTGGCATCGGAAATTTCAGCCTACCGCTCGCGCGCCAAGGTGCCCATGTTGTNGGTTTAGAAGCCAGTGCTGAGGCGATCGCCATGGCTCAGGTGAATGCACGCCGTAACGGATTGTCTGAACGCTGTGACTTTGCAGTCGCGGATTTATATCAAGCTGGCGGCTCTGGTGATGCTCTTGCCGTCGACGGGCAGACAACGCGGTCTGGCCGCTACCCTGAAGCTCTGATTATCGACCCGCCCAGAAGCGGTGCAGGGGCTAATCTCGAAGGCTGGGTAGGGCATAGCGCGTTGCAGCAGATCGTCTATGTATCTTGCAATCCCCGCAGTTTTGCGGATGATGCGCTGCGCCTAAAACATGCAGGTTTCCGTCTGCGTGAAGTGGGTATTTATGACATGTTTCCGCAGACTGCACATGTGGAAACGATAGGGCACTTTGTGCGCGACCAGTGAGGACCTAGTGATAACGAATAGGACAAACGCCTGTGGTTAATGTGCGTCAGGCAGTACCTACAACAGCGGACGGCACGTTGGATTGGGCAGCCTGGGTGACTCGTATCTTAGCCGAGTACCCGCAGTTGACAGCACAGCCGCTAATGGACTGTTGTGCATGGATTCAGCAGCAGCATGCTGATCAACTCGCTGTGTCATTAGAGCTAGCAGAGTTGGTAGCAGAGCTGCGTCTGGACACCGCATCGGTGCTGGCTGCGTTGGCGTATCGATTGGTGCGCACGGAACGCGTTAGCAAAGCTGATTTGCAGACCCAGATCGGTGCTGAAGCAACGGAGCTGGTTTTCAGTGTTGCGGCTATGGCAACAACCAGTCTGCTGGAAATGTCGGATTCGCCAATGCTCGCTAAAGAACAGCAGAGCCAGGTGGAGAACGTCAAGCGCATGCTCGCATCTATGATTGATGATGCGCGGGTTGCAGCAATAAAACTGGCAGAGCGCGTATTAGCTCTACGGCAGGCTAAGGATTATGAACCCCAGCGGCGCCAGCGGATCGCCCAAGAAGCTGGGTCGATCTTTTCGCCGCTGGCGAATCGACTGGGTATCTGGCATTTGAAATGGGAGCTCGAGGATCTGTCGCTGCGTTATCTACGCGAGGATATATATCTCGGCATCGCCAAACAGCTGAGCCAGAAACGGCAGCAACGGGAACAGCAAGTTGCCGCGATGACTGAGCATGTCGTCGCCTTGCTTCGTGACCAAGGGATCAGCGCAGAGGTGGAGGGCCGAGCGAAGAATATTTTCAGCATCTGGCGCAAGATGCAGGCAAAGAATATTCCAATAGAAGAGGTCTACGATGTGCGCGCCGTGCGTATCATTGTTGAGTCACTTGCAGATTGCTATGCAGCTCTCGGGATCATTCACACCACATGGCAGCACCTGCCCGGTGAATTCGACGACTACATTGCGATGCCGAAGGAAAATGGCTATCAGAGTATTCATACGGCCGTAACCGCGGATGATGGTCACACTCTAGAAGTGCAAATACGCACGCGCCAAATGCATGAAGATGCCGAGCTGGGTGTCTGTGCACACTGGGCATATAAGTCTGGAGCGCAGCAGGCGGCGGATGAAGATGAGAGTTTTGCCGCAAAAATGGATTGGCTGCGTCAGGTCATTGAGTGGCACGATGAGTTGGGTGGTGCGGCAAATCTAAATGCTCTGTTGTATCAGCAAACCAGCCAGCAACGGGTTTTTATCACCACACCTAAGGGTCATGTGCTCGATCTTGCCAGCGGTGCCACGGTTTTAGATTTTGCGTACCGAGTGCATACCGATCTTGGCGAGCAATGCGTTGGTGGTGTCATCAACGGGGTGCAGGTGCCGGTGCAAATGCGTTTGCAGACCGGGCAGCAGCTTGAGGTGCTGGTAGATGCGCAACAGCGCCCGAAGCGCCAATGGCTAGAGCCTTCCTTAAAGATTCTGTATACCCATCGTGCACGAGCCAAGGTGGCGAGCTATTTTCGCGCTCGCGATACATCTGACCTAGTTTTATCAGGTCGAGTACTGTTAATTGATTTCAAACGAAAGCTTGGCTTAGCGCATAGTGATGCTGACTTTATAAAGAGCTGCATTAGTCACTCTAGTTATTCTGAAGAGGCGTCGTTTTTTTGCGCCGTTGCGACTGGGGAACTCAGCTATATCGAATTGCTAACGCAGGTACTTGAGTCTCAGGGCTCATCAATCTCGGTAGTACCACAACCGGGCTTACCTGGGATAGAAACCCCTGAATTTGCTGGGGCTGCGACTCTGCAGGTGGTGGCTATGAATCGAGCCGGGCTGTTGAATGACATCACACAATTGCTGGCTGCTTGGAAGGTATCGCTAATGGGCGCCTCCGCCAAGGTGAGTAATTCCTCTGGGCAAGCTATCATCACGCTGGAGGCAGAGCTTCATGACAATCGACAACTGCTACAGGTCATGAGCTTGATCATGCTGCTGAAGGATGTGGAGGACGTTACTCGTTTGGCGGCGCACGCGTCATAGCTCAAGAAAAAAGAGAAAGTATTCTGTATCGGCCCGAGAAACATGGGTCGATCAGAGATATATGGGAAGATTGGAGAGCAAGGAATGAAAATTATTCTTTTGGGACCCCCGGGTGCCGGAAAAGGGACTCAGGCGCAATTTATTCAGGAACGCTTGAATATCCCGCAGATCTCGACCGGAGATATGTTGCGGGCGGCAGTGAGTTCCGGCAGTGAATTGGGTCAACGCGTCAAGGCTGTGATGGATTCGGGAGCACTGGTATCGGATGACATTATCATCGAACTGGTGAAAGAGCGCATTGCCCAGCCAGATTGTGCCGCCGGCTTTTTGTTCGACGGTTTCCCGCGAACAATACCCCAAGCCGAAGCGATGCGAGAGGCTGGCGTACCTATAGATGCGGTGCTAGAAATTCAGGTCAACGATGAAGAACTGGTAGCCCGTATAACCGGCCGTCGCGTGCATCCTGGTTCCGGGCGCGTATACCACGTTATTTACAATCCGCCGCAACAGGAAGGCATCGACGATGTCACGGGTGAGCCGTTGCAGCAGCGACCGGACGATACGGAAGCGACCGTGCGTGAACGCTTGTCCGTATACGCAGAACAGACGCAGCCGCTAATCGCCTACTATCAAGGTCAGGATGGTATTCGCTACGTCGAGATTGATGGTCAGGGTGAGGTGTCTGCGATCCAAGATGCGATCGCCCAAAGTCTGGCGCAGTAGTACGGTCGTGGGCTTTGCCCGGCCATGGTCGCGGCTTTTGCCGTTGCAGGTCAATGCAATAGATTAGTCAGCGGCAGAATTAGTACTTGGTCGCCTATGTGCATATCGCCCTGAGCTTTGTCGACTTCAATTAAACAATTGGCATGACGAAAACTGCTCAGGCGATTCGATCCTTGCTCTCCGGTATGAGTTACCGTGTAACTACTGCCGTCAAAGTTAAACTGCCCGCGCTGATACTCGGTGCGCCCTGTTGTATGGGTTATAGAGCTCTTCAGTATCGCTGGGATTTTCATTGGGGTGGGCATGACTGTGCCGGCAAGATGAGCGATCGCGGGCTTCGCCACCAGTAATGCGGTAATAATGGTGGAAATTGGATTGCCGGGCAGACCAAATATCCAACGCCCACGAATCTCGCCAAAGGCTAATGGCTTGCCCGGTTTGAGATTGAGGCGCCAAAAGGCGAGTTCGCCCTGCGCGCGAATACGCTCAACAATATAGTCAGCGTCTCCTACCGATACGCCGCCGCTGGTAATNAGCACGTCGCATGTATCGGTGGCGNGCTGTAACGCGTCATCGATTTNGTTGGGGTCATCANGCAGGCAGCCTAGGTCAATGCAATGAATGGGTAAATCATCAAGAAGCTTCGCCAAGGTCAGGCGATTGGAGTCGTATATTTGCCCGTAAGCTAATTCCTCTACTGGCGTCCCAGGGTCGCGTAACTCATCTCCGCTAGAGAAGATGCCAACCCTGACTCGGGGAAAAACCTGTAGCGTACTGATGCCTGCTGCTGCGAACTGGCCGAGCATAAAGGGCGTGATGCGCTCTCCAGACTCCGCCAGACGCTGGCCTTTATCGACATCGTTACCGACCTCGCGGATGTGACTTTCCTGTGNCGTGTGTGGCACAAAGGTGACATGCTCGCCTGATTGGTCTGCAACATTCTCCTGCACGATCACTAAGTCGGCTGCTGCAGGCAGCGGAGCGCCGGTAAATATGCGCACACACTGTCCCGGTGCGATAGGGTTGGGATACGGATGTCCTGCGAAACTAGTGCCCACGTCTTTCAGTGTATAAGCGCTATCGGCATTGACGTCTGCGCTACGGACGGCGTAGCCGTCCATGGCTGACGCCACGAAGGGCGGCAGCGGCAGCGCAGCATCAATGGGCTTGGCCAAGACACGGCCAAGGGCCTCATCGAGGACGCAAGTTTCTTGTTCTTGTGGCGAAGGTAATTGCTGCCGAATCGCGGTCAGCGCTTCCTCCAGGTCTAATGCTTGGCTATGCTGGGCCAATGACGATTACTCTTTGTATTGATACTTCTACGCCCCATTGTAGCGTGGCGCTGGCGATTGGCGATGACGTTTTTGCTGATACTCAGCGCTTAGAACGGCGACACAATCAAGAAATTATTCCAATGCTGGATGGCCTATACCAGCGTGCCGGCTTGNCTGTTCGCGANACTGAATTGGTAAGTTTTAGTGCNGGTCCCGGAGGCTTCACAGGTGTCCGTATTGCTGCTTCGGTGGCGCAGGGTGTTGCTATGGCCTGTGGTTGTCCTGTGGTACCCCAGCGTTGCTCGGATATTCTGGTGNGTTCCTGGGCGCAGTGTCCGCCCAGTGTAGAGCGCGTGATGTGCATCGTGCCAAGTCGCGCTCAGTCATTCTATGTCTCTGTGCATGCNGGTGGCCCCGGATTGTGGTCACAGNAGCATACGGATCAACTCTGTGATACCGCGCCGGAGTGGATACGAGATATCGCAGCATCCGCTGATCTGCAGCCGCCAACGATTGCGACAATAGGGGCTATCCCAGATTGGCTGCCTGATGAACTTAAGGCATGCAGTCACGGGGAGGTAATACCTGATGCTCAGGCGATGCTCAGTACTGCCCGCTCGACCCATGCTGCAGGGCGCAGCGTTAGTGCTGAATTCGCGCTGCCGATTTATGTCCAAGGCGACTCCCCATGGCGCAAGCGTCGCAGCGGCGCAACATCGTAGCGACAATTTTGGTCCCGCTGTTTTATTTGCCCGAGCAAGATGAGCGCGCCCAGACGTTTACGCCTTGGTGTCAGACAATGCAGGTCAACGCCTCTGAATTAAGCCAAGTGCTGGTGTCACCGCGNACCGAGGCNGCGTTAGTGTTAGACGAATTGGGCCTNGGTTTGTTAATGCCCGGGCATCAACAGCCGTATCGANTGCCGCAGCAGCATATTCAAAGACGGGCGNAGGCGGCACAGCTGACTGAGTTGAGTAAAGCCTGTGGTGTGCCCCAGGGCCAGCGGCGGATTCTTGATGCGTGTGCTGGATTTGGCACTGACGGCATGACCCTTGCTGCCCAAGGTTGCACAGTCACAATGGTGGAACGCAATACGCTGATCTGGTTGCTACTGCGCGAGCATGACCAAGCCTTTGGTCGTGTCACTGTTGAGCATGGAGACTGCATGGATTTTATGGGCGACTCTCNGGGCTGGGATGTAATTTACTTGGATCCCATGTTCCCGCCGCGCCGAAAAACGGCGCTGCCAAATCTCGGNCTACAGCTTTTAAGAGAGCTGAGCGCTCATAATGAGTCAGACGACGGTGACGATNTGCAGCGACAGATTGCATTAGCGCGCAGCTGCGCNGCGGCCCGAGTGGTGGTAAAACGGCGCCTAAAAGACCCGAAGGACNGGTTGTCCGCGTTTCAGATTAAAGGCAAAAGTATCCGCTTTGATGTTTATTTGCCGGTATAAGCGCAAGAGCTCAATCGCTATCCATGCATTAGCGGTATAAGCGCAAATCTGATCTTGTCATCAATGACTGTGCGGGCGTTATGTAACGTCTCAGCAATGGTCGAATTGGTCACAAGCAATTGCGCGTCATCTGTTCGGAGATGCTGATTTGCCAACAGCGCATCTATAAATCGATCGAACAGGCCTTGATCGAAAAATTCTGGTGCGTTGATCCCATGCAGCCGCGCCATTTGTTGTGCTGCGAGCTGGCTGCGTTGGCACAAATTCTCGCGGGTGTATTGACCATGGTGGGCAAGGCTAAGCACGATGTACATGCGCTCTAGCGTTTCGTTAACCAACTTTGACATCTGCAAGAGCGGTAGGCGTTGTTCGCTNTGCTGTGCCGCCGGCAAGATGATATCGGCCTCTCTGCGCACCAGACCTAATTTGGCCATTGAGGCTAATGTCGCCTCAGTGTTGGCATTGTGATTAGCGCTTAGCTCTTCGGCTATATAGGGATAGATGAGTTCAATGCCCGANTTTAGGCGCTCTAGGGATATGCCGCGTCTGCGATTAACAATCAGACAGGCGACTAATGAAGGTAGGGCGAGCAGATGCATTATATTGTTGCGATACCANGTTAGCATGACCGCATTCACCGGCTGTAAGGATAAAACNTCGCCGAANGGCTGGGTTTCTCGATGCAGCCACCCCAAATTTTCTGCCGACTGAACCAATTGTTCCGGGCCAATGCTGGGATTGGTNAGGTGTTCATCGCCACCAAGATCGCGGATTAACTGCTGATGGTGCTGCAACTGCACGAGCAGTTGTTGTTCTGGCATGGCTTGTTTGTCAGCGGTGAGAATTGCACTGGCAACTAGGTTGATCGGGTTGGCACTGGCCTGACGGTTAATCGCCTGCATCAGGTCGTTACCAAGACGTGGCAAAAGCTGTGCATCGTCTGAGTGGCTACCTTGGTATTGCTCAAGCCACTCGTCGAGTTTTATCGGCGTGCCGAAGTTGACGTGTAATTCACCGAAATTTTTGCGGATTAGCTTGAGGCTGCGCAGTATGTCTAGCGGGCTCTCACGCTTCTTATCCGCGCCTCTTAGCTCCGATAGGTAGCTGCTGCCCTCGAGGACAATCTCATAGCCGAAATAAACAGGCACAAAGGCTAATGGCTTTGGGAGGCCGCGTTGTTGACTGTCAACGCACATTTTAAGCAAGCCGAATTTGGCCGGTAGCAAACGCCCCGTGCGCGATCGTCCACCTTCAGGGAAGAATTCTAAGCAGTGACCGCGCTGAGCTAGCTGATANACGTACTCGGCAAAAACGCTGGCGTAGAGCGGATCTTGGCGAAAACTCCGGCGCATGAAGAAAGCTCCGCCGCCGCGCAGAAAGCGTCCAACCAGCGGCATATTCAAATTGTCGCCCGCGGCGATGTGAGGAATCATCAAGCCTTGCAGGTACAAGGTATAGCTTAATACCAAGTAGTCCACATGACTGCGATGGGAGGGCACATAGATGAGAGTGTGGGTATCACTGCTTTGCGCCAGAGGCGTGACGCCTGCAACATTGACGCCACTGTAGAGACGGTTCCAAAACCAGGTGAGTAAGGACAAGAACACACGAATCTTGCCGTGGGACATGTTCGCGACAATAGATTTTGCGTGGCGTCGTGCCAGACGTTCAAGTTTCTGAGGTGACTGGCCGGTAAGCTCCAGTTCGCCCATGGTTTTGCGCACCTGCTCGCTGACGATAAGAGTCTCGATGAGCGCGTTGCGGTGAGTAAACTCCGGCCCCAGTGTGGCTTCGCGCTGCTGGCGGTGTTTGACCCGCAAATAGCGCGCTGTGCGCCGGATCGCAATGTCGCGGCCCTTGGATAGATTAGCGATCTCTGCCAAAGCAATTGGGTCGCCACAGCGCACATGGATATCGTGCCGATTGATGAGTAGAGAGACGGTGCGTTTGAAGCGTCCGGAAAGTTCGCCGCTCTCGCTGGTCAGTGCATGCAGCCAACTGCCCTTGGGTGCTAAGGAGCGGCCCCAAAATACGGTAAATGGCACGATTACGATATTGCGTTTTACTGAGTCTGGAGCATCAACAAGGCTGAGCATGCGCTCTGAGTAAGTTTGCATGGTCATCCGGCCGGCCACCGGACGTCGTAATGCAAAGGTGCGTCGGGTTAATTTCCAGTCGCTAAATTCCAGTGGACTCAGAGGCGACGGGTAGTCACTGCCACGGATCGCGTGGTCGAGAATGAACAGGTCCGAGAGCACCCGTTGCGACTGTACGTAAACGACTTGGCTGTGCGGGTCCAACTCCACTTGGCCACTCAACGAGGGCTGGGTTAGCCAACGAATCACCCGATAATATAAGCCGAAAAACAATCTCATGATGGCATCAATCGCTGCGGCTGAGGATCCGGGTTATTCCGGTCTTTGACCGCTATACAGACCATCTAAGTCGTTAACCGAGGCTGGTTGGCTATTCTTAGGCTGATCTAATTCCCATATTTGCTGGTACCGCTCGAGGCTTAGTTGGGTGGAATTTTCAGTGCTTTGTAAGATTGTTGGTCGCAAAAACACCAATAAGTTGGTTTTCGTCCGGTCTTGGGTAGTCGATCGGAATAGGGCACCCAGTAATGGAATCTTGCCCAGGACGGGTACTCTTACATTGGTGCTGTTGATATCGTCCTGGATTAGGCCGCCAAGGACGATGGTCTGGCCGTCGGCTGCGAGTACGGTGGTTTCAATCGTACGCTTTGAGGTCACAACATCCGCGAAAGCGGAGCCGCCTACTGGGGTGTTAATTACGTTAGTAATTTTTTGCAAAATCTCCATCCGCACGTCGTTGTTCTCGAAGACGTGGGGCGTGACCACTAACTCAATCCCCACATCTTGTCGATTCACTGTTGTGAATGGATTGCTGGTGCCGTCACCGGTTGTTGAAAATGAACCGGTGCGAAAGGGCACTTCACGGCCAACCAAGATTTTTGCTTCTTGATTGTCCAGCGTCAGAATACTCGGTGTCGACAGCAGGTTCGCATCGGAATTGTTAGCGAGAGCATTAACGACGGCGCCGAAGGAGACGCCCTCGGTATCTATTTTTGCGCCGGCTAAGGTAGGTGAAGTGATCGATGACAGACCGTTGATTACCGAGATTTGGCTGTTGTCTGGGCTAATCGTGCCTGCCAGAAGGGTGCTGATCACGCCATTTAAGCTGGTGCTGACGAGAGGCACGCTGTCGCCGCCTTCATCGCCTGCGGCCATTTCCACGCCCAGAGAACTGCCTTCATCAATGGCTACCTCGACAATGGCAGCCTCGATCATCACCTGAGCACGCGGTGTATCAAGTTTTTCCAGCAGCGACAGGATCTCGCTCATGGTGCCTGGATCTGCTTTCACTACGATTGCGTTGAGGGTTGTGTCAGCAGCAATGGTGACATCTTGATTGGCCTCTTTGCTCGCCTTGGAAGACTGCCCCACAACGCTGGTTAATATTTTACTTATGTTTTCGGCATCCGCATGACTGAGCAGAACCACTTGGGTAGAGTCAGTCGTGGTAGCGGGTCGATCCAGTTTGTCGATGATCTTCATCACTTCGGCGATGGGCCTAGGTTTGCCGCGCAGCACTAGGGAGTTGTTGCGCTCATTGGCAATGACCTGGACCTTGGTCGGGCCCTTGGCGGCACTACCGATTTGGTCAGGCGCGACTTTTTCCAAGATTGCCGCGACGTTACCTACCCAGGCTTCCTGCAGTGGCACCATGACTACTTCATCTTCGTCGGCCACATCGATTTCGCGAATAAGCTTTTTCAGACGCAGAATATTGTCGGCATGGTCGGAAATGATCACTACGTTGGGATTGGTAACACTGCCAATGTGGCCGTACTGCGGGATTAGTGGTCGTAATAGCTTCAGTAGTTCATCTGAAGCGGTGTTTTGCACCGCGATCACTTCGGTCATTAACTCTTCTGGGGCTGCGGCTTCAGGCCGACCCAATACCCCGGGTGTTTGTTTACCGGTGGCGCTCTGCTGGATTCGAATTACGTCGCCAGAAGGCACGGCAGTGTAGTTTTGCAGTCGCAGTACACTGAGAAACAATGCATAAACCCCGTCCTTGCCTAAGGGCGTGTCCGAGATCACGGTCACTTGGCCCTTTAACTTTGGATCCACGATAAATGTCTTACCGGTAATTCTTGCGACCTGAGCGACAAATTCCTGAATATTCGCGCCCTTGGTGGCCATCTGCCAGGTTTCTTGGCCTGCGTCTTCCGCCATGGGGAGTTGTGTGGGCCAAACAGCCATACTTAAAAGTAATAAGGTCGTTAACGCGGTGCGATGGTGCATTAGAGGAATACTCACGAATTATCTGGTTGTTGGAAGTGAAGCGGTAATGACGAATCGCTGATTATTACGCATCACCTCTAGTCGGGCTCTGCCGCTAGCCATAAGCTCAGCAAGCAACGTTTTATTGTTATTAACATTACTCATCGGCGTGCCGTTAATGGAGAAGATGATGTCTCCAGCCTTCAGCCCTGCGGTTTGCAAATAGGGAGAGTTGGCAACCCCACCGACTTTATAGCCGCCACCAGCGCTTGCAGTAAGTCCCAGTTGCTCTATGGCGGCTCCGGGGTCGGCTAAAAGTTGTTGAGTCGCTGATGCTAACTCCTCGGCGACCTTAGGCTGTGTGGGCAAATCCCGGACGGCCACCGGTTCTGCTGATGGCTGGTTATTTTTCTGTTGATCGCCGCTTGCGACCGGAACGTTGGTTGCAAGTGTGGTCGTTGGGGACTTGCTGCGGGCCTTGTATGTGCTGGCTGGAAAGGCCAGTGACTCGAGCTTGCCTGCGCGCCGTAATAGCACTTGTTGTGAGTAGACCTCTGCGAGCACGGCATTGCCAGGTACGCTCTCGCCGACGGTATACAAACGCGCACGTTGACCTTTCTGCCCGATAATTGCTGCAGACAAGGTGTTTTCCGATGCCGCAAAAACGGCCTTTAGCTCCAGTGGTAAGCGGGTCGCCTGAGCNTTGGCAACGCTTTGCGGCACCGTGCCTTGCTGGCGAGCAGGTTTGCCGAAAAGATGCAGGTTTACTAACGCATTTATNTCCACAGCCTTAGTCGAGCTAGCGGTCGGGGTAGAGGTCCCGCCTCGGNTTGCGTTAGTAATTGGTGCGTCTGGAAGATAGAGCATACTTNGAGCTGTGTTTAAAACGGTCGCCACGATGCCNAGGATCAAAATCCAGCGTANGGGTGCTGCAAGTTTTANNGCGTATTCANGTATCTGCATGATGTTTTCTTAACATTGAGTCCGCGACTTTCGGTTTATAGCGAATGCAGGGTATTGTCCGAGTTTCAGCGCATAATACCACCGAAAACACGCGGTTAGAGGGGCGTCTGGGGACTATAGAACTTGCCGTTCAATCTCCATAACGACTTCATCGGCGGCTTGATTGCCGGGCCACGGTTGGTCGACCAGATCAAAAAATCGCCGGCGTAGGCGTATATGTACCCAACCGTTGTTGCGCAGCGTTAAATCCAGGTACTCGGTTTGGTCTGATTGCGGGGTAATTGTTGCCCTAGCATCACCGTTGGTGTCGAGGCTCAAACGCCCTTGGAGGCTCGGTAAGGCAACTTGGTTGAAGCGATTCGACAGGATGTAGCTGACTTGGCCGCCGCTCCATACCAACTCAATAGGATGAGCTAACTTAATCTGTGTCAACGATTGGGTGTTATACGGCACGCTTACTGCGCTAGGGGCCAAGGTGAAGTTACCGCTGAGAAAAATATCGAATTGATTCAGCAGCGTGGCGATAGCCGCACTGTCGATGGCGCCTTCGGTTTGTAGTACCGCACTTGCCGACCCTAGACCAACACTGCCTTCGACTTTGATTTCCGCATTAGCAAAAGACCAATTGAAGGTAGGCTGCAAGTTGAATGGCGCCGGGCTCGCCGGGTCGCGCAGTTTACTCAGGTGCCAGTGCAACTCGCCTGTTGGGCCACCGCGGATAATCAGTGTGGTTTGACCATTCCAAACTGAACCGTTGTAGCGAATAGCGTCGACACCGGGTAGGCGAGCAACTGCGTGTTTCAGCAGACTCGCCGGCAGCGTTGCGATTGCTATTGGTGCACCGAGCAGCAGCACCAAGACAGAAATCGTTGCGAATCGCTTCACTGGTTGCTCTGGGCGTCTGCAAATATATTGTTAATGATGTCTTTATAGATGCGTGTCAGAGGCTGCAGGTCGTCGATGCGCACCGATTCGTTGACTTTGTGAATAGTAGCGTTGATATGTCCCAGTTCGATTACCTCTACCGGTCCAGCGGGATGATTAGCCCATGGCGCAATAAAGCGCCCATCAGAAGTCCCACCTGAAGTGCTCATTTCAGTTGTTAGACCGGTCTCATCCTGTATTGCCTTATCGACCGCCGCACTGAGTTTGCCCGGTCGAGTAAGGAACGGCTCGCCGGAAAGTCGCCAGTCGATACTGAACTTTAGTCCCGAGGCGTGAAAGATTTCCTCAATCTTCGATTGCAGCCCATCGGCAGTCTGCTCGGTATTGAAGCGGAGGTTAAAGTCTGCACTCAGGCTGCCAGGAATAACATTGCTGGCACCGGTGCCTGATTGGATATTTGAGATCTGCAGGGAGGTGGGTGGGTAAAAGTCGTTGCCTTGGTCCCAAGTTGTTCCAGCCAGAGTGGCAAGTACCGGCATGGCTCTATGGATTGGGTTGTCTGCATCATCCGGGTACGCCACATGGCCTTGGATGCCCTGCACGGTGAGGCTGGCATTCAGGGAGCCGCGTCTACCACAGCGGACCACATCCCCCAGTCGTTTGTGCGAACTGGGCTCTCCGACGATACAAAAGTCTGGCCGAATGCCCTCGGTGTTCAGTTCGCGAATGGCATGGGCGGTGCCATGAATGGCGTCGCCCTCTTCATCGCTGGTAATGAGAAAGCTCAATGTCCCGGGCAGGTTGGGGTGCTGCTGAATATGTTCCTCTACGGCTATGAGCATGGATGCGAGGCTCGACTTCATATCCGCAGCTCCGCGGCCAACCAATAGACCGTTTTCAAGGGTCGGNTCAAAGGGCGGACTTTGCCAGTCCTCTACGGGTCCAGAGGGGACGACATCAGTGTGCCCGGCGAACATTAAGTGAGGGCCACGGTCGCCAAAACTGGCCCATAAGTTGTGAACGCCATGGGCATTTAGCTGACGCACGGAAAATCCTAATTTGCGTAGGCGGTCACCGATGATTTCTTGGCAGCCAGCATCCTCGGGGGTTACCGAAACGCGCCGAATGAGTTCGCAAGTGAGGTCTAGTACGGAATTATCGGAGTTCATTGGCGTCAGTTGTGTTGGTGCAGTTGATCGTTGAGCTCGATGGCTTGACGGTTAGTGCGGCAAATGATGTTGCCGTTCTGGCTGTCGCGAATAAACAACATATCTGATTTGCCGGCCAGTTCTCGAGCTTTCACAGTGCCCATAACGTCACCGNACTCATCGACCAAGGAGATCCCCATGCCAGCGGTAATGTACAGACCCGCCTCGATGGTGCAGCGGTCGCCGAGAGGAATTCCGGTACCTGCGTTGGCGCCGATTAAACAATTTTCACCAACGCTAATCGTGATATTGCCGCCACCTGAAAGGGTGCCCATAGTACTGGCACTACCGCCGAGGTCAGTCCCTGACCCCAGGGTCACACCCTGAGAAATTCTGCCCTCCACCATATTCGGTCCAAGCGCGCCGGCATTAAAGTTAATAAAACCTTCATGCATGACGGTGGTGCCGTCNCCGAGATATGCGCCTAAGCGGATACGGCTAGCATCGGCGATACGAACCCCGGCTGGGACGACGTAATTGACCATTTTCGGAAATTTGTCCACAGCAAATACTTCTAGTTGAGTGTTCTCTAGATGTGCCTTAGAGATTGCCTCGGGTAAATCTTCCACGGCGATAGGGCCAGCTGACGTCCAGGCAATATTTGGCAGATGCGCGAATATGCCGTCCAGATTCAGACTGTTTGGCAGACATAAACGATGAGATAGCAAGTGCAGCTTCAGATATGCCTCGGCAGTGCTCGCGATCGCGNTGTCGCTATNNAGGCGAACGGCGATCAGGTGTTGGGCTGAGTCGGCNAATTTTTCGGCAAGCAAATCACCGCCGGAAGCCTGATTTAATGCATGAGCTTGGTTGGCGCTGATCTCGCTGGCACCCGTGGGTAGTTCGGTAATGGCCTGTGCCAGTTCGCCGTCAGGCGTGAGTAGCGGCTGAGGGAAAAAGCAGTCCAACATGGTGCCGCTGGCACTGTACCGGGCTATGCCAAGGCCGAAAGCAAAAATATCTGTCATGATTCCTTCACGTTAAATAGTTGTTAGAAATGTGCCTAGGGCGCAATAAGTTCGACGGAGAATAATACTACAGCTACGCAACATTTAGCTGGTGCGTCGGTACGGTCGTTAATCGCTACGCACGTCATTGGCAAACTCAGCCAGTCGATGGGCCGCCTCGACGCAGTCTGCTAATGGCGCCACCCAAGCCACGCGGACGTGGTTGGCTCCGGGGTTGCCCAAACTGGGTTGATCACGGCCTAAGAATGAGCCCGGCATCACTGTGATGTGCTGTTGCGCGAACAGAGACTGGCAAAAGCTTAGATCGTCCGTTGGCGTTGGCAGCCAATGATAAAAGCCGCCATCCGGCTGCTGCAGGTCGTAATGGGGCTGCAAAATATCGCTCACCGCCTCGAACTTCTCTTGGTAACGCGCACGATTCTCTTGGACGTGGGTTTCATCCTGCCAGGCCAGAGTGCTGGCATGCTGCTGGTGTGTGCCCATTGCGCAGCCATGGTAGGTCCGATACTGCAGGAATTTTTCGATTATATCGGCGTCGCCAGCGACAAAGCCGCTGCGCAACCCCGGGAGGTTAGAGCGCTTGGATAAGCTATGGAATACCACGCATCGAGCAAAGTCTGGGTTGCCCATAGCGTCGCTTGCGGCCAACAGGCTACTGGGTCGTGTTTGTTCGGAAAAGTAAATCTCCGAGTAACATTCGTCTGCAGCAATAATGAAGTCGTGGCGATGCGCGAGTTCGATCAAGTGTTGCATCTGCGCGTCGCTGATTAAATGTCCGGTTGGGTTGCCCGGGGAGCAGATGTATAGCAGCTCCATGGCATCCCAAGTTGCTGCAGCGACGTTGTCGAAATCGGCCTGATAGCCTCTCGAGGCAGTATTGGCGAGAAAAAATGGCGTTGCGCCTGCCAGCAATACTGCGCCTTCATAGATTTGGTAGAACGGATTAGGCATGCCGACAAGGCTTGACCCCTGTCCGCTGAGCACGGCCTGGGCAAATGCAAACAGCGCTTCCCGGGTGCCGTTTACTGGCAGAATATGGCGCTCGGCCGAAGCGCTCACGGTGAAACGTTTACGCAACCAGTCAGCGATGGCCTGACGTAAGGCGTCGCTACCGCGTGTTGCCGGATAGGTGGCAAGATGTTGGGCCAAGGCGCCGCTATCGCTTAGAGCGTCGATAACAAACTGCGGGGGCGGATGCTTGGGTTCGCCGATCGATAAAGGTATCGGCGCAAGATCGCCGTGATAGTGGCTGTTGATCAGTGCCGCTCTGAGTTTCTCGAACGGGTAGGACTGTAGTAGGTCGAGTTTTGGGTTAGTCGCCAAGGCACTTATACTCCGATTGTTTTGCCTAGTTCGCTATCGAGTCGCTGTCTTAACGTATGCTGTAAGGTGTAAATTTCCTCGGTGTCGTAGAGGCCCTCGCCACGCTCGTTTTGCACGATGAAAATGTCCTCTACCCGTTCCCCAAGGGTAGTAATTCGCGCCGAGCGCAGGGTGAGTTTCAATTCCATGAACAATAACCCTAAGTGTGCTAGCAGCCCTGGGCGGTCTGCGGCAAGGATGCTGATGGTGGTCAAGTTGTCTTCGGTAGTGACCTCGACCTCGGTTGGCCAGGGCAGTTCCCGAAGTTGTCGAGATATGCGGCGCTCTTCGCCGGCAGTATCTAGAGTTTCGTCGTTCAGGCTTTTGCGCAACGAATCACAGATACGCTGTCTGAGACTGTCTTGCTCCGCAATTGCCTCACCCGCGTGATTAAGCACGGTCACTGTATTAAAACACTGCCCCGACGCACTGGTATGAATGCTGGCGTCGACGATGGACAGATTCAGCTTGCTGAGGCTGGTGACGATTGCAGCGAATACCCCAGGTCGGTCCGCTAGCATCAGATAAATCAGGGTCGCACCCTCGCTCGCGGACTGCGTTGGTGTGTCTTCAAGGTGCACGAAAACCCCATCGGCACGGTTGTGCTCAAGTAAGTGTTCAGTCAGTTGCGCAATTTGCGCTGGCGGATGGCGCAAAAATAAATCTTCGCCTAGGTCCTGCCATAGCGTATTAATTTGTTGCGGTGTGGTTTCGGTTGCGTCCTGCAAGCGTTCCAGAGCGCTCTCTTGGCAGGCTTTGATCGCGTCGGCGCGATCGGGTAAGGATGCGAGACCGTTCTTCAAAGCTTTGCGTGTCTCGTTAAATAGGTGGCGCAACAAGCTGGCGCGCCAGTTGTTCCAAAGCGTTGGATTGGTCGCGTTTATGTCCGCCACGGTTAATGCGTAAAGATAATTGAGGCGCATTTCAGAGCGCACCTCGCGGGCAAAGTCCTGAACTACTTCGGGGTCATAAATGTCCTGATGCTGGGATACGCTGGACATATACAAATGCCGCTCTACCAGCCAGCATACGGTGTCGGTGTCTGCAGCGTTCAGTTGATGACGCTGGCAGAACAGTCGGGCATCGACCGCTCCCAGCTCTGAGTGGTCGCCACCGCGCCCCTTGCCAATGTCGTGATAGAGCCCGGCGATGTACAGTAATTCTGGTTTAGGTATTGCTTGCACACACTGATGGGCTACCGGCGCATGCTGCATCGCCTCTGGATAGCGAAATCGGCGCATGTTGCCGATTACCATCATCGTGTGGGCATCTACGGTGTAGATATGAAAAAGGTCATGCTGCATCTGCCCGACGATTTGTCCAAACTCTGGTATGTAGCGCGCCAGCACACCATATCGACGCATCCGCGTGAGCTGGGTGACAATGTTAAAGGGGGCCTTTAGCAAGCGCATAAACAGTTGGGTATGTTCAGCTTTGTTGCGAAAACTGTCATCGATTAGATGCAAGGATTCGCGTATCAGGCGGATGGTAGCCGCGCTGACCCCTTCAACATCCTCCCGGTGTGCAATGATGACGAACATTTCCAGTAGCGCCGCTGGATTATTGCGAAATACGTCCTCGCCCTGAGTCTCAATATGCTTATTGCGCAGCACAAAATCGTCATTGATCGTTTCCACTTTGTCGCGTCTTGGTTTGTCAGAGCGCTCGCGGAAAAATTGGATGATGATGTCATTGACTTCGGTCAGCGCGAGTACGTGGCGATAATAGTGGTGCATAAAGCGCTCTACGCCTGATTTCGCATCGGTATCCACAAATCCCAGCCGCTGGGCGAGCTCACGTTGGTGAGCAAACCGCAATTGGTCTTCTTTGCGTCCGACGATCAGATGTAGTCCGAAGCGTACCCACCACAAAAAACGCCGGCCATCCTCGAGCCAGCGGCGCTCTTGGTCGGTCAGCACTCCAAGGGCGACTAACTGTTCGGTATCTGTGGTCGCGAATTGCCGTAGGCAGATCCACAGCGCGGTATGAATATCACGGAGGCCGCCGGGGGATGTCTTTACATTGGGCTCGAGGTTGTAGTCGGTGTCCAGGTAATTATCGTGGCGCTGCGTTTGTTCCTCATACTTGGCGCGAAAAAATTCATCTGCGGAGCCCACACGATCGGATTTTAGTTTCTCATCGAGCTTGCGTACTAAGGTCATATCACCGGCCATTACCCGGCGCTCAAGCAATGCGGTTGCAACTGTTATGTCCGCGCGAGCTTGTTGTAGGCAGCCTTTAACGTCGCGAACACTGTGGCCAACCTCGAGGTTTAAGTCGAAGACATCACGCAGAAAATTTTCGATTGGAGCGCGCAGCTTTTCGGGTCGTTTGGCCAGTACCAACAGGTCGATATCGGATCCGGGATGCAGTTCGCGGCGGCCATAGCCACCCACAGCGAATAGGGCTACGTCATTGTGCGCGCTAAGATGTTGCTGCCAAGCGTCTAATACCAATTCATCGACCAAGCTTGTCAGGTCGTCCATAAGTTCTTCGACAGGATGATTCTGCCAGTAACGCTCAGCTAGGGCTGTAGTGACCTCGGTAAGGCGCTGCCGACGTGCTGCAGTGGCGGAAGCTAGATTCATGCAGCGTTACAGCCGCTCTTCGTCGCGCAGGGTGAAGATCTCGCTGCCCTCAGCAGTGACCATGAGGGTGTGTTCCCACTGTGCAGAAAGCTTGTGATCTTTCGTTACTGCGGTCCACTGATCGGGCAATATCTTTATATGACGCTTGCCCGCATTGATCATCGGTTCGATAGTGAAACACATCCCTTCTTCTAACACCTGCCCAGTGCCGGGCCGGCCGTAGTGCAATATTTGTGGATCGTCATGAAAGACTTTGGCAATACCATGGCCGCAGAACTCCCGCACGACGCTGAATCGTTGGGCTTCGGCATAACTTTGAATAGCATGTCCAATGTCGCCCAGACGTGCGCCCGGTCGCACCACGTCGATGCCCCGATAGAGGCAGTCTTGGGTGACCTTAGCTAAGCGTTTTGCCATTACGCTGGCTTCGCCAGCGAAAAACATTTTGCTGGTATCACCGTGATAGCCGTCATCGATTACCGTGATATCGATATTAAGGACGTCACCATTTTTCAGTTTTTTGCTCGGCGACGGAATGCCATGGCAGACCACGTGGTTGACCGATGTGCAAATAGACTTCGGGAACGGCGCCTGGCCGCCACCTCCGCCGTAATTGAGGGGCGCGGGTATGCACTGCAGCTCATCGACGATGTAGTCGTGGCAGAGCTGGTTCAAGTAATCCGTTGTAACGCCGGGCTGTACATACGGACCAATCATGTCGAGTACTGCCGCCGCTTTTTTTCCAGCACTGCGCATGCCTGCCAGATCGGTCGCATTATCGATCCGTGCCACCATATTAAAACTCATTTCTATAGCTGAGCGGTTATGGTATAAAGCGCGCCGTTCAGAGTCCATGACATTGGCCATTTCGGTGTCGATTGCATGGTCGTTGAGCACAAAGTAGATGGAAAAGCAGCCGTAAGGGCATGAACACCCTAGCTCTACACAGCAACTGTTGTGGGGAAAGAGGGCGGAATGAGCCGAATGCTGCGGCATAAAGAGCGCTCGTCAAATGAGTGCAAATAACGTTGCCGGTTTCGTCACAGACTCACGGGTGCCTGAGGCTTAGGTCGCGGGTTTGAGTTTGGGAAATCGAGCAATAAACCAACCCGGAGAGAAAAGTTATGAGTGTAAGCATGCGCGATATGCTTGCGGCTGGTGTGCATTTCGGCCATCAGACGCGGTTCTGGAACCCCAAGATGGCGCCGTTCATCTTTGGAGCCCGCAACAAGATTCACATCGTCAATCTTGAAAAAACCCTACCGGCTTTCAATGATGCGCTTGTCGAAATGCGCAATATGGCGTCGCGTGGGCAAAAAATTCTTTTCGTTGGCACCAAGCGTGCTGCTGCGAAAGTCATTCAGGAACAGGCAAGCCGAGTCGGTATGCCGTTCGTCGACCAACGTTGGTTGGGTGGCATGCTGACGAACTACAAAACAATACGTCAGTCTATTCGCCGCCTGCAGGATTTAGAAACGCAGTCGTCTGATGGAACATTCGATCTGCTGTCGAAAAAAGAAGCACTGCAGCGCACTCGCATGATGAACAAGCTGCACAGCAGCCTTGGCGGTATCAAGGACATGGGTGGCCTACCAGATGCGCTATTTGTTGTTGACGTACAACATGAGCGTATCGCTGTGGCTGAAGCCAATAAATTAGGCATACCGGTATTTGGAATTGTCGATACTAACAGTGACCCGGCAGGGGTTGACTATGTAATCCCAGGCAATGACGACGCCATTCGAGCAATCCGCCTGTATGTATCAGCGGTAGCCGATAGCGTTGCAGAGGGTAAGGCCAACGCTCAGCCGACGGTCAGTGCGGACGAATTTGTAGAGGTTGATGAAAGCGAAGTCGCAGCTCCGGTAGCGGAAATATCCGAGGCGGTTGCTGCCAGTGTTAATCAAACTTTCGCCGCAGAAGACGAGGAAAAAGCCGCACAGGAAGCCGCAGAGCAGGCTGCCGCAGCAGACGCAGACAAGGAGTAAGAAATGGCAATTTCTGCAGCAATGGTCAAAGAGCTAAGAGAGCGTACTGGCCTTGGAATGATGGATTGCAAACGTGCGCTGACCGAGGCGGACGGCGACATGGAAAAAGCCATTGAAGAGCTGCGTAAGAAAAGTGCGCTTAAGGCTGCGAAAAAAGCCGGTCGTACCACCGCAAATGGTCTATTGGGTATCCACGTGGCCGCAGACGGAACGCGAGGTGCCATCGTTGAGATCAACATCGAGACCGACTTTGCCGCAAAGAACGAAAAGTTCATTGCTTTCGTGGCAAAAGTAACCGAGCAACTTTTCGAGTCCGCGGATGGTGACCTCACTGCACTCGCAGCGGGTGATTTGAATGCCGAGCGCGAAACACTGGTTCAAGAAATTGGCGAGAACATCACCATCCGTCGTGGCCAAGTGGTGGAATCTGCTGCCGGTGGGATCAGCGAATATATGCATGGCGACCAACGTCGCGGCGCGCTGGTAAATTTAGGTCAGGCGAATGCTGAATTGGGTCGGGACATCGCAATGCATGTCGTGGCCATCAATCCCATGGTTGTGCGCAGTGAAGACGTAGCGCCCGACGTATTGGCGAAAGAGCGGGAAATTTTTGCGTCTCAGGCAGCGGAGAGTGGCAAGCCTGAAGAGATCGTCGTCAAGATGGTTGAGGGGCGGGTTAAAAAATTCCTTTCGGAAGTAAGTTTGTTAGACCAGCCCTTCGTTAAAGATGGCGATACCAAGGTCGGTAAGCTGGTGGCTGACGCTGGCACGGAAGTGCTGTCTTTCGTCCGCTATGAGGTAGGCGAGGGCATTGAGGTCGAGGAAACAGACTTTGCCGCCGAAGTTGCTGCTCAGGTAGCCGGTAACGACTAGTTTGACTCGTTATCTGCTCAAGCTCAGCGGTGAAGCGCTCGGCGGCGACGCCGGCATTGGGATCGAACCCCAGGTCCTAAAGCATTACTGTGATGAGATTGAGGCAGCAGTACGGGAGGGTATTCAATTAGCCGTGGTGCTCGGCGGCGGTAACCTGTTCCGTGGCGCACATCTGGCGCAAGCTGGGATGGATCGAGTGGTCGGCGACCGCATGGGTATGCTGGCGACAATAATGAACGGCTTGGCGTTAAACGATTTTTTGCGACGTCGTGGCATCGCCAGCCGTTTGTTTAGTGCCGTTGCTATGGCGGGAATGGTTGACGGCTACCAGCGAGACACAGCGCAGGCAGCCATGGACAGCGGCGAGGTGGTAATCCTCACCGGTGGTACTGGCAATCCCTTTTTTACTACCGATACGGCGGCGTGTTTACGCGCGGTCGAGTTGGGGGTGGATGCTATTCTCAAGGCTACGAATGTCGATGGAGTTTATTCTGCGGATCCGAAAAAGGACCCGGCAGCCGAGCGTTTTCAACATATCACCTATCAGCAGGTACTCGAGCAAGAGCTCGCTGTGATGGATCTAACCGCCATCGTATTGTGTAAAGAAAATGCGCTGCCGTTGGTGGTATTCGATGCTTCTGAATCCAGAACTCTGACCCGTTTAGCGGCCGGAGAGCAAGTTGGAACAAGGGTCGATGATGATGAGGCGGTGAGCTAGCGCAAAAGGCATGGGCGTAGCTACTGGCGTAAACAAGGTTTTGGCGCATAATGCGCTGCATGCACAGCGGATTAGCGTGCACAACACTCTGGAATAAAGACCATGATCGACGAAATTCTTGATGATGCTAAAGAGCGGATGGGTAAAACCCTTGATGCCCTGCAAGGCGCTTTCGCGAAAATCCGCACGGGTCGGGCAAATCCAGCGCTATTAGATGGCATTACCGTAGATTACTACGGCGCGCCAACGCCGCTTAACCAAGTTGCGTCTATATCGGTAGAAGATGCGCGAACCTTGGTGTTATCACCATGGGAAAAGCCGCTGTTGCCAGAAATTGAGAAAGCTATTTTGCGCAGTGATCTTGGTATCACACCAATTGGCAGTGGTGATGTGGTGCGTGTGCCGTTACCTCCGCTAACTGAAGAAAATAGGCGCGATCTTGCCAAGCAGGCGCGCGCCGAGGCGGAAACAAGCCGGGTCTCGATCCGTAACATTAGACGCGATGCAATTGCGGATATCCGTGATCTGGTGAAAGAGAAAATGGCAGCAGAGGACGATGCGCGCCGCGGCGAAGAGCGTGCTCAAGGACTGACAGATCAGCACGTTGGTGACGTTGATAAAGCACTGGCGGCGAAAGAAGCCGAATTAATGGAAATCTAAATTCGCGACCCCGGTCATGACCTCCGAAACAACAGCCCAAGCTCAACAAGACATCGTTACCGCTGATGGTGCCGAGACTGTGCCCAAGCATGTGGGCATTATCATGGACGGCAACCACCGGTGGGCGAAAAAACGCCATTTGCCAGGAGCGGCGGGGCATAGAGCAGGGGCCAAGGGCGTGCGGGTTATTAGCGAGGCCTGTGTCGAGTTAGGTATTGAAAGCCTCACCCTGTTCGCCTTCAGTACCGAAAATTGGTACCGCCCGGAGGGCGAGGTCAGCATGCTCATGGATCTTATGCGTTATGTCATGCGCACTGATTTAGAAGACCTGCATGCCCAAGGCGTGAAGCTGCGCATTATTGGCGATCGCAGCCGTTTCGCCCCGGACATTGCGGCCATGATGGATGAATGTGAGGCGCTGACCCAGCACAACCAACGTCTTAATCTCAATGTCGCGGTAAATTATGGAGGGCGCTGGGATATCGTTGAGGCTACGAAACAGCTGGCGCTGCAAGTGCAAAGCGGTGAAGTCGCTGTCGCCGACATTGATGAAAGTTTGCTCCACCAGCATATGTCCTTAGGTGATCTGCCCGAACCCGACTTGCTTATCCGCACCGGCGGCGACTTTCGAGTCAGTAATTTCCTGCTCTGGGATATCGCCTATACGGAGTTGTATTTTACTGAGGCGTTCTGGCCAGAATTTGATGGCAGTCACCTACGTCGGGCTGTGGATACCTTTTCTGCGCGCTTACGCCGCTTTGGGCGGCGCCCCTAGGAATCGAGATGTTGCTGCGAAGAGTGATCACGGCATTGTGTTTGGCAGCTTTCGCTCTGGTGGTGATCTTTCTGTTGCCGGTCGGGGGCTTTGCCTTAATGTTTGGGATAGCCGCCGGTGCTGGTGTTTATGAATGGTCTGGTTTTTTGCACGCGCCGACCAAGGCCAAGCGTATCGGTTACGTTGTCATTTATGCGGCTCTGATCGGCGTTATTTTTGCAAACCAATGGCTGGCAGCGGAGCTAGTTCCAGTCGTTGGGGTCATTTGGCTCGGGGCGCTGGTCTTAGTGCTGGTCTATCCGCGAGGGCGCAGTCTGTACACGCGCTCCTGGCTGATTGGGCTTGTGGGTCAGCTGCTTATGGTGGGCGCTTGGAGTAGTTTGGTGACTATTCGCCAAATGCCCGAAGGTGATTATTGGTTACTGTGGTTGTTAGTGCTGACCACAGCCACAGATGTTGGAGCTTTTTTCAGTGGTCGCAGATTTGGACGCCGTAAATTGGCGCCCGCGCTAAGCCCGGGAAAAACTTGGGAGGGCGCCTTGGGTGGAATGACATTGGCGTCGAGTATTTGTCTCGCTGGTCTGTTTGTATTCAGTAGCTGGTCGATATTCAATGCCGTCATCCTAACTTTCGGGCTAATCGTAATGGCGATATTCGGTGACTTGTTTGAGAGTCTATTAAAGCGCGCAACGGGTCTAAAGGACTCTGGTGGGCTGTTGCCAGGGCATGGGGGTGTGCTCGATCGCATCGACTCGATTATCGCCGTGGCACCACTTCTGGCATGGGCGCTTATAGCATGATGGACTGGTTGTTATATCCGTTGGCGTTTGCCGGTCTGTTAGGTGTGCTGGTGGTGGTGCACGAGTTTGGCCACTTTATTGTGGCGCGCCTTGCCGGTGTGCATGTGCTCAGTTTTTCGGTTGGTTTCGGCAAAGCATTGCTCAGCCGAGTTGATAAGAACGGCACTACCTTCAAACTTTCAATGATTCCCCTTGGCGGTTATGTGCGCATGTACGATACCCGCGATGACGCGGCGAGCCTGCAAGGTATGGCTGCGGTGCCAGCTGATGCTGTGGCGCATTCGAGCTTGTCAGCATGGTGGAAAATCGCCATCGCTGTTGCCGGTCCGGCGGCAAACTTCGTACTTGCAGCGGTTGTTTATGCACTGCTCTTCGTGACGGGCACAACGGAATATGCGCCAACTACCCAAGCCCCTAAAGCGGATACGAAGCTTGCCTTGGCTGGGCTCAACGCGCCGGCTCGGGTATTGCGGGTTGATGGGCGGGAAATCGCTGGCTGGCAGAGCGTGCTTATGGCCCTCAGTGATCGCCTCGGCGAAAGTGGCGCTATCGCGTTAGAGGTGCAGAATTTACGCAGCGGTCGCGAGCAAACATTGCAGGTGCCGATCGATACTTGGTTACAGGGCGAGGCGCAACCTGATGTGCTGGGATCTTTAGGTTTGCAGCCGGCTTTATTGAGTGTTGTTGGCGATGTCGTAGAAGGCTCTCCTGCCAGTCGTGCAGGCCTGCGAGCTAACGACTGGGTGGTAGGCATCAACGATCGAGAGGTCGGCAGTTGGCGTCAATGGGTTGATGAAATTGTCGAGCATCCACAGGTTCCTCTGATATTATCCGTTGTCCGTGCGGGACAGGTTTTGCAATTAACAGTAACCCCCGAAGCGCGCACGACTGCAGCGGGAGAGACCGTCGGTTTTCTCGGTGTTAGCCCAGCTGTCATCGAGGTGCGATTTACACCCTTGCAGGCGTTGTGGAAAGGCTGCGTCGAAACGGTCGATAAGACGGTGATGACATTGAGCATGCTGAAAAAAATGATCGCCGGTCTTTTGTCTGTGCAAAACCTGGTCGGTCCGGTGGGTATTGCGCAGATCGCTGGGGANACNGTGAAAACCAGCTGGCAGATGTTTTTTGGTGTTATGGCGCTGATGAGTATCTCTTTGGGTGTTTTGAATTTACTCCCCGTGCCATTATTGGATGGTGGGCAGGTGGTATTTATCGTGATCGAAGCCGTAAAGGGGTCTCCGGTCTCCGATGGCTTGCAGCAGGGCGCAGCGCAGTTNGGACTATTGCTGGTAGGAATAATGTTCGTGCTGGTCACATTTAACGATTTAACGCGGCTATTTGGCTAACCGTTCGCTCTGCGAACTAAGACGGGAAATAATTTTGCACACTTTGACTTTGGTGTTTGGCCGAAAGATCTCACTCAGGGTAACNCTGTTGCTGATGGCGTTGTTCACTACTGGCGTGGCGACGGCTGCCAATCAGCCTGCTGAAGATTTCCAGATGGATGGACGATTTTTGGTGGAAGATGTGCGCTTGCAGGGCCTTCAACGAGTGTCTGCGGGTACGGTCTTTAATCTAATACCCGTCACCGTAGGTGATGCACTTGATAGCTTAGCGATTCGTTCGACCATGCGTTCGTTATTTCGCTCNGGCTATTTCGAAGACATTCAGTTGGCGCGGGACGGTGGCGTATTAATCGTAACGCTAGTAGAGCGGCCGGCGATTGAATCCATTGTATTAGAAGGTAATAAGGCGATTGAGTCGGAAGCCTTACTTGGGGGGCTCGCAGAGCAAGGCCTGAAAGAAGGCGAAATTTTCAAACAGGTTACGCTAGAACGCATGGGTCTGGAATTAGAGCGTCAATATGTCGCTCAAGGGCGCTATGGCGCAAGTATCGAAACCGATATNGAGGATCTGCCGCGTAATCGGGTCAACGTTAAGATCATTATTGAAGAAGGTAAAAGCTCAGGAATACGCCACATCAACGTGGTGGGAGCAGAATTGTTTTCTCAAGAAGAGCTATTGGATGCATTAGAGCTTAAACATCCGAGCCTATTGTCGTTTTATAAAAACGACGACAAATACTCCCGCGAGAAGCTTTCAGGTGANTTGGAGTCACTAGAAGCCTTTTACAAAGACCGTGGTTATGCCGACTTCGATATCAAATCGACTCAAGTCAGCATCACTCCTGACCGTCAGCAGGTATACATTAGCATTGCCGTGGATGAAGGCGACATCTATGAGGTCAGCAAGGTTAACTTGGTCGGCGAACTCGGCGATGTTAAAGCTGAGGATTTGCGTCGGTTAATCATTGTGCAAGAAGGCCAGACTTTCTCCCAAGCCTTGATTACGGCCACTGAAGAGCGCCTCACGAATGCCCTAGGTAATGGCGGCTTTACCTTTGCTACTGCCAGNGGCGTGCCAAAACTAAATGACGATCAGACGGTGGATGTTGAGTTTTTCGTCGATTCAGGCAAACGCGCCTATGTACGAAGAATTTCGTTTACGGGTAATGCCNTGACCCAAGACGAGGTAATGCGGCGGGAATCGCGGCAAATGGAAGGCGGTTGGGCGTCCACCGCGCAAATTGATTTGACCAAGGTGCGCTTGGAGCGGCTGGGCTACTTCAAAGGGGTTGAGGTAGAAACCCCTCAAGTCCCNGGCATGGACGACCAAATNGACGTTAATTTCACTGTTGAGGAGCAGCCGTCTGGATCCATCTCCGGAACCCTCGCGTACTCCCAGGGCTACGGNCTGATTATCGGNGGCAACTATCAACAGTCCAACCTGCAGGGCTCTGGGAACAGTCTCAATGTNGGCTTGAGCTTATCGCAATTCCAAAAGTCGGTGAATTTCAATTACTTCGANCCGTACTTCACAATGGANGGNATNAGTCGTGGCTACAANGTGTTTCTGCGCCGNCTNGANTACGANGCNCGCAATATCGCNCGNTANAGCACNGATGCGGCNGGCGTNGGGGTGAACTTCGGNTTGCCTATCAGTGAGACCCAGCGCATAAACTTCGGTGTGCTGGCGGAATATACGGAGATTACTGAGGGGTATTACGCGGCTCAGGAAATTTCAGAATTTATTGAAATCAACGGTTCTACTTCGGTGAATCTGAAGGCCAATGTTTCATGGAGTAGGTCAACGTTAAATCGCGGCATTTTTGCTGATCGCGGAAGTTCTCAATCCATTGCTGCAGAGATATCGGTGCCGGGCAGTGAGTTGCAGTTTTACAAGTTCATATACAACGGTGAACGATACTTCCCAATCACCAACAGCTGGACTTTACGGTTGCGCACAGAGCTGGGTTATGGCGGAGGCTATGGCGACACGCCTGGACTGCCTTTTTACGAACATTTTTATGGTGGCGGTTTTGGATCTATCCGCGGGTTCGAAAATTCAACACTGGGCCCTCGCAGTACACCGCCCTTAGATGAAAACGGTAACCCGATCTACTTCCGTGACAGGGATGGCGATCCCTTTGGCGGAAATTTGCTGCTCGAAGCGACTGCTGAGTTGATTTTCCCAATGCCCTTTGTGGACGATAATAGGCAATTCCGGCCGGCCATATTCGTCGACGCGGGTAATGTATTTAATACCAATTGCCCAACGGTGAGCGTGAATTGCTTTGATTTTGATTCGGAGAATATGCGCTACTCGGTGGGTATTGGCGTCAGTTGGTTGAGTGGCATGGGGCCGTTGAGCTTTAGTTTCGCAAAGCCGTTCCAGACCCAACCCTTTGATGAAAAAGAAATGTTTCAATTTGAACTCGGGCGTACATTCTAGCCGAGCTGGTATAGAATGCGCCGCTCGTCGGCTGACAATGTGTAACTAGGAGAGATCAATGATCAAGAATTTAATGGCAATGCTGGTGTTGGCAAGCATGGCAATGGCCCCAGCTGCCGTCGCGGAAATGAAGATCGTGGTATTGGATCCCGTTCGCGCGATTCTTGAAAGCGACGAGGGTAAGGTCCTCGTGGACGCGGCCAATAAAGAAATGGAGTCTGAGCAAAGCGAATTGCGCAGCATGGCCGAACAGATCCAAGAGCAGCAAACCAAGCTGCAAAAGGATGGGGAAATATTAAGCGATAGCGATAAGCGCAAAATCGTCAAAGATATCGAGAGCATGCAGGCAGACCTGCAGTTTGGTTCGCAAAAGCTACAAAAGACAGCTCAAGATAAGCGCCAAGAAATCCTGCAAACGTTAGCGCCAAAGTACGATCGCGTGCTAAAAGATCTTATCCAGATCGACCAGATCGATATGATTTTGGCGCCGAATTCGTTGCAATACG
Organism: Gammaproteobacteria bacterium; assembly: GCA_002690405.1. GTDB lineage: Bacteria > Pseudomonadota > Gammaproteobacteria > Pseudomonadales > Azotimanducaceae > UBA4421. Next base: position 68,154 of record NZEI01000016.1, read on the forward strand.
CCAACGACAAGCACGACATCACGCGCCGAGTTGTAGAAAAGCTTAACGAAGCCCGCGACTAAGCTGGGCGCGACTCGCCTGGGATTGAGTCGNCGTTGATGGCAACATCACTCGAACTAGGGGAAATAGCTGAGCATTTGGGCGCGCAAATAGCCGTTGCAGATGCGTTAGCAGAGAGAGCGGATATTACGGCGNTGGCGGCGACACCCATTAGCGGTTTGGCGTCGCTGGGTAATGCCCAAGCTGGGCAACTCAGTCACCTATCCAGTGCCGCTTACCGATCGCTACTCCCGGATACCAAGGCCAGTGCAGTTATTGTTTCGGCGCAAGATCTGCAGCAATGCCCAAGCGTCGCCCTAGTCGTAGAGCAGCCGTACTTGGCCTTTGCTCGGGTAACGTCATTATTCGCAACGCCGTTGGCGATAGATCCTGGCATACATCCAACGGCGGTTGTGCACCCNACAGCATCAATAGCCCCCTCGGCATGCCTTGGCCCACACGTTGTCATTGGCGCCAATTCGGTAATCGGCGCTGGGGTAACGGTGCACGGGAATGTCAGCATCAGTGATGGTGTCAGTGTTGGCGATGATGTCGTGATTATGAGCAATGTCAGCGTCTATGCGAACGTCAGCATTGGCCCCCGCTCGGTAATTCACAGTGGTGCAGTTGTTGGATCGTCTGGGTTCGGCTATACCCCCGACCAAAATGGTCATCTGCAGCCGATAGAACAATTAGGTGGTGTCGTAATAGGCGCCAACGTGCGCATCGGCGCTGGCACCACCATAGACCGCGGCGCGATAGACGATACGGTGATCGAAGACGGCGTAAAGATGGATGATCAAGTGCATATTGGGCATAACTGTCGTATTGGGGCCCACAGCATCATATGNGGTTGTGCGGGCATGGCNGGTAGTACGGTTATTGGCAAGCACTGTGTGATTGCCGGGGGTGTCGGGATTGGNGGTAAAAACCCCATNACCCTATGCGATGGCGTTACCATTAGCGTGATGACCACAATTACTCAATCCATTGACAAGCCCGGCGTATACTCCAGCGGGGTAGTGGCCAGTGAACATGGTCACTGGTTACGGAACGCCGCACGTTTCGGCAAATTGAGTGAATTATTCAAGCGAGTAAAAGCGTTAGAGGAGCGGGAGCAAGGGCAATGAGCGACGTAAAAACAATCACGGATCTGTTTGACTATTTGCCTCATCGATACCCGTTCCTATTACTGGATCGGGTGACCGAAGTTGTAAAAGGCGAATTCATTCGTGGCTACAAGAACGTTACCTTCAACGAGCCCATGTTCACCGGGCACTTCCCTGAGCAGCCCATTATGCCGGGTGTGCTGATACTTGAAGCTATGGCGCAGATTTCCGGAGTTTTGGCCTTTGAGACAATGGGTACGCGCCCCAAAGATGGGCGTAATTATCTCTTTGGCGGGGTAGATAAAACCCGCTTTCGCCGACCGGTGGTGCCGGGTGATCAGTTAGAACTGCATAGCCGCTTAGTGGCGCAACGGGCAATGATGGTTAAATTCGAGTGCGAGGCCCATGTCGATGGGGATCTTGCCTGTTCCGCCAGTCTGTCTGTGGTGGAGCAAATTACTGACGGAACTGCTGCGTCATGATCCACGCCAGTGCAATCGTCGATCCGAGTGCCAAACTCGGCGCGGGTGTACGCATCGGACCGTGGTCGATTATCGGTCCCGGGGTCGAATTGGCGGATAACGTGGATGTGGCTTCACACGTCATTATCAAGGGGCCGTGCAGAATTGGTGAAGGGGTGAAAATCTATCAATTTGCCAGTGTTGGTGAAGATACGCCTGCCTTAGCCTATGCCGGAGAAGCGTCCACTCTTGAGATTGGTGCCCATACGATCATTCGGGAAGGGGTCACCATTCATCGCGGTATGGATAAGGGCGGTATCGGTCGTACTGNGGTGGGCAGTCATTGCCTGCTTATGGCTTANGTTCACGTTGGCCACGACTGTATTGTCGGAGATCACGTCATTATGGCGAATAACGCCTCATTGGCGGGTCATGTAGAGGTCGGCGATTATGCGAACTTTGGCGGCTATGTTGGGGTGCCGCAGTTTCGCAAGATTGGTGCCTTCACCCACATTGCGGCGATGAGTATGGTAACCAAGGATGTGCCAGCCTATATGACAGTGTCTGGAAATCCGGCCTTTGCGGTGGGTATGAATACCGAGGGTATGAAGCGCAGAGGCTACAGTAGCGAAACCATTGATCTGCTGAAGCAGGCCCATAGAACAGTCTATAGAAAGGGTTTGCGTGTCAGCGAAGCCATAGAGGAACTGGCACTGCCACGCCAGCAATCTGCGGAAGTAGAGCGCTTTGTGGCATCCGTGGAGGCTTCGGCGAAGGGTATCATTCGGGGCCGGAGTAACCACTAAGTAGGCTGATCTCAGTCATGACCATCAAAATAGGCCTGCTGGCCGGTGAACCCTCAGGCGACAACTTAGCGGCTGGTCTTATGTCGGCTTTGCGCCAGCNGCTTGGATCTGCAGGGNCGGTTGAATTTGTNGGTGTTGGCGGTCCTGCGATGATGNCTCAGGGTTTGCGTTCCCTAGCGCCTTTCGACTCGTTAGCTGTCAATGGATTTAAAGAACCCTTATTGCGATTGCCCCAACTGTGGCGGCTGTACCGGCAGCTTGCGCAGACATTCAAAGATGAAGGTATCGACGTCTTCATCGGTATCGACTTCAATGTATTCAATTTTTTGTTGGAAAGGCGCCTACGCAAACTGGGCATCGCCACTGCGCACTATGTAAGTCCTTCGGTTTACGCTTGGCGCAAGGGACGCACCAAGAAAGTCGCTCAGTGTGCGGATTTACTCTTTTGTTTGTACCCCTTNGAGCCGCAATTCTATGCCGGTCTGCCGCTACGTGCGGTCTTTGTCGGGCACCCGCTAGCGGAAGCGATAGAACCTGATGCGGGCAGTGCCGTCGCGCGTCTGCGCTGTCGGCAACAGTTNAAAATTGATTCCCAAGAACTTGTTATTGCGGTGCTCCCGGGCAGTCGCAGCAGCGAAGTTGCCTTGATGCTTGAACCCTTTTTGATGGCTCTGCGGGTGTTGCGCGAAGAACTTCCCCAGCGTCGGATCAGTGCGGTGATTCCATGTGTGAATGCGGCTCGCCGCAGTCAGATAGAGGCGCTGTTGCCGCAGTTTGCCGACCTGTCGATAAACCTGATCGACAACGATGCGCGTGCCGCATTAATCGCGGCAGATGCTGCGCTTATTAAGTCTGGAACCAGCACCTTAGAAGCGATGTTACTGGGGCGTCCAATGGTGGTGAGTTACAAGCTGGGGACTCTTAGCTACGCGATTGCCAGTCGTCTTGTTAGTACGCCCTACATCGCGNTACCAAATATTTTGGCNGGCACAGAACTTGTGCCAGAACTGATACAGGATGCGGCTACGCCCGCAGCACTTGCGCAAGCGCTGTTGTCACAGCTCGACGAAACAACGACCGCGAGCGATCGCCAAGGTGTCTTCGCGGAAATGCATCAGCAGTTGCGNAGTGGTGCTTCAGGTCGCGGTGCTAGCGCTACTGCGGCCCAAGAAGTTTTACAGCTGCTAGAGTCGCGCAAAGGGTAAATTACCCTACAAATGAAACCGCGGTGTGCGCTAAGCTTGAACGCCTAAACCCGAGTACGAGCGGAGGAGCGTTGTCCCAGCGACAGCAAAAATTAGAGCCGATTGATGTGTCACCTTATGGGCTAGTGGCCGGTGTCGATGAAGTGGGGATCGGGCCGCTGGCGGGAGATGTTGTGGCCTGCGCGGTAATTCTGGATGCCAATGCTCCGATCAGTGGCTTGCGAGACTCAAAGCGGTTATCTGACAAGGCACGGGAACGATTGGCAGAGAATATCTGCGCCCAGGCGCTCAGTTGGTCACTGGGCAGCGCCAGTGTGGCGGAAGTCGATAGTCTTAACGTGCTGGTGGCGAGTCATCTGGCGATGCAGCGCGCGGTGGCGGGTTTGTCTGTCGTGCCGGACACTGTTCTAGTCGATGGTAACAAAACTCCTGATTTTGGTTTGCCGACCCACGCAATCGTCAAAGGCGATCAACGTGTTGCGGCAATAAGTGCTGCCTCAATCGTTGCGAAGGTGACGCGGGATCGACAGCTTGTGCAACTCGCTACGCGCTTTCCCGGTTATGGCTTTGAACAACACAAAGGCTACCCAACTAAGTTGCATTTGCAGGCGCTCGCAGAGCTTGGTCCTTGCGAGGTGCATAGACGCAGTTTTGCGCCAGTACAGAAGGCATTTGCCGCAGGCGGCGGGGTATGAGTTTAGCGTCAACTGAATTTGTCCATCTGCATGTGCATAGCGAGTACTCCCTCGCGGACGGTCTATTTAAAGTAAAAGACTTGGTTGGACGGGCGGCAGCAGCTGGGATGCCAGCAGTCGCTCTGACGGACCGTAATAACTTGTTTGCCTTGGTTAAGTTTTTTGAAGCCTGCATGGGGCAGGGTGTGAAGCCCATTATGGGTGCGGAGGTTCTGGTTCAGGAGACGCCTCAGGACAGTGCTGAGCGGGTGCTGCTGCTGGCACGAGATCTACAAGGTTACCGTAACTTGTTGGCGCTGATCTCCGCCAGCTATACCACCACTGCCCAACGTGGCGTGTTATGTGAACAAGAAATTTTTGCGGCTAAATCGGGTCTAATTGTCTTATCCGGTGGGGTGCGCGGGCATCTGTGGTCGTTGCTGAACAACGGAGATTTAGCTCAAGCAGAAGAGCGTGCAAAACGCTGGCAAGGTGAGTTCGGCGATGCCTATTACCTTGAAGTTACGCGCTGTGGCCGCGCGGACGAAGAGCAAAATTTACGGCACTTGCTGACTATTGCTGCGTCCACTGGCATCGGCGTGGTTGCTACCAATGACGTCTGTTTTGCTGAGGCGGACGATTTCGAAGCCCACGAGACCCGAGTGTGTATTCACGAGGGTCGGACCCTCAATGATGGGCGTCGCGAACGGCGCTACAGTGAGCGTCAGTACTTGCGCTCGCCACAAGAAATGGCGGAATTATTTCAGGATATTCCTTCGGCTCTGACTAATGCNGTGGAAATTGCCAAACGCTGTAACGTAGAAGTTGCCCTAGGCACTTATTATCTTCCCGACTACCCGATCCCAGACCAGCAAACTCCGGAACAATACCTTTTGCAGGTATCTTCTGAGGGGCTGAGCAAGCGTTTAGCCGCAGGCGGCCCAGCAGATCAGTGGACTGAAGCCGACTATCAAGAGCGCTTGCAGTTTGAACTCGATGTCATCAATCAAATGGGTTTTGCTGGATACTTTTTGATTGTGATGGAGTTCATTGCCTGGGCAAAACAGAACAATATTCCTGTGGGGCCTGGCCGTGGCTCAGGTGGAGGCTCTCTGGTTGCTTATGCGTTGGGTATTACTGATCTAGACCCGTTGCAATATGACCTGCTTTTCGAGCGCTTCCTAAACCCCGAACGGGTGTCGATGCCGGACTTCGATGTGGACTTCTGTATGGAGGGGCGAGATCGAGTGATTCAGCACGTCAGTGACATGTACGGTGTTGAAGCGGTGAGTCAGATTATTACCTTCGGCACTATGGCAGCGAAAGCCGTGGTGCGTGATGTTGCGCGTGTTCAGGGTAAGCCTTATAGCCTGGCCGATAAATTATCCAAGCTGATTCCTTTCGAGGTGGGGATGACCCTCACTAAAGCCATGGAAGAAAGTCAGGAGATGGCTGACTTTGTTGCCGCGAATGAAGAAGTCAGTGAAATTATGGACATGGCCTATAAGCTCGAGGGCATTGTCCGCAACGTTGGCCGGCATGCAGGGGGTGTAGTTATTGCACCTTCGGCCCTAACAGACTTTGTACCGCTCTACACGGAAGATTCGGGCAGTGGTTTAGTTTCGCAGTACGATAAAGACGACGTTGAGCGCGCCGGTCTGGTGAAGTTTGACTTCCTTGGTTTGAAGACTCTGACAATCGTAGATTGGACCTTAGAGTTAGTGAACCAACATCGACAGCTGCAGGGCGAGTCCGCGCTCGAAGTTGAAGACATTCCTATTGATGATCCGGCGGCGTTTAAGTTGTTGCGAGCTGCTGAAACCACTGGGGTATTCCAGCTGGAATCCAGAGGTATGAAAGATCTCATTCGGCGCCTGCTGCCAGACGGTATTAACGATGTTATTGCCTTGGTGGCGCTGTTCCGNCCNGGNCCACTGCAGTCAGGNGCNGTGGATGANTACATTGACCGCAAGCATGGTAAGGCGGCGGTGGCTTATCCCCATCCAAGTTTACAACCGGTGCTGGAATCCACTTATGGCGTGGTCTTGTATCAGGAACAGGTGATGCAGATCGCTCAGGTGCTGGCCGGCTTTTCGTTGGGTCAAGCAGACTTATTACGCCGAGCGATGGGTAAGAAGAAAGCCGAGGAAATGGCCAAAGTGCGTGAGCAGTTTCTGCACGGCACGGGTGAGCANGATATCGCGCCGAAACTGGCGAACGAAATTTTCGACCTGATGGAGAAATTTGCAGGCTATGCCTTTAACAAGTCCCACTCGGCAACTTACGCCTTGGTCAGTGTGCATACGGCCTGGCTCAAGGCGCGCTACCCCGCACAATTTATGGCGGCTAACCTGTCGGCCGATATGCAGAATATCGATCGTGTCGTAGTGCTTATTGAGGAAGTGCGTCGTATGCAGTTGCCGCTGCGACCACCGAGTGTCAACGACAGCGATCATCGCTTTACGGTTAAAGAGGGCGCCGTAGTTTATGGACTAGGGGCTGTGCGCGGCGTTGGCGAAGGGCCAGTGGCTGCCATCATGGAGGCCCGTAAAGAGCGACCGTTTCAAGATCTGGATGATTTTTGTCATCGTGTCGACAGCAAGAAAGCCAATAAACGAGTGCTTGAGGCTTTGGTTTGCGCAGGTGCCATGGATGATTTTGCGCTGGCCGGCGAAGATCTTAATCAAACTCGGGCACGGTTATTGGAACAGGTGCCGAGGTCTGTTCAAGGTGCAGAGCAAACAGCGCGTGATCAAGCGGCGGGTATTGCGGATTTGTTCGGCGGTATGCAGCAAGGCGGCGCGCAAAGTTGTGCCCCCGTTGACAATGCCGCGACCATGGCCTCTCTTGAGCGTCTAAATGGCGAGAAAGAAACCCTTGGATTATTTCTTACCGGGCATCCGATACAAGAATATGAACAGGAGTTACGGCAATTTTGCCGGCGCCGCCTGAACGATTTAAAGGCAGCCAAGGATCCGCAATGGATTGCTGGCATGGTGGTAAATGTGCGCATGACGAAAAGTCGTCGGGGTGTGCCAATGTGCTTTGTGCAATTGGATGACCGCAGCGCGCGTATCGAGGTATCTCTGATGGGNGAGACCTTTGACAACTACGCCGCCAAGGTCAACAAAGATAAGTTGCTNGTGATCGAAGGAGAAGTGCAGTTTAACGAGTTCAGCGGGGGGCTCGCTGTGCGCGGCAGTCGTGTACTCAATATTGATGAGGCGCGGCAGCGTTTTAGCAAGGGNCTAGAGATTGACTTTAGTGACGTTGAAACTCCGGCGGATCTGCCAACCCGTCTGAAAACGTTACTTGGTCCATACCGGCAAGCCGGCGAGGCCTGCCCTGTGCATGTGCTGTATCAGGGTCATAGCGCAGTAGGTCGGATTAGTCTCGGAGCCGATTGGCGGGTGTCGGTTAGTGACGAATTGCTGCAATCCTTACGCACGGCCTTTGGCGACAGCTACGTGCGAGTTCAGTATGCGGGCGGAGCGGACGGCTTGTCATGAGTTCGGATGGTACGCAGCTGCATCCCTTTGAGCAGCAGCTACACAGCCAGCTACAAGAATTGATATTTGCCCACCGGCCTGGGCAAAAATTCTGCGTAGCGCTGAGTGGAGGGGCCGACTCAACCGCNTTGTTGGTNGCTGCANGCCGAGTTGTTGGTGCGGCGAACGTGCGGGCATTGCATGGCAATCATAGCCTCCATCCNCAAGCCCCGGAATGGGTAGAGCACTGCGAGCGCCTGTGTGAGCAATTGGGAGTTGAGCTGGTCGTAGGCAGCTTGGATTTAGTGCCGGGCAATGTTGAAGCCGCGGCGCGTGAGGCTAGGTATAAATTTTTTGCCAGTCAATTACAGACTGACGAGACGTTATTGCTGGGTCATCACAGTCAAGATCAGCTCGAGACCGTCTTTATGCGGCTGTTGCAGGGCCGTAGTTTGTTACCCATGCGCGTTAGTGGCCGGCTTGGTGAAGCCGATTTTTTGCGACCCTTATTAGCCTTTACACGGCAGCAGGTGCTTGATTATTTGCAGCAGCAGGGGCTTGCCTGGATCGAGGATCCGAGCAATCGCGATGAGGCGTTAACTCGCAATTTTTTGCGGCACCGCATTATGCCGTTGCTGATGCAGCGTTGGCCATCTCTCGGCCAAGCCGTACAGAGAGTGACGACATGGCAGCAGGGGCAAAATGCGTTATTGCATGAGTTGCTGCAAACCTATGGCGATCGGGTGAGCTTTGCCGAATTGCCAGAGTCTGAGCTCAGCCAACGGACCTGGTTGCGTATTTTTCTTGAATTGCGAGGCCATTTTAAGGTCACTGATAAAGCCCTTGATGAGTTCTGTCGTCAAATTCGGCAAGGCACCGCCAGTCGGCTGGATATAGCAGCTGACTGCGCGCTATTGGGTTGGCGTGATCATTTTTATTACGAAGCCGACTTGTCCGCNTATGCGCGTGCCGCCGANGCGCNGCCNGTGTCCTTGCAAGCCGGCGGCGTTGCCGAGTTCGCAGGNCAGCATTGGACTTTGCAAGAAGTNGCTGCGGGTCATNAGAANGGCTTTTACAGCCCCGGCNCNTTGTGTNTANGCNCGCGTCGCAAGGATCTNANTATGCGCTGGCGCGGCCGGCAGGTAGANATTAAGGAGGTGTTGCGCGACCTNGATGTGCCGCCCTGGCGTCGACAAGCAATACCNCTGCTGATTTGGCAAAACGAAGTCGTNGCCGTGTCGACCCTCGCNCTCAGTGAGCGCTTTGGCGATCCAGCTGACGGTGCCGCCAAAGCTGATTATTGCCGATTGCTAACTGTTAAATGAGGCCGATCGCGTGGGTTGTCTCAGCACAGCCATGCGCAGATAAAATAGTGCCGGGAATCATGGTAATGATTGTGGTTAAGGGGCGCTTTTGCTATCTTGCAACTCCATCTTCCCAAGCACCTTTGTGATCGATACCCGACCATATTTGTGATGCTTGGAGTCCGGATGGAGTCCTATGACACGTTTTATTTTTGTGACCGGTGGTGTGGTTTCCTCGCTGGGGAAAGGAATATTGACTTCCTCGCTCGCAGCGCAACTTGAAGCCCGAGACCTACGTGTCAATGTTTTGAAGATGGATCCGTATATCAACGTTGATCCAGGAACCATGAGCCCAGTGCAGCACGGCGAGGTTTTCGTTACCACAGATGGTGCCGAGACCGACCTCGATCTTGGCCACTACGAGCGCTTTTCCCGGGCGCGCATGACTCGGAATAACAACATTACCACCGGCAGCATATACGCTGAGGTGATTCGTCGTGAGCGCCGTGGTGATTACTTGGGTGGTACGGTACAGGTCATTCCCCATATCACCGATGAGATCAAGCGGCGCATTATGCTGGTTACCGAAGATGTGGATGTGCTGATTGTTGAAACCGGCGGTACCGTGGGTGATATCGAATCGCAACCGTTTCTTGAAGCGATTCGTCAGTTGCGTATGGAAGTCGGTCGCAACCGTGCTCTACTGATTCATCTGACGCTGGTCCCATATCTGCGCACGGCGGGTGAAATAAAAACTAAACCGACCCAGCACTCGGTGAAAGAGCTTCGCTCTATTGGCCTGCAGCCGGACATCTTGGTCTGTCGCTCAGAGGCGCGTATTCCGCAGTCCCAGCGCAATAAGATAGGCCTATTCACAAATGTTGAAGAACGCGCGGTTATCCCCTTGGTCGACATTGACACCATTTATCAGGGTCCTATTGAGCTGCATAAGCAGGGTTTGGATGATTACGTTGTTGAGCAGTTGCAGCTCGACTGCCCGCCTGCGGATCTGAGCAGCTGGGAGCGCGTCGTTGATGCGCAGTTAAATCCCCAGCAAAGCTTACAGATCACCTTCGTTGGAAAATATTTAGAACTCCTCGATGCCTATAAATCCCTGATCGAGGCCTTGACCCATGCGGGGATTCAAACTCGCACTAAGATAGATATCCGGTATTTGGACGCTGAAACCCTAGAGCGCGAAGGCGTAACCTTGCTTGAGGACGCTGATGCGATCCTAGTGCCTGGTGGTTTTGGCGAGCGTGGCTTTGAAGGCAAGATCCTCGCTGCGGGCTATGCAAGAGAGCAAAAAATCCCCTATTTGGGTATTTGTTATGGCATGCATGCAGCCGTGATCGATGTTGCTCGTAATTGCGCCGACCTAACTGGCGCCCACAGTACCGAAATCAACATAGCTACCGATCATCCGGTGATTGGTTTGATTACCGAGTGGACTGATGAAAGCGGCCAGGTCGAACAGCGCAATGAAGACAGCGATTTGGGCGGCACGATGCGCTTGGGTGAACAAGTGTGTGTGCTAAACCAAGGCTGTTTAGCAGAGCAGGTTTATGGTGACCGTATCGTTCGCGAAAGGCATCGACATCGCTATGAAGTCAATAATCGTTATCTGGACCGACTGACTGCCAATGGCCTGGTGGTTGCTGGCAAGTCTGAGGACGGAGAATTGGTGGAGATGATCGAGTTACAGGACCATCCTTGGTTTATCGCATGTCAGTTCCACCCTGAATTTACTTCGTCGCCGCGAGATGGGCATCCGTTATTTACAGGTTTTGTAGAAGCAGGCCTGGCCCATGCGGCCGCGGTAAAATAAAGCATAAAACCTGGAGGTTTAGCCATGCAATTATGCGATTTTACGGTTGGAGATGAGGCGCCGCTGTTTTTTATAGCCGGGCCTTGTGTCATTGAAACCGAAACGCTGATTTTGGATACCGCCAGCGAGCTGAAGAAAATCGGTGACGAACTCGGCGTACCGGTAATTTTTAAAAGCTCCTTTGATAAAGCGAATCGCTCGTCAATCGACAGTTATCGCGGGCCTGGGATTGAAGAGGGCTTGCGCATCTTGCAGCGGGTAAAGGACGAGCTCGGGATGCCAGTACTAACTGATGTTCACGAAGATACGCCACTAAATGAAGTTGCCAGCGTTGTGGACGTCTTGCAGACCCCGGCATTTCTATCTCGTCAGACCAATTTTATTGTCAATGTTTGCTCTCAGGGTGTGCCAGTAAATATTAAGAAAGGCCAGTTTTTGGCGCCCTTAGATATGTTGCAGGTTGCGAATAAGGCGAAGTCGACGGGTAACCAACAGATTATGGTGTGCGAACGTGGTGCCAGTTTCGGCTACAACAATCTGGTATCTGATATGCGCTCTTTATCATTGATGCGGCAAACGGGTTGCCCGGTGGTCTACGACGCGACTCATTCGGTGCAAATGCCCGGGGGGCTGGGTAATGCTTCGGGTGGGCAGCGAGAAATGGTGCCAGTGCTGGCGCGTGCTGCTGTGGCTGCCGGCGTTGCTGGGGTATTTATGGAATGTCACCCCGATCCGACTAAGGCACTGTCTGATGGTCCTAATTCGTGGCCGCTGACTAAGGTCAAAGCACTCATGCAGCAACTTATAGATATCGACAAAGTGGTGAAAAGTCAGCCCCGCCTTGAAGATCAAGTGGCTGATCTGACGAAATAAATTCAACCTCGGCTTCTGGAGGAGCACGATGAGCAAGATAGTTTCGGTTACGGCACGGGAAATCCTTGATTCCCGAGGTAATCCGACAGTAGAGGCAGATGTTTTAACAGACAGTGGCCACATTGGACGCGCGGCCGCGCCCTCCGGAGCTTCGACGGGCAGCCGTGAAGCCCTTGAATTACGCGACGGTGACGCTGGACGCTATATGGGCAAGGGCGTCAGTCAGGCGGTTGCTTTCGTCAACGGTGAGATCAATGCCCGGCTTGTAGGACATGATAGTCACGAGCAACAAGCGCTAGATGAGGCGCTCGTGGCGCTGGATGGCACCGACAACAAAGGACGACTCGGCGCCAATGCGACCTTGGCGGTTTCCTTGGCTGCCTGTAAGGCCGCAGCATCAGCATCCCAGCAGCAATTATTTCAACACATCAATACCTTGGCAGGTACGCCCACGATGCGCATGCCGGTACCAATGATGAATATCCTCAATGGCGGGGAGCATGCGGATAACAACGTCGACATTCAGGAGTTCATGGTTCAACCCGTAGGATTGGATACGTTTTCCGAGGCGCTGCGCTGTGGTACGGAAATATTCCACCATCTGAAAAAACATCTGCAAAAGTTAGGGCTGTCTACGGCGGTCGGTGACGAAGGGGGGTTTGCACCTAACCTAGAATCGAATGCTCAGGCGTTAGAGGTCATTACCCAGGCGGTTACCGCAGCGGGTTATGAGATTGGCCGCGATGTTACCTTGGCCTTGGATTGCGCTGCGTCCGAGTTCTATAGCGCAGGTGAATATCGTCTAAGTGGCGAGAACAAAGCCTTTGATGCCAATGGCTTTGTTGACTACTTAGCCGAGCTTTGTAGCGAGCATGCCATTGTGTCAATTGAGGACGGTATGGATGAGAGTGATTGGGCCGGCTGGAAAGCNCTGACTGAGAAATTGGGGGCAAGTACCCAGCTCGTGGGCGATGATCTATTCGTAACCAATACACGAATCCTCCAGCGCGGCATCGAGGAAGGTGTTGCNAACTCAATCCTCATTAAATTTAATCAAATTGGTACGCTTACCGAGACGCTTCAGGCGATTGATATGGCGAATACCGCTGGCTTTACCAGTGTAATCTCNCATCGTTCNGGAGAAACTGAAGACACCACAATCGCTGACTTGGCCGTTGCAACNGGCGCNGGGCAAATAAAAACGGGGTCGTTATGCCGGTCTGACCGAGTCGCAAAATATAACCAGTTGTTGCGCATTGAAGCCTTCTTGGGAGAGCAGGCGCTATATCCTGGGCGTGCAGCGATTTACGGCCAAGCCAACTAAGGCTGCTGAGAGGGCTGGGGATGAAAATTTTATCCGCTGTATTGCTGATACTTTTAGCTGGGTTGCAGTATCAAATCTGGTTTGGTCAGTCCGGCGCTATGGCCCAGCAAAGACTCGCCAGCCAAGTGGCTGAGCAAAAAGCGCGCATGGAACAGTTGCAGCAACGCAACCGCAAAATGATTGCCGAAGTCGTAGCNCTGCAGTCTGGAAAGGCCGCGTTTGAAGCGCGTGCACGTAGTGAATTGGGGTTGGTGAAAAAAGGCGAAGTGTTCTANCTAATACCCGATGAAGCCAACCCCTAGGAGTATGGTGGCGGATTCAGTNGCTGAATTTCCGCGCGCCACGATCAAGGCGCGGCCAGAGGATTGGCGGGTTAATGAAAGCCTAGGGTGGGCCTTTACCGATTCTGGAGAGCATCGCTATCTCTANATAGAAAAGCGCAATATGAATACGGCTGCGGTAGCGGCTGAGTTAGCGCGGCATTACTCGGTGCGGCCCCAAGACATAGGCTATGCTGGCCTCAAGGATAAATGTGCGATCACCCGCCAGTGGTTCAGTATCGTCACCCCNGACGATGCTATCGAAGCAGAATTGAAACAGCCGCANANAGCTGCAAGTGATCAATATTTCCGTTGCCTCNAGAGNGGGCGTCACATCCGCAAGCTGCGNCGCGGTGAACATCACCATAACGATTTCATAATCCGTTTGGGCTGCGATTTGAACCATGCGCTGCCGCTAATGCCAAAGTTGGCACAACCGTTTGCCAATTACTTTGGGCCTCAGCGCTTCGGTAACGATAACCTAGCTGCGGCAAAGCGTTGGTTAGTGGATCGACAGCCGCGACGGGTGAACAAAGCACGCAGGGGNCTATATTTATCGGTAGCCCGCAGTCATATATTCAATCTTATTTTGGCAGCGCGCGAATATCAGGGCTGCCTGTCTACCCCGGTAGCCGGCGATTTGCAGGAGCAATTGGTGGCATCGCTGTGGGGGCGCGGCCGTTCGCCTTTTACTGATCAAGCTNTNGCAATAGAGAGCGCTGCGGTGCATGCAGAGCAGGCGCTCTGTCATGGCTTAGAGATGGCTGGGGTCAATCGTGGCCTGCGTTCGCTGCTGGCGGTGCCATCGAACTTTAGCTTTGCACAATATCCAGCCGAGGCTATTCTTGAGCTTAGTTTTGGCCTGCCGCCTGGCGCATATGCAACAGTGATGTTGCAACACTGTTTTGAACTCAAGGATCAAAGTCGGTGACAGAATTCGACCTGCAGGGTATTGGTATGACCTCTCAACGAACCCGGGACCGATTGGTTGCGCGGCTGCGTGAGCAGGGCATCGACAATACTGAAGTGTTAGCGTGTATGGGTAGCGTGCCTCGGCATATTTTTGTCGACGAAGCCATGGCGCATCGTGCCTATGAAGATACCGCATTGCCGATTGGCCATAATCAAACGATTTCGCAGCCTTTTATCGTTGCGCTGATGAGCCAGCTTCTAAGTGAGGTAAAGCCTCAGCAAGTACTCGAGGTGGGTACCGGTTCTGGCTATCAGACAGCGGTTTTAGCGCAACTGTGTAAACGCCTGTACAGCATAGAACGAATCTCNGCCCTTACNACTAGAGCCAAGCGTAGGCTTGCGGCAATGTCGATTAAGAATGTTTCGCTCAAGCATGGNGATGGCTATGGCGGATGGCAGGCTCATGCGCCCTTCGATGGCATTATGGTAACNGCTGCACCGCCGGCGGTGCCGGAGGCGTTACGAGAGCAGCTTGCGGTTGGTGGGCGGCTGATCGTGCCGGTTGGCGATGATGCGATTCAAGAGTTGATTGTTATCGATCGAACCCCAGAGGGTTTTGAAGAGCGCGTGCATGATCGGGTCAAATTTGTGCCGCTATTGTCAGGCACCTCTGCACGCTGAGCGCCCATGCAAGAATCCGATATCTCCCCAGCAACATCCGAGCCGACGCAAACGACGCCTATAGGAGTCGCGCTGCGCGGAGTTTGTATGGGCTTGGCTGAACTGGTGCCCGGCATATCTGGCGGTACCATTGCCTTCGTCACCGGCATCTACAGTNAATTGGTAACGGCGCTGGCAAGCTTTGGCCCGCAGTCCATCGGTTTACTGCGTCATCCCCAAGCATTTTGGCAACAGCATAATCTTGGCTTTCTTCTCAGCTTAGCCGCAGGCATGGGTGCCGGGATCATCGCGCTGGCGCCGGTGGTGAGGATGCTGCTGGCCCAAGCAGCACCCTTGTTATGGGCGTTCTTTTTTGGGGTGATCTTGGCTTCCGTGGTCTTCATCGGGCGCGCTCGCGCGCCATTAACGTTACTGCGCTACGGAACACTGGGTGCAATTCTTGGGGTGGCGTTTTTATCCTTGCCCATCGGCCAGCTGCAGGGCTCCTGGCTTGCNCTGTTCATTGGTGGTGCCATCGCAGTGTGCGCGTGGATATTGCCGGCAGTATCGGGCAGCTTTGTGTTGCTGGTGCTTGGCTTGTATGACGATGTCATNGTTGCAATCGCCGACCTGGATTTTCTAAAGCTCTCGGCNGTNGCCCTAGGTTGCGCCGTGGGTCTCGCTTCTTTNGTGCGCCTGCTGTCATGGCTGATCGCGCATCATGAAGATCGGCTATTGTCCTTGCTGACCGGATTTATGGCTGTGGCGTTGGTGAAGTTGTGGCCATGGCAAAATAGCGACGCGGGAACGCTTATCGAGAGCCTGCTATGGCCGGCGCAATATGTTTCTCTGACTGGGCAATCGGCATACCTGCTGGGAGTATTGCCCGCAGTCGCCTTGGGTGTCATCGCATTGTGGTTAATGCAGCGCGTCACGCAACCGGCCTAGGCTGGATCGTTCTGCTAATGTGTCTAGCGGGCTGTGTACCGTTAGGCACACCGGTAGTGAGCGAAGTCTCGCCAGCGCAAGCTGAAGCCATCACAGGCGATGTCTTTGTGGTTCGNAAAGGCGATACGCTTTACTCCATTGCTTGGCGTGCAGGCAAAGATCACAAAACATTGGCGCAGATCAACGGTATCGAACCCCCCTTCGTGATCTATCCAGGTCAACGGTTGCAGCTCAAGCCCGCGCCGGTGCCAAAGACCGCGCCAAAGCCAGCATCAGTCCAGCCCGCTACTAGGCAAAGTCGCAGCGCCAAAAGCACTGCACCCCGGACCACCACTGTAGCNCCCGCCGCGCAAGTAAAAACTAAGCCGAAACCTAAGGTTCAAGTGAGTACTGCCACGGTCCCTGGGAAAAAGCCGCCTCGGCAACCAGCGAAATCCAGCAAGCGCACGCCATTGGTTTGGGTGCGACCGATAAAACAAAACCCCAACGTTGGCTTTGGCAACGGTAGCAAGGGCTGGGATTATCAGGTGCGGGGCAAAACACGCATGCGCAGCGCGTCGGCTGGGCAGGTCGTCTATGCGGGCAATGGCATTGCCGGTTATGAACGCCTAGTTATTGTTAAGCACTCGGGNAANTTGCTCAGCGCCTACAGTTTTAACGGACGCATTTTAGTAAACGAGCAGCAAACAGTNCGCACTGGCCAGTCGCTAGCTGAGTTAACGTCGCGCAATGGTAATAGCCAAAAGGTGCACTTCGAACTGCGCCGCGACGGCAATCCTATTAATCCAAAGAGTCTAATTAAGCCTGGCTAGTCGGCGTTTGAGCGATTTGAGGTATCTCGGAACCTAGNTGGGGCGGCTATTAGCGTTCCAGAAGGGCGAGCTTGCCGGGTTTGCCGTCCCACTCTTCAGCGTCTGCAGGCGCGTCCTTAATCTCGGTGATGTTTGGCCAGATTTCGGCCAACTCAGCATTCAACTCGAAGAACTGTTGCTGGTCCTCAGGAACTTCGTCTTCTGAAAAAATCGCATCGACAGGGCATTCTGGCTCGCATAGGGCACAGTCTATGCATTCATCAGGATGAATGACGAGCATGTTGGGGCCTTCGTAAAAGCAGTCGACNGGACATACCTCAACGCAGTCGGTGTGTTTACACTTGATGCAGTTTTCGCCGACGATGAAGGTCACAGGGGGCTCCTTGGCTCAAAAGCGGCGTAGTTTAACCAATGTGCGATAGCAGTCCAGCGCTACAGCGACTGTCCGTGCAGTAATACAGGCATTGTCTAACGGGATTACTGCTACGACGGCTAATGAAGGGGGGCAGCGTGCTGTGGCCCGCGAGGGTGCTAATCGTCGAGTTGCGACGCTGCATCATGCAGCTCTTGGATCAGNGTCAGTGCCTGCATGGGGGTCATGTCATTGGGCCTAGTCTGACGCAATTGTTCTAACAATTTTTCCGATTTGGGATCTGTCGTGGCTGGTGGTGCATAGTCCACTGCAAACAAATCGTTTTGCTGTGGTTGTAGATTGGCCTGTTCAAAACTGGAAAGGCGCTGACGCGCGACAGTCAGTACCGCCTCAGGCAGGCCAGCGAGCTTTGCCACCTCGATACCATAGCTTTGACTCGCAGGCCCGGCTTTGACTTGATACAAAAATACNATATCGCCGGCGTGTTCCTGAGCGTTCAAATGTAGATTGCTGACATTAGTACATAAGGTGGGCAGCGTTGTGAGTTCAAAATAATGAGTCGCGAACAACGTCAGTGCGTTGGCATTTTGTGCTAGATGTTGCGCGCACGCCCATGCCAGTGCAAGACCGTCATAGGTGCTGGTACCGCGTCCTATTTCGTCTAGGAGCACTAGGCTATTGGCACTGGCCTGATGCAGAATCTGCGCGGTTTCGGTCATCTCTACCATGAAGGTTGAACGCCCGCTGGTGAGGTCATCTGCTGCGCCAATGCGCGTAAATATCCGATCGATTGGGCCCAGTGTAACGGCTTGGGCAGGGGTATAACTGCCGCAGTAGGCGAGTAAGCAAATGAGCGCTGTTTGNCGCATAAAGGTNGATTTACCGCCCATATTGGGGCCGGTAATGATGGCCATACTGGAGCTGCTGGTTAAATCGAGGTCGTTGGCGATGAATGCCTCGGTGGATGCTGCGCGCACCACTGGATGCCAACCTTGACGGATTTGAATGGTCGTTTCGTCGGTGAATTTGGGGCAGCAAAAATCAAGGGTCTTGGCGCGTTCTGCGAAGCACGCGAGTACGTCGCTTTCGGCGAGCGCGTTGGCAGCGTTGCGCAGTCTTGTTGAGTGGCTGGCGAGTTCTATTAATAGGTCGCCGAATAGAGTGCGCTCTAANTGCATCGACTTGCTTTGACTGCTTAACGCTTCCTCNTCNAACGCTTTCAGCTCAGGGGTGATATAGCGCTCAGCATTTTTCAGAGTCTGCCGTCGTATATAGTCTTCTGGTATNTCGCCTTGGGCTGCTTTTGATGTTTCGATGTAGTAGCCGTGGACCCGGTTGTAGCCTACCTTCAGCGAACTGATGCCGGTTCGCTCGCGCTCNTGTAATTCCATATTTGCCAGCCAATCTGTGGAGTGGCTCGTGAGTTGGCGTAAGCGGTCGAGTTCAGCACTATAGCCGTTGGCGATAACGCCACCTTCGCGCAGTGTTACCGGCGGATTTTCTACTACTGCATGACTGAGTAATTTGGCGAGATCATCGAAATCCAGTAATTGTGCAGCCAGATACTGGCTGTGGGGGTTGTCGATGCGTTGTAGCACGGCTTCCACTGTGGGCAGTTGCTGCAGTGTTTCCCGCAGACGCGCGAGGTCGCGGGGTAAGGCTGAGCCTAAATCAATGCGGGTCAGAATTCGTTGCANATCGCCGATGGGTTGCAGGCTATCCCGCACCGCTGAGAAAGCGTTATCGGCCAGCGCTTGGGTGACCCAGTGCTGTCGCTGGGAGATCGTTTCTAAGTTTCGACTTGGTTCGTGTAACCATCGCTGCAGTAACCTACTGCCCATGGCAGTGACACAACTGTCCATAAGGCTGAGCAAGGTATGGTCGGTGGCGCCGTTGCTGCGCACGTCAATTTCCAGATTGCGGCGCGAGTGTGCGTCCAGACCAATAATCTGCTGAGACTCACGGAAAACGATGTGCTGGAGAAACTGCAGGTCCTGACATTGGGTGGACTTAGCATAATGTAGGGCCGCGGCACCGGCTCCCAGGCAGGGCGCGTCGGCGAGTAATCCGGTGCGCGTGAGCACATTNTCACCAAAGTGCTGGTGCAAATCAGCTAAGGCAGCACGCTGGCTAAATCGGCCGTCGTCAATGGGTCTGGTACTGAGTTCCGGTACCGCAGCCGAGAGCTCTAGGGTCTGGGATTCCGGCATCAACAGTTCGCTGGGCCGTAACTGCTGAATGTAATCGGTAAGGTGCTCTATCTGAGCGATCTCCAGCAGCTCGAGTTGACCATTGGAAAGATCCAGCAGTGCCAGCCCCACACCGTCTGCTGTGGGGTTAATGGCCAGAATGGCGCTGCGTTGACGACCGGCAAGTAGGCCCTCGTCAGTAAGGGTGCCTGGAGTAATAACTCGCTGTACCTCGCGAGCGACCGGCCCCTTGGTGGTNGCGGGGTCGCCAACCTGTTCGCACACTGCTACTGAGCGCCCAAGTCCGACTAACTTCGCCAGATAGCTTTCTGCAGCGTGGTAGGGCACACCGCACATCGGGATCGGCTGCCCATCGCTTTGGCCTCGTGCGGTAAGGGTTATATCCAAGAGGTTGGCTGCTGTTTTGGCGTCGTCGAAAAATAGCTCGTAGAAGTCGCCCATGCGATAAAACAGCAGGTCCGCTGGATAATCGGATTTTATGGCCAGATACTGCTGCATCATTGGTGTGTGGTTATGCAATGATGCCGCTTTTTTGGCAGGAGACGGTTCAGCCATGACAGTAAGAGACACTAAGAATTGGTAGCGAACAGCTAGTGAACACAGGCCAACCAGTTTCGTCAACCGAGATCGAGATTAACANCCAAATGAGGGCCATTTATCCGATTTATTGTAGGAAATCGACGCCTCGTTGCCGAAACAGGCGAAAAAGCGTTGCACAAAACTACTGAATGCTTATACAGTAGTGGTGTTGGATGTCGGGAAGATTTGCGAATTCATTTTTGTAAATTGGGCTAGGCAGTCAGGGACTCAGGCAGGTCAGGACTAGACAGTCAGGACTAAACAGCTAGGACTAAACAGCTATAAGTCTGCAACCCGTCATCAAGAACGATTTCAATGCAAGCGAGGCACTGACCATGGCACAGAAAAAACAAGACTCTTCACAAGGCACAGACAACAATCCGGAGAAAGAACGCGCTTTGTCAGCTGCTTTGGCGCAAATTGAGCGGCAGTTTGGTAAGGGCTCGATGATGCGTCTCGGCGATCAAGAACAGATCGCNATACCCTCAATTTCAACGGGNTCGCTTGGATTAGATGTTGCGTTAGGCATAGGTGGCCTGCCAAAGGGGCGAGTGGTGGAAATTTATGGCCCAGAGTCTTCGGGTAAAACCACATTAACCCTACAAGTCATTGCGGAAGCACAAAAGGTTGGTGGCACCTGCGCCTTTATCGATGCTGAGCACGCTCTGGATCCTCAATATGCCCAAGCGCTCGGGGTGGACACCGACAACTTGTTGGTCTCCCAGCCTGATACAGGTGAACAGGCACTGGAAATCTGCGACATGTTGGTACGCTCAGCTGCGGTTGATGTGGTTGTTGTGGATTCGGTGGCAGCACTTACGCCCAAAGCGGAAATCGAAGGTGAGATGGGCGATACCCATGTGGGTCTGCAGGCGCGCTTGATGAGTCAGGCCCTGCGCAAAATGACGGGTAATATCAAACAAGCCAATACCATGGTCATTTTCATTAACCAAATTCGTATGAAGATTGGTGTCATGTTCGGGTCTCCAGAGACCACTACTGGTGGTAATGCGCTGAAATTCTACTCCTCCGTGCGCTTGGATATTCGCCGTATTGGTGCGGTTAAGAATGGCGACGAGGTTGTAGGTAACGAAACCCGGGTCAAAGTCGTTAAAAACAAAGTCGCGCCGCCATTTCGACANACTGAATTCCAAATTCTNTACGGCGAAGGCATTCATCGTACGGGTGAAATACTCGAATTAGGTGTGCAGCAGGGCGTAGTTGAGAAGTCAGGTGCCTGGTATTCCTACAACGGTGATCGTATTGGTCAGGGCCGCAAGAATGCGGCGGATTTCTTGGACGAGAATCCGGAAATGAAAGAGGAAATTGAGACAACCATTCGGCAACAGCTGATGCCTCAGTTAGGCGGTCCTGAAGATAGCGCTGAAGTGCTGATTCCTGAGGCTTCTCAAGAGAGTTTGAGCTAGCAGAGTCTGGTAGGCAAAGCGNCGCTTGTCTGAATGGACGATCAAGAGATGCAGCAAGCGGCGGCAAAACAAGATGCTGCCAGAGTATATAACGCCGGGTTAAACCTGCTGGCGCGCAGAGAGCATAGTAGTAAGGAACTGAAGCAAAAGTTAGGCCGGCGTTTTGCNGATGCTCTGGTGGACGAAGCGTGCGCNGGACTGGAACACAATGGTCTGTTGAGTGATGAGCGATTTNCCGAGGCGGTAATTCATTCGCGCACGGCGAAAGGGTATGGGCCGCGGCATATTGCGCAGGAGTTATCCCAGAAAGGCGTATCCAAAGAGTTAATAAAAGAATTCTTGGACGAGAGAGATGCACATTGGGTGGGTTGCGCGCGTGACGCCGCGCTGAAGAAACTGCGCACATCCTCGCGCCTCGCCGAGGCCTTGCGTGACCTGCAAGATGATGAAGCCGGTACCGAGGAAGTTCGTGAGCATCAGCACCAGCGAACCTTGGCGCGGCAGAAACTCTCAGCATTTTTAGCGCGTCGCGGTTTTTCTTCTGAAATAGTAAGAGCNGCCCTGGCGGAAGAATTGTCTCTTAGCTGACTGTAACTGCAGGTACTTCCGCAGATCCTCGAGAGCCTTTTGGTAGGCGCGGGGATAACGCGCGCATAGGGCTGGTTTCTCCTCGCTGGTTCGCGCCGTTTTATTGTCTAAGTCCGTAGTTATATGAGTGTTACCGAGTTGCGCGTTGGGAAAGCGGCGCTGTGGTGGTTTCTCCTCTATAATTCGCGCCGTTTTATTGTCTAAGTCCGCAGTTATATGAATGCCGCCGAGTTGCGCGCTGGGAAAGCAGCGNTGTGGTGGTTTCTCCTCTATAATTCGCGCCGTTTTATTGTCTAAGTCCGTAGTTATATGAATACCGCCGAGTTGCGTGCTGCTTACTTGCACTTCTTCGAATCCAAAGGCCACAAAGTCGTGGCTTCGAGTTCGCTNGTCCCGCATAACGATCCGACGTTACTTTTTACCAATGCAGGTATGAACCAGTTCAAAGATCCGCTGCTGGGTAAGGTAGACCCTGGCTACGCCACAGCGACGTCTGCTCAGCGCTGCGTGCGCGCGGGTGGTAAGCATAATGACCTGGAAAACGTCGGCTATACGGCGCGCCACCACACTTTTTTCGAAATGATGGGTAACTTCAGCTTCGGTGATTACTTCAAGGAAGAAACCATCAGTTGGGCTTGGGAGTTCACTACCGACGTCCTCGGTTTAGACAAAGATAAAATTACCGTAACTGTGCATCCAACGGATGATGAATCCAGAACCATTTGGCGCGACAAAATAGGCGTCCCTGCGGATCGCATCATCGATCTNGAGGAAAATTTCTGGACCATGGGTGATACGGGNCCNTGCGGTCCNTGTACGGAATTGTTTTACGACCANGGCCCCGANGTTGCCGGTGGTCCGCCGGGCTCACCGGACGAGGACGGCGATCGTTATATCGAATTTTGGAACTTAGTGTTCCCGCAGTTTGATCGCTCTGCTGAGGGCGATTTGGCGCCCTTGCCGCAAGCAGGGGTAGATACCGGTATGGGCCTTGAGCGAATGGCGGCCATTTTGCAGGGCGTTCACAGCAATTACGAAATAGATTTGTTTCGAAAAATCATGATGGCAGCGGGTGCCCANGCAGGTATTCATGAGCTNNAGGATGTATTGAATACGGCGTCTCTGCGGGTAATTGCCGACCATATCCGAAGCAGTGCGTTTTTGATTGCTGATGGCGTTAAACCGGGTAATGAAGACAGAGCCTACGTGTTACGCAGAATCATNCGTCGCGCATTACGGCACGGCTATAAGTTAAATATTCGTGAACCCTTCTTTCACAAACTGGTGCCNGTGCTGGTAGNGGAAATGGGCGAGGCGTACCCGATCTTAGTCGAGCACCAAGCCGCTATCTCGGCTGCGCTTGCAGATGAAGAAGCTCGCTTCAGTGAGACGCTTAATCAGGGTATGGAACTACTGAAACGTGAGTTGGGTCAGTTGCAAGGCGATACCTTGCCCGGAGATACGGCGTTTAAGCTGTACGACACCTATGGTTTCCCAGTGGATCTCACTGCAGATGTTGCGCGTGAGTTGGGCCTTAAGGTAGATCAGGAAGGATTCGACAAGGCTATGGAGGCCCAACGCGAGCGGGGTCGAGCAGCCACTAGCTTCAGCACTAACCTTGGACAGAAAGTGCATGTGAGCGAGCCTGTTGAGTTTATCGGTTACGACAACCTTGATGGCCCCGCTGAGGTCATTGCGGTATTTAATGAG
Source organism: Gammaproteobacteria bacterium (assembly GCA_002690405.1). GTDB lineage: Bacteria > Pseudomonadota > Gammaproteobacteria > Pseudomonadales > Azotimanducaceae > UBA4421. Next base: position 91,804 of record NZEI01000016.1, read on the forward strand.
CAAGGNGACGCTGTGGCTCAACTGCAATCCGGTGAAGCGGGCATTGTGGTTACCGATAAGACGCCCTTTTATGCCGAATCTGGTGGTCAGGTCGGCGATATCGGGCGAATCGTTGGCGATGCTTTTGAATTCCATGTAACAGATACCCAAGTGAGTGCGGCTCAACATCTGCATATCGGCACAGTGGTTAGCGGCGGCATTGAACCCGGGAGCTCCGGCGTCGCTGCGGTGGCGGCAATAGAGCGCGACCGAACACGTGCGAATCACTCGGCTACACACTTGCTGCATGCCGCTTTGCGGTCAGTGTTAGGTCCCCATGTTCAGCAGAAGGGATCATTAGTGAATGCGGAAAAATTACGTTTTGATTTTTCCCATGAAGGNGGGGTGAGCAGAGAGCAACTCGCGCAAATTGAAGACCAGGTCTGTGAGCAGATTCGCGGCAATTCAGCGGTCGACACGCAGTTAATGCCTTTTGAAGAGGCTGTCGCCAGCGGTGCTATGGCATTGTTTGGCGAAAAATATGCAGATGAAGTTCGCGTATTAACCATGGGCAGTGGCTACTCCGTGGAACTTTGTGGTGGTACTCATGTTCAGCGCACCGGTGACATAGGAAGTTTCAAGATCCAATTTGAGACTGGAATTGCTGCCGGGGTCAGACGTATTGAAGCCGTTACTGGTCAGGCCGCAGTGGATCACTCGCGTGCTCTCGAGCAGCGTTTATTCATGGCGAGTGAACAGTTAAAAACAAATCCGGCGGAACTCGTTGATCGAATTTTGCAGGTGGTCGGAGAAAACAAGGCGCTGGCGAAAGAGATCGAAGCCTTAAACCAAAAGGTGGCGACTGCTCAAAGCAGTGATCTGGGCGCCGCCATGGAAGACATCAATGGTGTCGCTGTTCTGGTGGCGAGCGTGCAAGGTGACAGTAAAACTGTCATGCAAACTCTGGATACCCTGCGTTCGAAGACAGCGGACGACAGCGTATTTGTTCTAGCAAACGTTGCCGGCGGTAAGGTTGGATTGGTTGTGGCGGTGAGTAAGGCGCTGAGTGCGCGCATTGCAGCACCAGACCTGCTTAACAGTATTGGCCCCCTGGTTGGTGCAAAAGGTGGCGGTCGACCTGATCTGGCTCGGGCCGGCGGTGGTAATAACCCTGATGGTATTGAGGCTCTGATTAGCGCGGCAAAAGAATGGCTGCAAGAGCGATTGAACTAATATGGCACTAATCGTTCAAAAATATGGTGGTACCAGTGTCGGCGATGTTGAGCGCATTCAAGGTGTCGCACAGCGAGTGGCTAGGTACAAGCAGGCAGGACATGATGTTGTTGTGGTGGTGTCCGCGATGTCGGGGGAAACCAATCGCTTGATGGCTTTGGGTCAGGCGGCAGGTGGTGAAAAGCCTGAGCCCAGAGAGCTCGATGTGCTGCTCGCTTCGGGAGAGCAGGTCACCATAGCATTGCTCAGTATGGCTCTCGGGCAAATNGGTATTGCTGCACGCTCTTTTCTNGGCGATCAAGTTGCTGTGCAAACGGATCATGCCTTTGGTAAGGCCCGTATCGAGCAGATCGATACGCAGAAACTTTCGTCGACCTTAGAGCAGGGGGCGGTACCTGTAGTTGCAGGTTTTCAAGGCGTTAATACCGACGGCGATATTACGACCCTAGGCCGCGGCGGTTCTGATACTTCTGCTGTTGCGNTAGCTGCTGCACTGCAGGCAGATGAATGTGAAATTTGTACGGATGTGGATGGGGTATATACCGCNGATCCNCGCATCATCAGTAATGCGCGCCGTCTTGGGCAAATAACCTTTGAAGAAATGCTCGAACTGGCAAGTCTTGGTTCGAAAGTTTTACACCCTCGGTCGGTAGAGTTCGCCGGTCGCTACAAGGTNCCACTCCGAGTCCTTTCGACTTTTCAANAAGGGCCGGGCACGCTGATTACTATGGAGACGGATAACATGGAACAAGCGACTGTTTCGGGCATCGCACATGCCCTTGATGAAGCTAAGATCACTGTTGCGGGGGTTCCTGACGTGCCAGGTATTGCATCGAAGATACTTGGGCCGATCGGGCGCAAAAACATCGAAGTTGACATGATTCTGCAGAATACCGGTGCGGATGGGCTCACGGACTTTACCTTCACAGTGAAGCGGCAAGATTTTGCTGAGGCGCTTGGGATGCTTGAGANTGTCGCCAAGGAAATNGATGCGCGTGAAGTCAGTGGCGATGATGCCATTGCTAAGGTGTCGATCGTCGGTGTCGGTATGCGTTCCCANGCGGGTGTGGCGACGCGTATGTTTGATGCGCTCGCTGCAGAAAATATTAATATCCAGATGATCTCGACATCGGAAATTAAAATTTCAGTGGTGGTGGCTGAGCGCTATATGGAGTTAGCGGTTAGGACGCTGCATGCTGAATTCGATCTGCATGATCAGGCGGCAGCAGCGGTTGGCGCTTAATCGCAAAAGAGTTCACGAGGGGTAGCGATGAACTGGCAGAAAGACGACTTAGTACAGCACTTCGTCGGGGCATTAGATAACGCTCAAATTGAACATGCACCCTTTTCGCATCTATTCGCGGTGGATCTATTCCCCGCGGATGTGTATAGCCATTTGATCAAGTTGCTGCCCCATGTGCAGGGCTATAAGTCGTTGAATCATCGCGATGCTATGCGCAGCGACGGCACCAGTACCCGTGAAGTNCTGCCTTTCAACGAAACCTTCTTAGCGCCATTGCCGGCAGAACAACGTGATTTTTTCGAACTTTTGAAGTCCGTNCTTGATGACCGTNGCATTGGCGAGAAATATTTCGAATTGTTAGCACCGGACCTTGCCAAGAGGACTGCGGCAAAAATTCCAACAGACGTTGAGGCCTATCCAAAATCTGGACTCTTTCGGGATGCATCGGGTTATAAAATCCAACCCCATAAAGATATCAATACCAAGATTGTAACGACTCAGTTGTACTTGCCGGCAGATGAGCAGCAGCGCGATTTCGGGACCACGTTGTACAAGCGCTCGCTGAAGGGCAGGGTGATNCGCGAACTGAACAAAATCAGTAGCACCAANCGGCGCGAGTTTGATCAGTTTAAGACGTTTCCATTTCTACCTAATTCAGGTTATGCGTTCATCGTTGGAAAAAAGAGCTGGCATGGTCGAGAGACGGTGCCTGAGGGCTTGGGCGAGCGCTATTCGCTTATGAACATTTACTACAATCGTGCTGACGTGCCGTTTTACGATAAATAGCGCACCGTCTCTCTTCCGAATACATCCTTAATTAGCTGCTGCCTTNCCTGNTGCGTTTCAGCTCCAAGCTTGTGGCCGTCTGATTTTAGACCTAAGGACTATTGCTGCAGGTGACCATCGCTGCCCAGAAATTGGTGCTCAGGTGCGCCAGTTTGTTCGGATGATTTTCGATTATGCTAGAGGGGGCTGATGCCGGAGAAGATAATGGGGAAGTCTGCTATTAATTTTGCGCACTCAGAGGCGCTAGAAGAGCATCGATTAGGCNGTGCTCATATTGCGAGCTGGCGCGATAACGGATTCGCACTGGTCCACGATTTATTGCCNGATACGCTTTTGCAAAGCTTAAAGGAGGATGCNTTAGGTTTTTATCCGGCTCCGGGCACAGAGGCAGCTACACACTTTAATAATTTTGGCAGCGGTCAGAAATTTGTGTTTCCTGCGGAATCAGCGGCGTGTAATGCGGTGACCTTACACCCGCTGTTGCTCCAAGCTGTGGCGGATCTGCTCGGGGTTAGCACGTTTGAATTACGGCTCACCCAGTCGGATCTTTGGCCGAAGTATGGGAACGGTGATTCNGATGATGCCTTGGATAATACCGATCAACGCATTCACTGTGATTATCCAAATCACTCGTTAGTGCATCCACCGGCATGGGAAAACCCAGAGGCCGTAGAGATCATTATTTATCTAAACGACTATGACGAGTGTGAAGGGGCCACTGCGGTTGTGCCAAGAACAGGGCCTGATGATCCTGCCTATCCATGGCCNATTATCCAAACTCCCGGTGTTGCTGGTCTGGACTATGTAAACGATCGAGATAAAGCAGAAGCCTATATGGCTGAGCATAATCCCGATGCCGCTAACTTCCGCCAACAGCATTTATACGCTAGAGAGTTGGTGGCCCGTTATCAGTTTGGTTCCGTGCTCTTTTATCGTCATGATACGTGGCATCGAGGTCGGCCAGTAAAAGCCCAGGCCCTGCGGCTGGTGCACAATCTGACTTTCACGAAAGTTGGTTGTGATTGGTTGAACGTGCTGCACCCAGGCTGGAGCTGGTCCATGTACCGACGTGACAAGTTGATGGAAAAGTTNGTTGCCGAAGCGACAGTAGAGCAGCGCAGTGTCCTTGGGTTTCCACCCCCAGGGCACAACTATTGGACGCCGGAAACACTGCTTGCTGTGGAGGCCAGATACCATGCTTTTGGTATTGATATGTCACCCTATCGTGCGGCTCTAAGCTAATTTGAATAANACCCANTGAGCANATTTCTATGAAGTCCAAAATATTGGCGGCAGATTATGTAATCGTTGGGGCAGGATCAGCGGGATGTGTGCTCGCTAGTCGTCTGTCTGAAGACGCAAATTGCTCGGTCATACTTGTTGAGGCAGGTGGTACGGATCAGCGCTTGATTGTCAAAATGCCCTCGGCCTTTTATCTGCCTATGCAAAGTAAGACCTTGAACTGGGGCTATCGCAGTGAGCCTGAGCCACATATGCATAATCGACGGCTAGACTGTCCTCGTGGTAGAGGAATGGGTGGATCATCATCGATCAACGGTATGGTATACGCCCGGGGACATGCTCAGGACTTTGCCCGCTGGGAGGCGTTGGGCGCACAGGGTTGGGGCTACGATGCGGTATTACCTTACTTTAAGAAAGCCCAAGGCTCTCGTTCTGGAAGCCGAGCAGAGCTTGCTAGAGGCTTTGAAGGCCCACTGACAACCACTGATGGGGTGATGACGAATCCGCTTTATGGACACTTTATTGAAGCGGCGCAGCAGGCGGGCTATCCCTATCGAGCAGATCTCAACGACGGCGAGCAAGAGGGTTTTGGTCCATTACCGATGACCGTTGCGGACGGCATTCGGCAGTCCAGTGCCCGGGCCTACCTGCCAAAGTCGCGGCCGAACTTACGTATCTTAAAAAATAGTTTGGTCACCAAAATCGATATACAAGGGGGCGCTGCCTGTGCCATTGAGTTGAAGAACCGTCGGCAAAGATTGCGCGTTGAGGCGTCACAAGAAGTGATTCTCTCGGCCGGGGCGATCAACTCACCTCAGCTATTGATGCTATCGGGAATTGGTGCCGCCGATCAGCTTCGGCAGCTCGGCATAACTGCCATTGTTGATGCGCCTAATGTGGGGAAAAATTTAATGGACCATCTAGAGGTCTATGTACAGCAGGCATGTACCCAGCCTCTATCACTTTATAAAGATCTGGGGCTTATGGGGCGCGCCAAGATTGGCTTACGCTGGCTTTATGATCAAAGGGGACTTGGTGCCACAAATCACTTTGAAGCGGGCGGGTTTATCCGCAGTAGTGACAGCCAGCCGTACCCAGATATTCAGTTTCATTTTTTACCTGCGGCGATGTCCTATGACGGCAGCAGTAAGGCGCAACAGCATGGCTTTCAGGCCCACGTTGGACCCATGCTGCCGCGCAGTCGCGGTGCCGTGACGTTGCGCAGCTCTGATCCTCTGCAGGCGCCGAGGATCGCATTTAACTATCTCAGTGAAACAGAGGATTGGCGGGTTTTTCGTGAGGCGATCCGCGCCACCCGGCGTATTTTCTCCCAACCCGCCTTGGCCACGGTCGCCGGTATTGAACTCAGTCCCGGTGCCGAGGCACAAAGTGATGCGCAGCTGGATGAGTTTATTCGCAATCATGCAGAGAGTGCCTATCATCCTTGCGGTACCTGTCGGATGGGCAATGATTCCGACGCCGTGGTCGATCCTCTCGGCCGGGTAATGGGTGTGGAGCGCTTGCGAGTCGTCGACTCTTCGATATTTCCGCATATTACTAACGGTAATCTCAATGCCCCAACCATTATGCTTGCGGAAAAGCTTGCGGACGCGATCAAGGTCGGCGCGGGTAAGGAGCAGATAGGATCATCTAGCGACGGTATTGAAAGGTAGATTGTATTGAGCGGTTTTTCGGTTCAGGTTAAGAATAAAGAGGCGCAACTTGGAAAAGACAATTGAGCTTATACCACTCAACCCCAGCATCGGTGCTGAGGTTGTTGGGGTTGATCTTGCCCGGGCTAATCCGTCCCAGCTAGAAGATATAAAAACCGCTTTCTCCCGCCACAAGGTGCTCGTTTTTCGCGACCAGAGTTTAAATGCCGAGCAACATAAGGCTTTCGCTAGGAATTTTGGACCCTTGCATATTCACCCGCGCTACAGTCATCTCGGCGCTGAGGGTGATCCGGAGTTGTTTATTATCAACACCCATGCCGACTCAAAGTACAGTAACGGTGAGGCATGGCATTCCGACGTATCTTGTGACCCTGTACCGCCGATGGCGTCATTGCTTTACGTCGAGCAGCCGCCGCCGGATGGTGGTGGGGATACATTGTTTGCCAATATGTGTGAGGCCTATGCGGCGCTCTCACCGTCCATGAAACAATGGTTGCTAGGGTTACAGGCAGAGCATGATGGGCGTAAGGATCTAGCTGCTTATAACGTGCGGCTAGGTCCGGAGCAAAGCTATCCCCGGGCGGTCCACCCGGTGATAACCAAGCACCCAGAAACCGGGGCGCCGATCTTATTTGTTAACGGCAGCTTTACCAGCAAAATTCTAGGTCTAGATCGAGGGGAGAGTGAGGCCGCTCTGGAGATGCTTTGTGCCCATATAGAAAGTAACCCGCGCTGGCAGTGCCGGGTGCGCTGGTCACCACGCACGCTGGTTATGTGGGATAACCGCTGTACTCAGCATCATGCCGTCTGGGATTATTATCCACACAGCCGTTACGCACGGCGCGTAACGGTGCGGTGTACTGACGCACCCACAGCGTATTTAGGCTCAGGAGCTACGCCTGCTCGCTAGATTAGTTATGCTCGCAATCGCAGGCGCGACAGGCGCGGTAGTTGAGTACATGTGCTGATGCCACAACCAGTGCGCCTAGAACAGTCAGCACCGTTTCGCCAATTTCTCCAAGGCCCATAGCTTCTGAGAACGCGGCGGTGCCGAGTAGCCCAAGGCCCATTAAGCCTATTACGACGACGCCCCAACCCCGATGTTTGCGACAACCCAAGCCCAGCGCTAGGGCACTGGTGGGTACCACTAAAGCAATAAGTGCTATGTGAAAGCTCTCGTCGGCGAATGCAAAAGTAGCCACTACCGGTGTCATACTAATTAATAAGGGTATCGCTAGGCAGTGCAACAAACACAGGGCCGAGAGGCCTATTGAGAATCGATCTAGCAGTCCAACTAACATTATTTGTTTCCCTATGCTGTTGCGGAGCAGTTATGGCAGACGCACTCGAGCTCTACCTGGTCGTTCATGAGTCGAAAACCTAGAGCATCTAATGTTTTCGCAAGACCCTCGCTGAGGGAGTTGGCGATACCTACTTCCTCGACTCGGTTGCACTCCCTACAAATCAAGAACTGTGGGGTGTCATGGGCGTGATCACAGGCGATATGCGCGCAGGCAATAAACTTGTTGGTGGTTTTTAGTCGGTGCACAAGGCCAACAGTTTGCAGAAATTCCAGAATCCGATAAATGGACATAGGGAATAATGTCACGCCGAACGCTTCCTTGCATTTATCGGCTAAGTCGTAGGCCGACAACGCTTTGTCCGAAGCTAACAAACCTGCAAGCACTTGGCGGCGTTTAGTGGTCAGTTTGCCACCGCGGTCTGCGCAAACTTGAGCCGCACGTTGTAAAACAGCTTCGCTTTTCATATTTGATCTCTGCTCATGCTTAGATATTTGCTGTGATTGTTGAAGCCTTCAATTGCGAGGTAATTAAGCCACTACCCGGAGCTATAAGAGCGAGCAACCGCATACGCTTTCCAGGCCGGGACTAGGCTCAAAATTAGCGTGGTCAGATAAATCAAGCCTAAGGCGATCATGCTGGACGGATAAAAAATCTGCAAAGACAACGCCAAGCCAAGTTCGCTGGCTAACAAATTATTCGCCAACGCTATGGCGCAAAGTAGGCCGGTGACGGCCAATATAATTCCTACCGTAACGATCAGCATCGATTCAATAATCAACAACGCAACAATGAAGCGCGACGGTGCGCCGATACTGCGGAGAATTTCGATCTCTCTTTTCCGTTCACGCATAGATGCAAGCATCATTGCGTTCAAGCCGAAGAGGGCGGAAATAAATACCAATATTGATATGCCGCGCAGTACGTTCTCGACGCCGCCCACGAGGCTCCACAACTGTGCCAGCGCAAACCCCGGTAAAATTGCGAGTAGTGCCTCATCCGCAAACTCGTTTACCCAACGCTGAACCTGCAAAGTAAACGCCGCTGAGTCGAGGCCGACTAAGATTGCGGTAACCGTGCCGATTGGCGGATGGTCGTGTTGGTGGTGGTGATCGTTTGCAGCGTGTTGCCCATGCTCCTCAGCTTTGTCATGGTGCTCGGAAGCTTCATGGTGCGCATGTTCATCGTGGTCCGCATGCTCGTCATGGTGCTCAGATTCTTCATGGTGCGCATGTTCATCGTGGTCTGCATGCTCGTCATGGTGCTCAGATTCTTCATGATGCGCATGTTCTTCGTGGTCCGCATGCTCGTCATGCTGCTCAGATTCT
>NZEI01000017.1 GCA_002690405.1 Gammaproteobacteria bacterium
ACTAATGCCTCGTTGAGCTAGGTCTGGTGCGAGACTGCGCACCAAGCCAACCACCGCGTGCTTGCTCATCGCATAAAGGGGGTCAATTGCATACGGGGTTATGCCGGCGAGAGATGCGGTCGCAACGATAGCTGCGCCGGGTGGCAAAAGTGGCAAGAGCGTTTGCAAGCCAAACACCACGCCATCNACATTGACGCTCATCATGCGGCGGTAGCGCTCTAGGGTTGCAGCTTCTAATTGATATTCAGATAACGGGGCGTTTGGTGGCGCTATTTGAATGCCCGCGTTCAGGTGGATGCGCGTTGGCGCCCCGAGATCTGCGTGTGCAGCTTCGAGGTAGTCGACTAATTGCTGCCANTGTGTCAGATCACCAACATCACAGAGCCGGTACANCGCACCGGTTTCTTCAGCTAACGCTGAAACTNTTGCCTCATCGACATCGACGGCAAGCACANTTGCACCTGACTCTCTCGCAGCTCTGACAACTGCTGCNCCGATACCCGATGCGGCGCCTGTGACAATCCAAAATTCAGGTTTGTTATTTGCACTCATATATAGACCCCCCCCCCGATGTCTAGTATCTGAGAAAAACTACGCAATGCCCGGTGGTCGTTAGCGCGAGCCGCGTCACGCCTAACTGCCGATGGGCTAATGCATCTCTGGGCACAAGGAATAACACAAAGCGGCACCGATTTGGCATCAATTTACACCGAGCAGACAGGAGTTGTAGCTGTCGTNGCTACACCAAAATCTCTGCATTAAACGCTTTAGTCCATGATCTGTATTGGTTTTCTACAATGATTTTAAGCGCTTCCGTAACCTGTCACATAGCGCCATCGCTTTGCTATATTGATTCGACCTCGTATAAGCGCCTTGAGTTGTAGTTGGGTGTTTCTACGATTGCTCAAATAGGGGGTGTTGTGGCTGGAGAAATCAATAATCGCAAAAAGGCAAAGTTTGTTTATGCATTCGGCGCATGCACCGATGGCGACGCCTCAATGCGTGAAATACTGGGAGGGAAGGGCGCCAACTTAGCTGAGATGGCTCTAATTGGCCTACCCGTGCCCCCTGGTTTTACTTTATCGACGGAAGTCTGCGGTTATTTCTATGCTAATAGCGGCAATTACCCGAGAGGCTTGGAGGTTGCGGTAAGCAAGGCGATCTCGGAAGTTGAAAAACAACAAAATAAGGGGTTTGGCGACCCAGTAAATCCGCTTTTATTCTCCGTGCGGTCCGGAGCGCGGGAATCAATGCCCGGTATGATGGACACAATTCTCAATTTGGGCCTGAACGATAGTACTGTTCAGGGATTGGCTGAACGGACTCAAGACGCTCGTTTTGCTTGGGATTGCTATCGGCGCTTTATTCAAATGTACGGCGAAGTTGTCATGGGCGTTCATTCGCGCGACGACGGCGAACCAGATCCCTTTCAGCAGCAGCTTGCTGGCCTTATGTCTGAGCAAAAAATTGATAAGGACGATCAACTTAGTCACTCGGACCTGCAAGAGTTAGTGCGGCGCTATAAGCGCGTCATAAAACAACGCTGCAAAAAGACCTTTCCGCAAGATGTCCACGAGCAGTTATGGGGGGCGATCGCCGCGGTTTTAAATTCTTGGAAAAACGAGCGGGCGATCCTTTACCGTCAGCGTTACGGTATTCCAGTTGAGTGGGGTACTGCGGTTAATGTTCAAGCGATGGTGTTTGGTAATCTCGGCCAAACATCTGGCACTGGGGTGGCGTTCACCCGCGACCCTGCTACTGGCGAAAAAACTTTCTATGGGGAATACCTCTTAAATGCTCAGGGGGAAGATGTTGTAGCTGGGATTCGCACGCCTAAAGCTATCTCTCTTTTAGCCGAGGAAATGCCAAGGTCTTTTGCAGAACTCAAAAAAATTCGAAGTCGGTTAGAGAGGCACTTCCGGGATATGCAGGATTTTGAGTTCACCATTGAAGATGGACGTTTGTACATGCTGCAGACCCGCAACGGCAAGCGCACTGGACTTGCTGCTGTTCGCATTGCTGTGGAGATGAATCGGGAGCGCCTAATGGATCGCAAAACTGCGCTTTTGAAGATCCCAGCCGAAAGCATTGATTCTTTATTGGTTCCTGTTTTTGACAAAAAGGCGCAGCAGGATGCGCACCGTATTGGTCATGGATTAGCCGCCGGACCCGGGGCGGCATCAGGAAGAATTGTTTTCTCGGCCTTCGAGGCAGAGCGGGAGGCGCGCCTTGGGAACAAAGTCATTTTGGTGCGCGAGGAGACTTCTCCTGACGATCTGCGTGGCATGCTGCTGGCTCAGGGTATTCTTACGGCGCGAGGGGGCGTGTCATCGCACGCCGCGCTGGTGGCGCGCCAACTTGGCAAGGTCTGCGTATGCGGCGCCAGTGAACTGGCGATCGATTATGTTGCGAGGGTTCTGACAATCGGTGGCGTGATGCTCAAGGAAGGCGAGTATTTGTCCATCGATGGCAGCACCGGCGAAATTTACGCGGGCATGATTGAAACAGCCGACTCAGAAGTGCAACGCGTTCTTAAAGGCCGACTTGCGCCAGAAAAGAGTGCGACCTTCGGACTTTATCAAACAGTAATGGATATGGCGGATAAGGTGCGGCGAATGAAAGTTCGTACTAATGCCGATACCCCTGGCATGGCTAAAACTGCGATCGCCTTTGGTGCCGAAGGAATAGGCCTTTGTCGAACAGAGCACATGTTTTTTGATGGAAATCGCATAGATTTGATGCGCCAGATGATACTCGCGGCAGATGTGGAAGAACGCCGCGCTGCACTGAAAAAGCTACTGCCGTTTCAGCGGCGAGACTTTCAAGGCCTTTTTCGCGCGATGGAGGGGCGGCCGGTCACCATTCGCCTATTGGATCCGCCGTTACATGAATTTTTGCCTCATGATGACGCTCGGCGCGCAGAGCTGGCTCAGAGTTTAAATGTTTCGACTGAGTACATCATCGAGCGCATCAAGGCGTTGCACGAGGAAAACCCTATGCTCGGTTGCCGAGGCTGCAGGCTTGGTATTCTGCATCCGGAAATCACCGAGATGCAGGTCCGCGCGATCTTCGAAGCTGCGGTCGCTTTGCAAAAGAGCAAGCGTCCCGTGATTGTAAAACCAGAAATCATGGTGCCTCTAGTTGGTTTTGATGCCGAGCTTCGAGACCAGGTCGCGATCGTGCGTGCGGTTGCCGATGAGGTATTAACGAAAGCGGGTATAGAGGTGCCCTATCAGGTTGGTACCATGATCGAAGTCCCGCGGGCAGCTATTACGGCCGATGAAATTGCTGAAACAGCGGAGTTCTTTAGCTTTGGAACAAACGATCTGACTCAAACAACTTTAGGACTTTCCAGAGATGATATGGGGTCGTTTTTTGATGTTTATCGTGACAAAGAAATCTATGGGCACAACCCATTTGCGAGCATTGATGAAGCCGGAGTAGGTCGCCTTATGCGGACAGCTATTCGCGGCGGCAGAGACAAACGGTCGAACCTTAAATTAGGCATCTGTGGGGAGCACGCAGGCGATGCGTCGTCGATCGCGTTCTGCGAAGAGCTTGGTCTCGATTACGTCAGCTGCTCGCCGCCACGCGTGCCAGTTGCTCGCCTTGCTGCGGCTCAGGCTGTGCTGCGTGGGAATTAGTCCGATCGGGTGATACTTGTGCTAATGCTTGTGACTTGATTGGAATCAAGGTGGTTGTTGTCGAANAAAACGAGTCGCGTTCTNTCCAGTAGCCCTTGGCTCTNNGCGTCCTTGGGNAATAGCAACAACACGAAGTGGCACTGATTTAGNNTCAGATTACGCNAATCTGAGCCAAGCTGGCNTTTGCACGTTTCATAAGTNGCCTTGATGCAGGGTNGAAGTNNCCTCGCTGATGCGGCACACAGCGGTAAGTTTCCGCAANAAATTTTCGNCCATAGGCTTNAACTGACCGCTAGTCAGCTATATAAATGACTATTCGTCATTTATGATCCGTGAACGGCTGCTTGGCCCGTAACCGAGCAACCGCAAAGATGGTTGGAGATCGGTATGAATCCAGTTGTTGCAATTAATCGCAGGGCCAGAAGCGCGGAACAAAAAGCGCTGCGGCGGCAAGCAGTACTGGATGCTGCTGAAACATACTTCTTGGAGGTGGGCTACGAGGCATTTTCTATGACTCAACTCGCCAAGAAGGCAGGGGTGGTTAAAGGCACTCTCTATCTTTACTTCAAAACGAGGGAAGAGCTCTTTCTTACCCTTTATGAACAAAGCCTGATTCGATGGAGCGAGGTTTTCATCGCTTCCCTAACGGATTTGATGCCCAGCAAGGCATACGCGCAGGTGCTCTACAAGACCGCGTGTGCTGATGGCACCTTCTTGCCCTTACTGATCAGGCTCGAACATGTTATCGAGCACAATGTTGCGATTCCTAGGCTAATCAAATCCAAGCGCGTCTTTATTAGTCAGGTTGAGGTTGTCGCGGAACACACCTCGGCGGCCCTCAAATTGAGTAAAGCGCAAGCGCAGGAGATCGTAAAAACAATGGGCGTCCTGCTAATTGGTGCGACCCGTGCTGATCAAGGACCATCTCTGGATAAAGAGGAACTGCCGAGGGATGTTCAAGACCTTATCGTCAGTTTTTCGTCTGAACCGCTCTTCGTTAAGAATGCTGTCCGCATCATAGAGGGCATCCGCGCAGAGACCGCACCCAAGATCTAAATGAATTTAACACTCAGGCAAACCCTTAAGTAGAAAAAACGCTGATTGACCCGGGAGAGAAACGATGAGCATAGCGAAACACGACAACGTCACAGAATTAAGTACCCAGAACCTAGGCGCATTAGTCGAATTGCAGAGAAATGAGTTCCGTGCGGAGGGCGACGTCACCTATGCAACCCGCATTGACCGCTTGAAGCGGCTCAAGGCATTGATTGTTGAAAACAAAAAAGAGTTCGCGACTACGACGAAGCGCGAATTCAACGGTGCACGATCCTACGAATTCAGCTTGTTTTCAGAGTTCGCGTCAAAGGTTGAGGCAATCGACTATTCGATAAAGCACCTAAAAGGATGGATGAAGCCTGAAACCCGAAAAACCAACAAACCGATGAACTTTTTAGGCGGGAAAAGCCAAGTTCGCTATTTTCCAAAGGGTGTGGTGGGCATCATTTCCCCCTGGAATCTACCTTTCGGTCTTACTGTTGCGCCTTTGACCAGTGCTCTGGCTGCGGGTAATCGCGCGATACTGAAGCCTTCAGAGTACGTCCCTGAAACGGCCGCATTGTTTGCTGAAGTAGTGCCTAAATACTTTTCGCAAGATGAGGTCGCGGTCGTAACGGGTGGCTCAGATATCAGTCAAAAGTTTGCGCAGCTGCCCTTTGATCATCTTCTGTTTACTGGATCTACTCATGTCGGTGCGCAAGTCATGCAAGCGGCAGCCAAGAACCTAGTTCCGGTTACGCTAGAACTTGGCGGGAAATCACCAGTGGTCATTGGTCGAAGTGCAAAGCTTGATCTTGCTGGGACCCGTTTGACCTTCGGTAAGCTGCTAAATGGGGGGCAACTATGTCTATCGCCAGATTACCTCTTGGTGCCCAACGAGCTTGAAGAGCTGCTTATTGCGCGGGTCATTGACGAGGCACAGGTAATGTATCCGAATATCACGGAAAACAGTGATTACGCCGGTATTTTTAACGAAAAACACTTTGCTAGATTACAAAGCTATATTGATGACGCTGTTGCAAAGGGTGCGAAGCTCACAATTGTCGGTGCTGAAAATACTCGGGCGTCTGCAGATAATCGCCGTATGCCTCTGCACATCCTGCAGAACGTAACTGAGGATATGCAAGTCATGCACCATGAGATTTTTGGTCCTATTCTCCCTGTAATGTCCTACTCGGACATCACTGAGGTGCCGGATATGATTGAACCTCGGCGCAACCCACTCGCTATGTACTATTTCGGCAAAGATAAAGTTGAGCAGGATTACTTGCTCAGTCACGTACAAAGTGGTGGTGTCTGTATCAATGACATTACTCTGCACTACGTGCAGGAAGATTTGCCATTCGGCGGCTTCGGTGCTTCTGGCATGGGCGCGTATCACGGTCCTGAAGGGTTTAGAAATATGAGCCACTCGCGCGCGATTTACAGCCAAACCATGATCGATGTGTTGCCTATTATTGGCGCCCGGCCACCCTTTGGTGAAAAGTTCCGAAATCGAATACGCAAGGCCCTTGGCCCAATTTGATATTTTGATCAGAGCTTGGGGTGATTGAACGGATATTGACCAAGTGAAAATTCTCGCCCTGATCACAGATCCTTATTGTGCTACTCGCAGTGCGGCCACTTCAGCCTGTTCGGTCATTCGGTTTTCGTGGCTTTAGTGTAGCGATGCGCAAACCGCGGATAGTTAAGGGTTCCCGTGCTCGCCGGCTCGGCTTACATGTAGCGAGGGCGACGCAGTTCCGGCGCGAGTCCATTACCCATCATGTCGATGAAATTTTCGGCGTAGAACCCATCGAGAGTCGCTTGTGCAAGACCATTATTAGCTCGAGTTAATTGAACTAGAGCGCTTGATTCCGGCCATCTACGGAAAACTTGGAAGTCATAAGGCTCCCAAGCAGATCCGTAGAACGCTCACGATTTCAATATACCGAAAACATTACTGGTAGGGCCGATCTATTCCTGAATTTTGACCGACATCGTTGATATGTTGAAGATGTAGCTTGTCACCAGCCGCCACTTGCTCCGCCGCCGCCAAAGCCGCCGCCGCCAAAACCTCCGCCCCCGCTGTATCCGCCGCCTCCGTATCCTCCTCCGTAGCCACCAGCGCCGCTTTGACCTCCGTAATATTCTGGAATATCGAACCCGAACGCGCCAAGTCTTCGTCTTCTTTGTATCTGATCAATTCCCAAAGGGAGCATAAGCAATAGACCCAAAAATAGGGCTACTGATGGCGCATCACCATAGGGCTTTTGGGACTCCATGGGTTCGAAATAATAAGAGCCCTGCATTGTTTCGATCAGGGCTTCTACGCCAATCATGATTCCGTTGGCTGGTATTCCTCGTCGAAAGTGTGGCGCCATTTCTTGACGAATTATTGCGGCTGCGTGGGCGTCGGTTATAGTGCTTTCTAGACCGTAACCGACCTCTATACGTATTTTACGCTCTTTCATAGCGACTAGTAGCAGTGCGCCATTATTACTTACTAGGCCGCCAACCCCCCACAATCGGGCTAGTTGAAGGCTAAAATCCTCGAGTTGCTCTCCCTGTAAACTAGGTATAACAACGACGGCTAGTTCGTTTGTAGTGAGTTCGCGATGTTGAGCTATCCAACCCTCAAGGATATTGAGTTGACCTGGCGATAGTACGTTTGCAAAGTCATGGACGAAATTCTGTGGATGCAAAGAGAGTAAATCCCTGATTCGAAATTCGCTTTTAAATAGCGAGTACTTGTCGGCGACCTGGGGTTGCGAGTTCGGCGCAATTATTTTTGACGCGTTAGCGTATGCTTCTTCGCCTAAACTGTAAGTTGCAAAGAATAAAAATAGGCTGCTAACGAGGCCGGCAACCAGATGCTTTCGCTTTTTCGATCGCACCTGAAGCTTCTTTGATCCTAGTTTGGTAAGAGCTACGAGCGCGTGAATTAAACGCGTCCTCATTAAATTACAATTACGTGGTCAGGTAATTCCTGTTTTTGCCCTGTCGCCGGAAACTCCGTTTCTAGCGTGCCACCCACTTTCTCTAAAACACGTAAAAAAGCTTCAAAGGATTGTTTCTTTTTCAGTAGAGGCAGAGCATCGTTAACTGCCTCAGCCCAGAACGAGTTATGAATTTTTTCCTTCAGGCCGTGGTCTGCCACGATTTCGACGTAACGCTCAAATTCCGAAACAAAAATTAGCANACCAAGATTTCTCGATGTTGTGTGGACGCTCTGTTGTAAAAACTGCCNCATCGCGACGTTAGATGCGCGGTATCGTTTCGTCCTTTTAGGGACCAACAGTTGCATTAAGATTGGGATGCGAAAAATTAGCGCAAGGAGCGCAAAAATGATTGCCTGCAAGTACACCAGATCAATCAAATCGAGCCAAAAAGGCCAATATAGACTTACCAAGGGAGTGAGCATGGCCAGTATCGCTGCAAGCAAGTTTGGGGCGTAGACGTAATTGTCAGCGCGTCGGCATAGCACTAGGACTAGCTCCGCATCCGTTTTACTTTCGATCTCTCTAACTAAGTTCGAGAGTTTTTCCAGCTCGTCCTGATTCAACAACATAGTGCTTACCAACCTCCGCTTGCGCCGCCACCACCGAAACCACCGCCACCGAAACCGGCACCTGAACCANCGCCACTGCCTCTGAAACCGAATGCAGGGCCGACCATGGGTACGAAAATCCATATGAACGCGAAGAATAACCATGGCCAGACGGGTTCATTGGTTTTCCTATTCCCTGATTTTGGATCGTATTCGTAGTCGCCGCCCAAAACGTCAATTATGGCCGTCACTCCAGCATTAACGCCCCTGTTGGTATACCCTCGCCGAAAATGCGGCGTCATTTCATTTCGAATGATGGATCCGGCAATGGCGTCAGTAAGAATTGCCTCCAAGCCGTAGCCAACTTCGATGCGGATTTTACGCTCCCGCATGGCGACAAGTAGCAGTATGCCGTTGTTCTCCGCTTTTTTACCAATACCCCAAGAGCGAGCGAGTCGTATACTAAATTGTTCAAGTTGGCGACCCTGCAGGCTCGGAATAACCACCACAGCGATTTCATTCGAGGTGGATGCGCGATGAGAGCGCAATTTCTCCTCAATTGCCTTCTCGTCTCTTATTGATAAAACTTTTGCAAAGTCGTGTACCGCGCCCTTTGGTGTTTGTGCAAGCAACTTNCTTATTCTAAATCTTTCTCCCCCGCCCGAAGCCTGCGCCTGACTCGGAGCACTGATGCCTCCGATCTGAGGAGGATTTCCCGNTGACGAAGAGTCAGTTGTCTGATTATTTCCGAGGGACAGCTGNGATTGCCTAGATTCCTGAGTTTTATTGACTGAAGCGTGCAGGATGAGGTTGGGCACAAGCAGCAATAGCAGAGAAAGCCACAAAAAAATGAATGTTTTATTTGCGACGAGTCGCATATGGCTTTTTAAAAGTTTACAACTGGAACTTTACGTTCAATCGGTTCTGCCAAAGGAGCTATCTCCCGGAGCTGCATCTCGGGATAAAAGATATTTTTCCACCATCGACCTGGGATCGTGCGCAACTCAATGTTGTATTTTTCAACTGCCAGCAAATAGTCGCGTCTCGCCACTGCGATCCGATTCTCAGTACCCTCGAGTTGGGACTGCAACGTAAGAAAATTTTCATTGGACTTAAGAGCGGGATAGCTCTCCACAANTAGCATCATGTTCCTAACGGCTGTCGAGAGTTCGCGCTGGGCCGCTTGGTAGTCTTGTAACTCGGCGCCACTNAGTTCAGCAATTGATTGCGAGCCATAACCTAGTACTCTTGAACGAGCATTGGTGACAGCTAANAATGTTTCTTTTTCCTGAGCTGCGAAGCCTTTTACCGTATTGACGAGGTTCGGAATTAGATCTGCTCGGCGCTTATATTGGTTATCGATCTGATTCGCGGCTGTCACAACTTTTTCGTCGAGTGTTGGAATTGAATTNATNCCACACCCTGAAATAAACGTAATAACAGCAGTACAAAAAAGGATGCGAAAGTTTGACATTGGATTGATGTTCGTCGGTTTTCTCTGGGTCTCTTCATTCATTTGTAAACAAATATCTCTATTTTGTCTAATAGTTCGGCGCTTGGGGGATTCGGTAGAGCAATTCGGAGCGCTTATGTCGGGCTTTCGCAGTTCAGCTTGAATAGAATTACCTAAAATGTCTCGCTAGCGCGAAATATTGTGGATTTGCCTGCCGTGGCACCTTATTGTTAATGTCCTCTATGCGCCTAAAATTTTTTCTTCTATGACCTACTGCTTAGCGATTGCCTTGGACGAGGGTTTGGTATTTTGCTCTGATTCCAGAACCAACGCGGGTGCGGATAGAGTCAGTACATATAGCAAGATGCATAGATTTGCGTTTCCGGGTGAGCGCTCCCTAGTNCTATTNAGTGCAGGTAATCTTGCGACCAGCCAAGCTGTGGTNTCGCAAATTCAGCGTGATCTTGAAGTGGGCGAATCGGCACCCATACGCACCGCCAATTATGTTTCAGATGTTGCTGACTACATTGGCGATTTGATTGCGAAAGAAAGCGGCAAATATTCCTTATCTGGTGGGCCGGGTGCTGAACTGGATGCGAGCGCCACCTTTATTTTGGGTGGGCAAATCGCCGGTCACGAACCAGAGCTTTACNTGGTCTATCCCGAGGGTAATCACATTACAGTTTCGCAGAACCATCCGTTTCTGCAGATTGGCGAAACAAAGTACGGCAAACCAATTCTTGACCGAATCATCCGTCCTGATACGCCGCTTGAGACCGCTTTTCGAACCGCGGTGGTATCACTCGACAGTACCATGCGATCCAATGTGACAGTTGGACCGCCTATTGAGGTGCTGTTTTACCGCAAAGATTCTTTGCTGCCTCATGAGTGGTACGCAGCGCTCGATGAAGCACACCCTTATCTTGCAGAATTGCGACAGAGTTGGGATGACAACGTTAAGAAGGCCGTTGAACAGCTGCCGAATCTCGATGTGTCGTTTTTAGACGCTTAACCACGCGATCCGCGAAATCCAGTTTCTCTGCAACGGTTTCGTTAATCACAAACGGGTACGCATCATTTAAGCCCATACTTCGATTGAGTTCGTTGAACCCAATCGATAAACGGCGCCAGCTTTGCACCGTTTGCTGGAAGTCTAGCTGTTCTGGATAGGCGTCGACTAGGCCAAAGCTTGCTGCAGTTTCCAAGGTGTCTTGGATATGGAGATAGTGCCCCCAGGTTTCAGCCCAATCCTCCGAGGGATGCGCGCTCGCATAGGGGGTGATGTGATCCTGATGCCAATTCGCGAGCGGGCCGCTGGCGTAAAAGCTCTGCAACGCAGCCGCGTAGTCGCGTGTGCTGTCTCCGAACAATCTAAAGAAGACTTTCTGCAGACTGTCGTCCTCTGAAAATAGGCTGAAAACATAGTGCCCGCTTTCATGCCGTAAGTGACCTAATAATGTGCGATAGACTTCGTTCGCTGCTTCTTGTTGGGCGAACCGTGAAGCTGGGTCTGCCTCGAGCACGTTAAGGGTAATGACGCCAGCCAAGAACCCGGTAGTTACAAAGGAGAGTTCTGCAGTCGGGGTGCTTCGAGTATCTTCCAAAAAATCAAAGAGTAATCCCCGGTCTGGATGCTGCCAGCCATTGGCAAGTGGCAGGCCTAAACGAATAAGACCAAATAGCAGGCGCTTCTTGTTCGCTTCGATAGTCGCCCAACGCTTTACATTGTTCCTGCGACTTAAGTTTGGAATTATTCGGTTGAATTGGCAGCCAAAGCACAGCCCCTGAGGTGCATCAGATTCAGCTAACCAATTGCACACGTCGTAGTCGATACCGTTTTGACACAAGTGGCTGCCGTTGGGTGGGTGATCAGTGTGCTTCTTTCNTTTTTCTANCCGNTCAAATTTNAGGGTGCGAGGGTTAAATGCCAGTGGNCTNTTACAGGCCTCGCAGATTCGGCTGTCAAAGAAAATTTCCGCGCCGCAGGGGCAATAGAAGCGAATCATTGATTGGGTCGGATAAACCAGCGCAGCGCAATTTCTGCATTCAGCTCGATCAGAGCAATCTGCATGGTGTCTATGAACTTATGTAATTTGGCNCGTTCGTTGTCTGTATTTTTGAAACGTTGTAAGCGTCGGCGGATTTTATCCGTCTGAGCTAAGGCCGTTTCGTGTTTGGGCAGTTCTTTCAGTTCCCGGCGCATTATATTGATGCAGAAGAACAGTGATCTCGGGAACGCTGGCGCTTTGAAAACAAATTCGATCATCGGGCTTTGTTCAACGATTGGCCCGGTGATTCTTCTGTACGCGCTGCGGCCAGATACGGCTTCGAGCAATGCGCCCCAAAGGATGGGNTCGACTCCGGAGAAGGCGCCTTCACGATCCAGGATATCGCCTGCGCCAACGTCAATGATTCGAGCGGTCATATCGGCGCGCTCAATCATGCGCCCCAAGGTCATGAATCGATAGGCATGGTCTCTTGGTGCGGTGGTTTGCAAAAGGCCGGTGAGTGCCTGGCAGTGATGAATGATCTCGTCTAGGAGCGCTAGCCGATTGCTCCGCGAGGTTGCAGCGCTGGCGCGCTCATCTGCGAAGAGTTGCATTTCGTTAACTTGCTCCCATGCCTCCTCAGGCAGTACGTCGCGAGTGATTCTAAGATTGTCTCGCGCACGGTTTATCGCAAAACGAATACTACTTGTCCCGTTTGCGCCAGTGACGAGGAACTTATGCACATTCAATTCGTTGTGTTGTTGATAGCGCTCTTCGAACTCTGACTGAGCATCAAGAATGTCCACGAGTATCATCCACGAGGGCTCAGTACCTTTGGGGATATCCATGATTAGATGGTTGTAGCTGCGTATCAGACGGGCGGTATTTTCGGCGCGTTCAAGGTATCGCGCGAGCCAATAAAGATTTTCTGCGACGCGGGACAACATAGCTAGTGCCCAGTCTCCACAACCCAGGTGTCTTTGCTGCCGCCTCCTTGGGAAGAATTAACAACCAGCGATCCTTCCCTTAGAGCGACTCGGGTTAATCCGCCCTGACTTACCCAAATATCTTTGCCTTGCAGAATAAATGGCCGTAGGTCTAAGTGCCTTGGAGCTAGCCCTGATGGGGTTAGGGTTGGCGCTGTTGAAAGGGACAGTGTTGGTTGGGCAACATAGTTGTCAGGATTGGCTTCTACCAATGCGGTAACGCGTTTGGCTTCAGCCTTGCTGCTATGGGGGCCTACAAAGACACCGTAGCCACCGGATTCATTGACGGGTTTGACCACGAGTTGTTCAATGTTCGCAAGGACGTAGTCTCGGTCCTTCGTGTTTCTGCACAAAAAAGTCGGTACGTTTTTGACTATAGGTTGCTGGCCTAAGTAGTAGCGGATCATATCCGGCACATAGGCATAGATGGCTTTATCGTCTGCTACGCCCGCGCCGGGGGCGTTAGCAATGGCTATGGTGCCGGCCCGCCAAGCGCGCATAAGCCCTGGTGTTCCCAGCACAGAATCTTGGCGAAAGCTTTCTGGGTCCAGAAATTCCTCATTTATTCGTCGATAAATGACGTCTACTTGAACATCACCATCAATGGTGTGCATATAAACCTTGTTGTTGTCCCGTACTTCTAGATCTCGTCCCTCAACCAATTCAACCCCCATACCCTGAGCGAGGTAGGCGTGTTCAAAATAGGCAGAGTTAAAAATCCCTGGGGTTAATACAACGATAGTTGGACGTTTGCGATCTGATGGGGCGATGGAACACAGCGTTTTATAAAGCTGAGAAGGGTAGTCATCAACCGGCAGAATGCTGTGATTCTCAAATAGCTCGGGCAACACGCGCTTGGTTAATTCTCTATTTTCGATCATATAAGAGACACCAGAAGGCACCCTGAGATTGTCCTCGAGCACACGAAATTCGCCGTTTTCGTCTCGCACCAAATCGGTGCCGCAGACGTGTGCCCAGGCTTCATGTTTGGGCGTAACGCCCAAACATTCATCACGATAATTTGGCGATTCTAAAACCAGTTCCGCTGGTATCAGACCGTCCTTGAGAATTTTTTGTTTGTCGTATACGTCGTTGATAAAGCAATTGAGTGCCCGGGTTCTTTGAGCGAGTCCGCTGCTGACTTTGCGCCAATCTCTTGCAGGTATGACTCTTGGAATGATGTCGAAGGGCCATGCGCGGTCAATGTTGGCGCCGTCAGAATAAACGGTGAAGCTAATGCCCATTTCTTTGATCGCTAATTCTGCGGCGTTGCGATAGATGGACAAGGATTCGGGAGATTGTTTTTTTAGCCATCTGATAACCCGACTCGCGCCGCTGCGCGCTCGGCACTTGTTCGTGATCAGTTCATCGAAATGCATGCTCGGATGATAAATTTCCAGGGCGTTCTCTCCAATCTCGCCTAGTGCGGACGCTTTGCCCGGATGCGATACTGTTATCGCTGCACTAAATGTGCCATGTCAGCCGGATATCGAGGCTTGGAGGTGGCGATCTGTAAACTTACGTATAGCAAAAGCGACTTTTGCTCGCTGGTTTGAATTACATTTAACCAGGGCGGCGCAGTTCCGGCGCGAGTCCATTACCCATCATGTCGATGAAATTTTCGGCGTAGAACCCATCGAGAGTCGCTTGCGGAAGACCATTTAAGGTCTCGCCAAAACGTTTGAGCGGGTTTCTGCCGCCTTCCACGTGAGGAAAGTCAGTGGAGAAAAGACACATATCTTCATGGGAATTGCTAATAATCCAGCCTGTGTCTTCATGTGGGTAAGGGGTTACCCGCAGTTGACGTTGCGCGATCTCCGAAGGCTTGGCTGAAAGGTTCTGTAGTCGTTCTTCATTCTTGCGGAAGGCGTGCGCTGCTGAGTCTAGGTTGCGTAGCCACCCTGGTAGCCAAGATGCTCCGAGTTCTATGACGCCCCACTTCAACTTGGGAAACTTATCAAAAATTCCGTCAATGATCAGAGTGGCGATCGTCTGCTGGACTGATGTGGAGATAGGCAGATATGTCACGGAGGTGAAGTTGGCATCGCCACCGTGAAAGTCTGGGACGGCCGGCAAACCATTGATCTTGTATGTTGGGTTTAGTTTTTCTTCGCCCCCCACATGAAACAAGATAGGCAGACCAGCTTCTTCGGCCATAGCCCAAACAGGAAAAAGGCCCGTATGGCTCGGGCTATGATTTTGCGGGCACCAAGACGGCACCATGAGCGCTTTGGCGCCCATAGCTATCGCTTGCTTGGCAGTTTCTGTGGCAAGGTCGAAGTCCTCAAGCGGAATATAGGCGGTAGCGAGCAGCCTTTTATCCACAGAGCAAAAATCCGTCATCATTCTGTTGTGTGCGGTAGCGGCCCCATAGCAAAGATCTTGGTCGCCTGACTGGTCGAAGCCAAAATTGCCAAGGCAGAATGTGGTGAAAACCAGTTGGCTGGCGACACCAATGTGATCCACTGCGGCGGGTCTGTCTTCGCGAAGAAATGCGCCATGCGCGTCGTAGTTCTTGCGCAACATTATGTTCTCGGCGGCATTAGCGCGAAATTCGCGGTCTTGCTGGCGCTTCTGTGCGTCCTCTATTGCCAGCCGATTGCCAACACGCACGCCCAGATTTGGGTGGGCTAGAAAGCGCCGCAGTAGGTTTTTTTCAAAATACGGATTCAAGCAATCTGACATCTCCATGAGATGACTGTCGGCATCGTGAACGAGACGATCTTCAACGTAAGGCATCGAATTAGCTCCCCATCTTGCTAGCACTCATGCAATATAGCATCGCATAAGTTGAGCAAAAAAGATTAACTCTCCTGCTGATAAAAAACGTGGTTGGATCTTGGTCGCGGTTCAACTGCCGGCGGGGTGTAATGTTTGTTCAATATTTATGGAATATTTTCATCTTTTGCTAAAAATATTGGGGGATAAACCTATGGCTGGTTTTTTCAGAGTCACGGTTTTTTTTGCTGTTTTAATCGGCTCATCGGCTAGTGCTCATGACGATTGGAAGGCAACTGAATACTCCCGCGTAGCGGCCCACGAGCCCACACCCTTGCCTGACCGTGTGGTGCTGACCTGGGAAGACGATCCTGCTACCACCCAATCGGTTACCTGGCGTACCGATACGAACACCAAAAAAGGACTTGCACACTTGGCTGTTGCGAATTCCAACGGTAGGGCACTAAAGCCAGAAGTTTTCGAGGCCAAGACTGAATTATTTAAGAGCGATATTAACGAGGCGAATTACCACAGTGTGACGTTCAGAAACTTGCAGCCAGATACGCTCTACACCTATCGGGTCGGCGATGGTGTTAATTGGACCGAGTACTACCATTTCAGAACCGCAAGCGATCGGGCCAGACCGTTTAGCTTTATTTATTTTGGTGACGCTCAAAATGACGTCCGCACTCATTGGTCGCGTGTTTTTCGCGAAGCGTTTCGGGATGCTCCAAGAGCCGCATTTACCCTGCATGCAGGAGATTTAATAGATAACAATGATTGGGATTCTGAGTGGGGCGATTGGCATCAGGGCCCGGACTGGGTTAACGGCACCATTCCGGTTATCGCGACACCAGGCAATCACGAATACCGCCGTATTGACCAAGGCTCTAGGTCCGAGCGCTTTTGGGCGACTAAAGATGGAGCAGTGATCGAGGTCAACATGACTGGGATTAAAGTCGAGTCAGGTGAGAGCGGCACCACATATAAGTTGTCATTCGTCGGACCAGACGGAACCAGTACTTACCTTGAGATTAACGATGGCGGCAACATTGTCGTCGCCGACGACGCGGTAGAGTCTATAACTGGGTTCACCAAAGAGCAGTTGCTGGGTTCCAGCTTTTATGCAGCACCACTCTATGACCGGCAGCGCGAGCCTGGAGTTCCTGCTGTCACGACCCATTGGCGCCCCCAATTTACTTTTCCGGTTCAGGATGTGCCAGACGAGGCTTTTAAAGAGACGGTTTATTTCATTGATTATCAGGGTGTTCGCTTTATTTCCCTGGACTCTAATAAAGCCCCGGAATTACAGGTGCCATGGTTTAGAAGGGCGCTGGAGAATAATCCTAATCGATGGACGATCGTAACGTTCCACCATCCGGTTTTTTCGCCCGGATCGGATCGTGATAATCCAAAAATCAGAGAGCTTTGGAAGCCGCTTATTGATGAGTTTAAAGTCGACTTGGTGCTAAGCGGACATGACCATACTTATGCTCGTACCGGCCAGGTAGACACCAGTAGCCTGACAAATATTCCTACGGGGTATCAGCAAGCCTATGATCCTGAGATAGGGACGGTCTATGTCGTCTCGGTGAGTGGCCCGAAAATGTACAGCATAACTAAGGGTAACTACGCCAAAAGAGTTGCTGAAAACACCCAGCTGTACCAGATAATCCATGTAGATGATAAAAATCTAGAGTACAAAGCATACGAGGCCACGGGTGAACTCTACGATACGTTTACTCTACAAAAGCGCAAGGGAATGCCTAATCTGTTGATTGAGGCGCTACCGTTGGAGAAGCGAGATTAATCAAATCTAAGCCTGCGCGCGGCTGCTTTGATACTCAACTTTAGATAGGTTTTGCCATTTAAAACGCCGAATTCCTTCGAGCGAATTTTGTTGGCGTATGCGCTACTCAACTAGAGACTATTAGCTGACTGTTTGGCTGCCCCAATGTGGCGCTCCAAAAAGCCGTCTACAGCCACCAAAAACTCACGTCTATGACTTTCTAAGCTCAAATAATGATCGCCGTTTTTCTGCTCAATGTACTGATAATCGGCCCCTGCGGCCTTAAGGGCTTCGGTCAATGTTCGTGACTGCTCGATCTTTACAGTTCGATCAACGTCACCATGGACGATCAGCAGTGGAATAGAAAAATTCTCTACTTGCTCGATTGGCGATACTTCAGCTTGATTATCGCGATCCTTCAGTTTGTCGATAGAGCCTTTGCTGAGCACAAAATTGCGCTGTTCACGGATGAGTTCGTTGATGTCGGTAACTGGCGCGAAAGCTACTGCGCATTTGTATCGGTCTACCGATTTAAAAGCGGCGACCAGTGCTGCATAACCGCCGTAACTGCCGCCCATCATGCAGGATCTTTGAGGATCGGTTATTCCCTGGGCGATTAGCCAATCTAGGCCATCGTCCAAATCCGATTGCATGGCCCGGCCCCATTGATTGTGGCCGGCATTACGAAATTCGTTGCCGTAGCCTGTCGAGCCGCGGAAATTTGGCTGCAATACAGCGTAGCCGCGGGCTGCCGCGTATTGAACCCAATAGTCGAAGCGGTCTGTGTCGCGGCTATATGGGCCGCCGTGCGGCATGATTAAGGTGGGCAAGTTTTTTGATTCGATACCGACCGGGAGGGTTAAGTATGCTGGAATATCCATCCCATCTCGGCTTTTGTATTGAACGAGTGTGGGTTCAGCTATTTTGTTCTGGTCAGCTTTTGCATAATCCGAAAAAAGGGCGGAAATGCTTTTTTTGTACTTCCCGCGACTGTAAAGATAGTACCGAGGAACGGTTTTGTTGCCTGATGCCTTGAGCACGAGCCGATCCCAGTTTTTGTCGGCGCTGATTAGTTCTAGGAAACTAGGGTTGCCGGGTAACTGCTTTAACAATGCCCTGTATTCACTGCCTAAGTCTTTGTCTATCCAGTGGTAGCCACGCTTATCAAATGTTGTTCGAACACCGATCAATTCGCCGTTCTTGACGAGTGCGGGTCCTGTAATGTCGTAGCGGTCGTGCTCCAAAACCGTAGCTAGGATGTCGCCGGTTGTGGCATCGACTTCCACAAGTTTCTGTCGATCTCCGCCCACACTGGCACTGACCAGTAAAGTCTTACCGTTTTTCAGGTAATCGTGAATATTTGGCGCTCCATCGCTACTGAGTTGTGATGTATCTAGTGTGGATATCTTGCGGCCGCGAACACTTACGGCTTTGAATGTTTCGCTGTTCAGACTAAAGCCGGCACCATTACGCAGCTCGCCGTTCTCGTCAGCAAACCATTGGAAGATGCCCGCTTTATAGCTTTTTACTTTTTGTTGACGATTAGTACGGATGTTGAGTTTATAAACTGATGGAAACAGACGATCTTCGATTGCCAGTTGCACAAGGATGTGATCGGGATCGTTGTCCAGCCAACTGATCACGTTGTCTTGGATACGTGGATTCCAAACTAGGTCGCCGCCTTGCTGTGTGACTTTTGGTTTGATGAGTTGCATAACGTTCTTGCCATCAATGTCGACAGCAAGGAGACGCGTGGCCACGGTGCGCGCGTCATTGTAAAAACGTCTGCCAATGCCGATTTGTCCTGCCTGCAACTCGATATAGCTTCGAATGGAACAGACGACTCTGCTTTCATTGGCGAATCTGCACCAACGAAAAGAGAAATTATCGGGATCTGGTGCCATTAAAAGTTGCACCTTGGATTTTTCGAAATCCATTAAAATTACGCCATAGGTGTCACCCATAGCTCGAAGAATGACGGCTTTGGTGCCATCAGGAGATAGTTTTATGTCCGCTGCGGGAGGGAGCTTGCTGAAAATATCCGCCGGAGAATCGCTGTCTGCAGCACTTACGGCAGTGGCGTGCCCGCAAAGCACTAAAACGCCTGCAATACGCAAAAGCTTACTGAAATTTGTAACTTTAAATATAGAACTTAACGAATTACTCATGACGCATCCTCTCCATGAAGTTTGTAGGCTCTAATTGGTGCACGGCGGCTCGGCAAACAGTGTCACTCTCGTAAGTTATTTTTCACAGCGATTTGCTCGTTGCTTGATTAGCGATCTAGTTAAACTTTGCACGCCAGAAATCAGATGTCCAGTCAGCGTGGTTTCCGCGAACTGGTGGAATTGGCCTGCCTTTTCGGTTATTCCGGCAGCGTGAGCGCCACTATCTCCGTTAATTCGTCCTGTCTACCTACGGCGACCGCGATATATTGCTTGTCGCCGTCGAGGTAAGTCATGGGGCTGCCGGTCGGGCGGCCACCCAAGGGCATTGAACGCAGCAGGGCGCCGTCATGTTTGTTAAAAAAGTTGAGGCTTTGCAACGAAGAGTTCTTATAGACCAGGAGATCGCCGCTGACGATGACAGCCGCGTTACCGATTACGCTAGGGTCGGCTGCACCCGGTACTTGCCACAAGATTGAACCGCTGTTCATATCGTAGGCAGTTATTGCAGAGCCGGTGCCTGGGTAGGGTGAGCCTGTTGTTGGGCCGAAGAATAGTTCAGGCCGCGCATAGTAGAAGTTGTCTGCACCGCCATTTTCCAGTCGTACTAAATGGGTCAGCGGTCCAAAGCCGGCCACGTAGAGTATCTGAGTGGTTGGATCAAACGCCGCGCCGCCCCAATTGGCACCGCCGCCTTCGCCGGGAGTAATGATCAGACCATTGGTAGTGGGCGGTGTATAAAGCGGGCCGGTGTCATAGACTTCGGCGCTATAGGGATCGATTAATGCGTCAACGGAACTACCCTGTCGCACAAAGGGTGGAGGCCAGCTGGGAATCGGTTGCGTGGCTGCAGCGCGTTCGCCGGGGACATTAGAAGCAGGTACAGCGGTTTCTACTATTGGCCAGACTGGCTCACCGCTTATCCGGTCAAAGACGTATAAGAAGCCCTGTTTTGAAACCTGAGCGAGGGCTTTGATGGGCTTTCCCGCCACCACAATGTCCACAAGGTTCGGGGCGGCAGGCAAATCATAATCCCAAATATCATGGTGCACGGTTTGAAAATGCCATTGTCTTTCCCCAGACAGACAATCCAACGCAACCACACTGTTGGCGAACAGATTGTCGCCAAGCCTTTGGCCGCCGTAATAATTATTAGTCGGCACGCCGGTAGGCAGGTAGACCATACCGAGCGACTCATCGACGCTCATGGGCGGCCATACATTGGTATTACCGTTCACTTTCCAGCTGTCTTGCTCCCAACTGTCGACACCATACTCACCCTCGCGAGGCACGGTGTGGAAGGTCCATAACAACTTGCCGGTAGCAGGATCAAAGCCACGAACATCGCCAGGCGGCGAGGGCGGTAGTACCTCACCATCGTGCACACTCGATCCTAGAATGAGTACGCCGTTACACATGATCCCGGGTGAACTGTTGCCAACCTGACTGACAATTCCGGCAAAGTCGGGCGCATCGGGTTGGTCATGGGCATCAGACAATTGCATGCTTGAAAGGTCGAGGCGCGGGATGTCTTGCAGTAGATTGACAGTGCCGAACCCGGAATCGCCGAAGTCGGTTCTTGGTTCACCGCTAATCGCATCCAGNGCGATCAGTCGGCCGTCGCCCGTGGGCATATGAATNGTCTTGCCNGNGGNGNTTTCGTGGTAGGACACACCACGGTGCAAATAACCGTTGTTNGGTGGGCGTGCGTAGCGATAGGTTTGCGGNTCGAATTGCCACAATGTTGTGCCGCTTGATGCGTTGATGGCCGCCACCTGGCTAAATGATGTGCTGGTATACAGTACGCCGTCGATAAACAGCGGGGTGGCTTCAAATGCGGTATTTTGTACCCCTTGAATCTCGTTGTCGGGCGAGCGCCATCGCCATGCGACCTCGACATTGGCGACGTTGGCTGGGGTAATTTGCTCAAGTGGGGAATATTTCATACTGGCATTGTTACCCGCATAAATCGGCCACTGGCCTTGCGCCGTGCCAGCGGCCACAACGTCCCTGCTATTAGTCACAGTAACCGTTGTCTTTATGGGCGCCGACCTAAGCGCACCATCAGAAACCGTTAACTCAAGCACATAGTTGCCCGTCGTGTCAGCGGTGAAATTGGCGGTTTTGCCGAGACCGGAAATAACTGCCTCGCTTGCGCTCGGCTTGCTGAGTAGACGCCAGTGATAGGTCAGTGGTTGCCCCTCCGTATCTTTGCTCTGTGCTGCCAGTACGCTGACCTTGGAACCAAGTGCAACGCTTTGATTTGGTGTAATCGACGTGGTCGGGGCGGAGCCATTAGTGCTGCTGCTGGGCTGCGGCTCCAAGGCATCGAAAACATGGTTCAAAAACTCTTCATTAGAGAAATTTTCAGGCTCCTTGGTGTCGTGGTAGTTGGCGCCGCTGCGAACCGTGCTGCCGTCACCGCGGCGCTCATAACGACTGAAGCGCAGCACTACTAAGTCCTGCTCGGGATAGATCGCGATCAGCTGTCCCATCACCCCCAGTGCGGCGTAGCCGCCATTTACAGCGGGCCACCAGTAATAGCCGTAGGTGCCAAAGCGCGCAGGTTGGGTGCTGTGATTAATCCAATCTGCGCCAAGTATCTGTTTGTCGCGCCAAAGTCCTTGTCGAGCATAGAGGAGGCCAAATCGCGCAAAATCTCTTGGGGTTGCATCAAGGCAGCAATAACTCAACACCTGATCAGATTGGTCAGTCCACCATTCACTAGTGATGCCGATCTCATTAGCGATGCCGTTATCCCAATATTCTGCGGCAGATTGCCCTGTTGCTTGGCGCACTAGCTCGCCTGCGAGCATTACGTCGGCGTTGGAGTAGATGTAGACCTGCTCGCCCGGGCTGCCGACTAAGGATCGTGATAACGATAATTGCAGTTGATCGTCTGCTGCATACAGGTCACCGCCATCGGGGATGCCATTCCCGTCATCGTCCCCCAATATCTCAAGCCCGGTTTTTACCGTTAACAAGTGATCTACGGTAATCGCGGACTTTGGGGTATCTGCCCATGGGGCGAAATAATTTCCCAGGGCTTCCTCTAAACCCTTGATGGCGCCGGTTTCGAGGGCCGCGCCGACGAGGGCGCTAGTAATGCTTTTAGCGACTGACCAACTGGTCACTAAATTTGTTGCGTCGCGGTCGGATGCATACTGCTCGGCTACAATTGCGCCATTCTTAATAATCAAGACCGCGCCGGTGTCGTTGCCCGCAGCAAAGGCATAATCGAGAGCCTCTTGAATTGCGTCCGGGCACATGCCGGATGTTTCGGGTGCGGCAGTTTGCCAGCTGTCACCGGGCCAGGCTTTGGTCTCGGAGTTGCTTACAGATTTTGAGCATGCAGTATTAGCTGCAGCGGCAGTATTGGTTGTGGGATTAGTGGTTGCAGTTGCTGGGGCAGGGCTAGTGCCTCCGCCTGAGCCCCCACCGCACCCCATAAGTAGAAACGTTAGCAGAAGTATTCTTGGCATCATTCGTTGCTCTTTACCACATCAGTAATGGCCCGATGGATGGCCGGTGCGGTATCAGGTCCTAACGATACAATTTCGCCGTAGGTTTCATCCGCTTCGCCGTAAATCCATGGGGCAGCGTTGTCCCACTCACTTTTCGGGATGATATAGCCGATCGCGTCATTCGCCAGATTCACCATTAAATTGACTTGGCCCGGTAATTGACTGCGCAAGTTTGGAACTTCTTGAGGTGGCATTGTGTAGTCCGCACCCTCTGGATTCTCGATGCCGCCGACGGCAATTTCNGGATACAGCTCCCCGGGGATAGCGGTAATCGTTGCATTGCCTAGTTGTATAAAAGCGACTTCGCTCAAGTAGCGAACAAAGGGTGGGGTTATGTGTAATTTAGGATCACTATCCACAACTCCCATTAACGTGGCGAGGGATAACATGAAGTTATCGATGCCNAGTTCAATTTCACGAGCCCNAACGCTCAACTTGGGTGTTAGTGAGGGTGTGAAATCGCCCTGGTTTGCAGCATTGATTACGCTCTGCGCCAAACTATGTCCAAACGCCCGCGCTTTTTCGTGCCCCACAGAAGTAATCTCTTGTTGCAGAAATAAATCGTATACCGGATCGCTGGGGCCGGAGGTCATTAAGCCGCCAATATTGCCCGTCAACCAAAGTGTAGTGCCGCCAAGGCCAGGCATACGTAATTCTTCATCGTAGTAGATGCCATCGCTGATGCCGCGTCTTAGGTATCCGGCAATATCCGACGTCAGAAGCAGATTCTTATCCCACGCAAGTTCTACATGAATACCAAAGTTGACCAACGTGCCGATAACCGACTGATCCGGGCGGCGAAACAGCAGCGCGCGAATATCCTCGTCGATCACAATAGGTTTGCGTTTGTCTATGATCGGGGTTCGCGGATCAGCAGTAATCCGCGCGATAGACATCTCCGCAGGTTCCAGATTGCTGACCGCTGATTCCACCGCTGCCAGGATTGAGCGCTTTAATTCCAGCATGTATTCGGCATCTATACCGCTGCTGAATAATCCCGGCCCCCATAGGCCCTGAGTGTCCGGNCCCTCATGATTGTGGGTTGCATGAACCATCAAATAGTCGATGCCCCANGCGGCGGGGACGGATTGACGAACGTCGAGTACGAATTTTCGCATCAGACCGATGGTATCGAGAGCGACGATGGCGATTCGGCTGTCNCCGTCGTCTATGACGACAGCGNCGGCCATCAGATCGTCTTTAACCCCCTGGGCTGCGCGGCTCTTTTGGAAACCGGCGATCCATACTGGGTCGAAAGTGCCGTTGCCGTTACCGTCGGTCCAAGTGTCTATATCCGGATCGAATTGAGCATCATTGTTGACATCCACCCAGTTATCTACAACTTCAGGAGTGACGGGAAGCTGCGCAAAGCCGACCCGCAAATTTTCTGCATGCACTTCTGCAGCAATCANTAAGACGTGGATGCAGAGTGTAAGTCCCAAGAAACCGTTAGATAGATTACCCAACATGTTACCCCCCAGTTGATCTGCAAAAATCGTATCAGTTGGATTAGCAATATATTGCTGCGGATAGGCAAGCGAAACAATCCCTGCATAAAGTTGCTGGGATACTTACGCTTGCTGCGTGATATAGATCTAGCACGACTTCGGTAGCNGTTGTTAATGCTGAGTACACCCCTTCACAGTGAAGCAAATGGCTAGATAATTTGCGTTGAACTCAGTTGTAGATGGTATACATTCGGACTGTTGCCG
Organism: Gammaproteobacteria bacterium; assembly: GCA_002690405.1. GTDB lineage: Bacteria > Pseudomonadota > Gammaproteobacteria > Pseudomonadales > Azotimanducaceae > UBA4421. Next base: position 24,565 of record NZEI01000017.1, read on the forward strand.
ACGCGGAGAGACACATGTTAGTTGCAGATATCGAAGCAATGCAGGATGAATTGAAAGCCTGGCGCAGAGACATTCATGCGCATCCNGAGCTTGGATTTGAAGAGAACCGAACNGCGGACTTTGTCGCTCAGAAGCTCGAGGAATTTGGCGTGCAAGTNCATCGTGGCGTTGGCAAGACCGGTCTCGTTGGCGTGCTGCGCGAAGGTAACGAAACCCGCTCAATTGGTTTGCGCGCGGATATGGATGCGCTACCGATCCTCGAGCAAAACAACTTTGCTCATTGTTCTACCCATGCAGGCACTATGCATGCCTGTGGGCATGATGGTCATACGGTNATGTTGCTAGCCGCCGCCAAATATTTAGCCGCCAGTCGGGATTTTCGTGGTCAAGTGAACTTTATTTTTCAGCCGGCGGAAGAGGGCCTCGGAGGGGCTTTGGCCATGATCGAAGACGGTCTTTTCGAGCGTTTTCCGTGTGATCGTATTTACGCTATGCACAANGGTCCGGGGCTACCGGTAGGNAAATTTGCNGCGGTNCCNGGNGTNCGTACCGCCGCCGGCGCGTTTTTTGACGTGGATATTCAGGGCAAGGGTGGTCATGGTGCTTATCCCCATCTCGCCATCGATCCAATACCCATAACTGCGACACTTATTAGTGCACTGCAGACGGTTGTCTCCAGAATGATCTCGCCGAATGACAGCGCGGTTTTTTCCATTACCAAGGTGCATGCGGGTGATGCCTACAACGTTATACCGGATTCGGCTCGCCTGTCAGGCACGGTNCGCACCTTCTCTATGGAACTGATGGAGAAAATTGAGGCCAGAGTAAATGCCCTTGCGAGTAGCATTTGCGAGGCCAATGGTGCCAGTGCCGAGGTATCATTTAGGGTGTTATTTCATCCGGTAATGAATGAGGCCGGAGCGACCACCTTTGCCGGCGACGTTTGCAGTGGTCTGGTGGGCGATGCCAATGTCATCCGTCGCGGTGCACCGGGAACCGGCTCAGAAGACTTTTCCTTTATGACTGAAAAGGTCCCAGGTTGTTACGTCATCATCGGCAATGGCGAGAGCAGCAGTTCGCTGCATAACCCGAACTACGACTTCAATGATGATGCTCTGGTTTATGGCGGTAGCTTCTTTGCGCGAGTTGTGGAGCAGGAATTAGCCGCCGGATAGGAATTTTGTCCTTATAGTGTGCGCGTTGCTTAACCGCTTGAGGTAATATGCGCGCGCCGAAGCTTTCTATGTTCCGCGACTGCGCCCATAGCACAACTGGATAGTGCAACAGCCTTCTAAGCTGTAGGTTCCAGGTTCGAGTCCTGGTGGGCGCGCCATTTAATAATGCCAAAAACATTGGGCGCTATTTGCAAAATATCTAGCGCATTGATCACCGCAACTCTATAATCGCGCGCCTGTGGTGGGCGTAGCTCAGTTGGTAGAGCTCCGGATTGTGATTCCGGCGGTCGCGGGTTCAAACCCCGTCGTCCACCCCAGTTTAATCTAGTGATCGAAAAGATCTTTTTGGCAAAGCTCCCTGTTTATAAACAATCAATCTGGCGCCCGTCGCGCTGAATTTTTTAAAACTTCCTGAACTTTAGACGGCGACAACTCGGTTAGGCGCCTTTGTCTTTCCTGTGCTGCAGGTGTTGCGGTACGCGGTGTTACTTTAGTGCGCCTTACCGGCAGAACCGCCTATTAATTCCAGTTTGGTTACGCCTTGAGCAACAGACTTCCCAGGCTATTGATATTATCAATAGTTGCACCCCAGCCATGTCCATTACGATAGTGATTGATTTACAGCTTGAGTGCCTAGGCTGAGCAGGTAGCTTGAAGCTAGACAGTGTGGATTAACAAGGGGGAGTTTAATGTCACAAGATGCATTGGCGGCGAAAAGCGGAGCAGAGCGCCTTGCGGGCAAAGTGGCCGTTGTAGTTGGCGCAGGGCAATCTGCGGGTTCTGGACCAGACGATGAGACGATAGGTAATGGTCGAGCTGTTGCTATGCTGTTTGCCCGAGAGGGCGCGCAAGTGTTGGCGGTTGATCGTGACCCGGTCTCTTTGCAGGAAACTCGAGACCTGATTACCAGCGCTGGGGGATCGGTACAGACATTAGTCGCCGATATCACCGACGAAGAGCAGGTGGAAAAAATAGCTCCTGCCTGTCTGGATGCCTTTGGATCCATCGATATCCTGCACAACAATGTCGGTATCGGTACTGGGGATGGCAGTGTTAATCGTTTAGAGCGCGAGGTCTGGGAACAGATATTCAATGTCAATGTCACGGGCATGTATCTGACGTGTAAGCACGTTATACCGGCCCTTCGTGCTAATGGTGGTGGTGCGATCGTGAATGTGTCCTCCATCGCCGCAGTGGCCACCACGCCTCTAGCTGCGTATAAAAGCTCCAAAGCGGCTGTCAACGCGCTTACGCAGAACCTGGCTGCGGCGAACTTTCGACATGGAATCCGCGTCAATGCGGTGATGCCAGGCCTTATGGACACGCCAATGGCTATTGGTAGCCATAGTAATGCCCTAGATATCGATCCGGACCGCTTGCGCAGCAAGAGAAACAACCTGGTGCCCCTCGGTAAGCAACAGGGTACTGGTTGGGACACCGCATACGCTGCATTGTTTTTGGCTTCGGACGAAGCGCGCTTTATCACAGGTGTATTGCTTGCGGTGGACGGTGGACAAACCGCAAGGGTTGGCTAATGCACCCAGATGTTCACGCCGAAACCCGGCCAGATGAACCGGCTTACATCATGTCTGCAACCAAGGAGGTCGTCACTTGGGCGCAGCTCCGTGACCGCTCCCGGCAGGGTGCCCAGCTATTAAGACGGCCCGAGAGTGAGGGCGGCTATGGGTTAGAGGTTGGCGACGGTTTTGCCGTCTTGCTGGATAACCATCCGCGATTTATTGAGTTGTTGTGGGTTTCACAACGCAGCGGCTTATACCTTACACCGATGAGTTGGCATCTTACGGCCAGTGAGGCGGAATATATCGTCCGCGATTCCGGTGCCAAGGTGTTATTCGTATGTGCGGCCTTTGAATCCTTGGCAGGTGAACTAGCTCAGCGGCTTGGCGACTCGGTGAAGCTCGTATCTGTGGACACCGCCTTTGGCGACTTTGTCGCTTATGAGCCGTTGCGAGATGCAATGCCGGCGCAGCCGCGAGACGACGAAACATTCGGGGACGACATGCTTTATACATCGGGCACTACCGGTCGCCCGAAGGGTATAAGGCGTCCGCTTACTGGCAATGCAATCACCGATTTTCCGCCACATTATGCTAGGTGGGCTAGGGCTATTGGATACTCTGATCAGTCAATTCATTACGCTGCAGGTCCGCTTTATCATGCGTCGCCGCTGCATAATACGATGATTGGGATGACGTATGGTGGCACTGTTATTGTTAGCCAGCGATTTGACCCGGAAGACGCCTTGCAGGTTTTGCAGGATTATCAAGTCACACATTCCAATTGGGTTCCTACCCACTTTGTTCGTCTACTGCGATTGCCCGAGAAGGTTCGCCGAAGATACGATTTGTGAGCCCTGCAGCTGGCGCTGCATGGCGCTGCGCCGTGCCCAGTGTGGGTGAAAGAGCAAATGATCGAATGGTGGGGCAATGCCATTGTGGAGTATTACGGTGGTAGCGAAGGCTTGGGTGGTCTGGTGATTACTGCCGAGGCTTGGCTCAACCACAGAGGATCCGTAGGTAAGCCTAGTAATGCACACATTTTGGATGAAGAGACCAAGGAGGAACTGCCAGCCGGTGAGATTGGTCTTATCTACTTCGAGCCGATCATCAAGATGTCGTATCACAACGATCCGCAGAAAACCGCAGGCATTATGTCGCCCCAAGGATGGGCGACCCTTGGTGATATGGGCTATTTGGATGCTGACGGCTATCTATACCTTGCCGACCGGCGGGCCGATTTGATCATCACCGGTGGTGTTAACGTCTATCCTCGAGAAGTGGAAGATCGGCTACTGGCACATCCCAAGGTTGTAGACGCGGCAGTTTTTGGGGTTCCCAGTGACGATTGGGGTGAGACGGTACACGCTGTCGTTCAGCTCACTGAGCCACCGGCGAGTCCTGCAGCAATGCGCGAGGAATTGGATGCCTTCTGCAAGCAAGAGCTGTCTAAGGTCAAATGTCCTCGAAGTTATGCCTTTGCCGAGCGCTTACCGCGTCAGGAGAACGGTAAGCTGTACAAGCATGTATTGCGCGACGCGTACTTTAAGACGCTTTCTGGGTCGTAACTCAGTTACCTAGCGCTGTGGTCTTGAGCGCCCAGAAAATGCGCTTAGGCATGGTCTTGTGCCTTGCCCAGCGCAACTCCGCTTGCCTTAACTCGCTGCTTCCGCCGCCGCTTTTTTCTGTTCCGCTTTGGCCTGCAGTTGCGCTTGGGACAGACGACGGCCACCAGCGCCGATCACATCCGTTACTGCTAAGCGCTTGTGGTCTTGTACGTCGATGTCTTCAAGCTGAATTTCACCGGCCATAACTGCGGCTTTCCATTGCTGATGCTCGGGTTCCATGGCATGAAACTCAGGCATGACCTCTTTGGCAAATAGCTCCAGGCTGTCGCAGATATCTTTGTGAGCGGTTTTTCCCGACTGGTTGAGCAGAATAATTTGATCGATGTTGGCGTCCGCATACTCGCGTAGCTTGCGCCTAATTGTATCCGGTGAACCTATCAGCCCCGAATCAAACGCTTTTTGGGCTTTCTCGGTATTTTTCCAATCTTGATATTCGCCCCAAAGATCCACGGTGCCAGGTTCGTAGGTGTGGGAAGAGTTGTATTGCAGGCAGAAGATGAAAAATGTCCATCCATCCGCTTTCGCGCGTGCTTCCTCATCAGTCTCTGCGCACATGAAACCAGATACGATTGCGAGATTTGGATTAGTCTCGTACTCGCACAGTTTCTCAACCTTATCGCTGGAGATAATGTTGTAGTAGCGATTAACCCATGCGCGAGCACCGTCGGGACTGGCGAATTGGAAGCCCAATGCACCGATGCCATGGGCCGCTGCATATTCGATGGTATTAAGGTTAGAGCACGCGACCCACAAAGGCGGATGGGGTAATTGGCGCGGTTTTGGTAGAACATTGCGCCGCGGGAAGTCCCAATACTTACCGTGGAATTCGTAATCGGTGCTGGTAAAGCATGGCAACAACGCGCGCAGACCCTCCTCGTACATATCGCGTTTTTCTCTTACTGAGGCGCCGAAAGGATGCAGTTCTGTTGGGCCAGCGCCTTCCCCGGTGCCAAGTTCAACGCGACCGTTGCTGAGTAAGTCTAAGTTCGCGACCTGCTCGGCCACGCGGATAGGATGGTTGGTCGTGAGCTGCATTACGCCATGCCCGAGCCGAATGGATTTGGTGCGTTGGCTCGCTGCGGCTAGAAACGCTGTGGGCGAGGAACCGTGGGAGTATTCCTCTAAGAAATGGTGTTCCACCTGCCAGGCGTAGTCGTACCCGCACTTGTCTGCAAGTTCGATTTGCGTAAGAGCGTTCTGAAAGTGCTCGTATTCACTGTCTTTATGCCAAGGTCTTGGTATCTGGTGCTCGTAAAATACGCCAAATTTCATGCTCTCTATCCCTCTCTCTCCCGTTGTCGACACTAGAGTACTTGTTATAGGGAGTCGAAGAAACCAATGGTATTTGTGGGTATTTACGCGATGAATTTAGTGGTGTGCGTAGAGAACTGTCGGAGTCGCGGGCAGATAACACAAAAACTAGGATAGGCTGAAATTTATGCCTGAATTAGTGGTTGTTGCTGTTGCCCAGCTGCCTGTTGGCTGCAAGCACGAGAGCATCCTTGACCCATGTCAGCTGCGGGTTCTGTTCGATGCGTGGGTGCCACACCAAATCCACATCATATTCGCTAATCCCTAATTCCTCGGGTGGTTTCAAACACACTAATTCTTGGTCTCGTACCAAAGATAGGAAACACTTCTCGGCGCCGATGCAGAGCATATCGGTGTTTTCCAGCATTCCTTGTGCTGCACCTACATTTGGTATTTGGCTGCCGACCACGTGCTGGATGCCACGCTTGTTGAGTAGTCGGGTGATCCACACGTCCTCAAGCATGTCGCCCTCAGTGACAACCAAGTGCGCGTATTTGCTCAATGTTGCTAGGGATAGTTGTCCCTCTATTGCCTCAGCAACGGCCGGATGTGAGCGGCGTACAATGACCACCAAGCTTTCGCGATACAGCGTCTGACGTTGTAAGGATGCGGGCAGTGGGCCGTATCCGCCAATTGCGAAATCGTAGGCCCCATTTGCTAATTGTTCAGCGTCGAGTATTCGCTGGCGTCGCTTTGCGTTTAGTTTCAGTTGGTGCACGTTCTTGCCAAAGACTTCGAGCATTGCTTTGTTCAAAGTAATTAATACGTGCTCTGGAGCAGACATACAGACTTCACCATCGTATTGCGAGAAATCGTGCTCTGAGAGTCTTTCTACTAAGGTAGANAGGTCATCAAGGACNACGCGAACCGAGTCTCGTAGCTGCATCGCCTTAGGCGTTGCTTTCATGCGTTGACCGTCGCGCACTAATATCGGGTCACCAAAGGTCTTACGCAAACGGTTCAGGGCTGCACTTGTGGCAGATTGGGACAGATGGACGCGTTTGCTTGCAAGGGTAACGCACTCTTCCTCGAGCAAAGCATGCAAGACCGGTAGCAAGTTGAGATCAATATTGCGCAGATTTAGTCGTCGCACCCGTTTCCTCCTCCGTGAATGATGAATGCTTTATCGATAGCTAATAGACCCTTTTGCAGCGCGCTTCTCGTTCCGCCCAATGATGGAAATTCCACTAAGATGCTGGGTTTATTGCACCGCCTCAGTTGCAATAGCTCCATGGTTACGGGTTATACGCGCCAGTTTCCTGCCTCAGCGAGGCTTGCCCGATAGGCCGGCAGGCAATACCAAAATAATGCCGCTGCCAGCGGGTAAAATACTGCATTAACCGCTGCAATAGAGTAGGGCAGAGCAAGATCATCTTGAAATAAGAAATCGGTAAATCCGGCTAATACGCTGGTGCCAACGGCCATTCCCATAATGTTAGTTACAAAGATATATATGGCCGTGGTCTGACCGCGCATTTCATTGGGCGTGATCAACTGAAAGCTCACCGCCATGATGCCCAAGTAAGTCATACTTATGAAAACAGTGGGCCACAAAACCAGCAATGTGCTCTCGGCGCTGCCCATTAGTGGCGCAAGGGTGGCGGGTAAGATCGACACGATGGATGCAATCAATACCGTCCGAACGTTTGCGTCGGCATAGCCTGCTCGCTGCAGGCGAGACGCCAAAAACGGTCCAGCCATTACTCCGATAGTTCCCGCGATCAAATAGATCATTCCGAAGGCGCTGCCGGTTTCGCTTTTCGATAGGCCGTAGTTGCGCGCCAGCATTTCTGGGTACCAAGCAGCGCTGCCGTAATTGGCGATAGATAAAAAGGATGAACCAAGAAATAACACGCCGTAGAGTCTTTTGCGCTGCCATAAAAAACGGATGACGGTCATGAACGGAAAACTCTTCTGACCGTCCATGGCGCTGGTTTTGGATATGGCTACGCCCTTACGGCTGGGCTCTTGAATTGTTCCCATCAAGATGCACAAAACAAATCCCGGTAAACCAGCCGTAATCAGTGTTGCCTGCCAGGGTTTAAGCTCACCCAATAGCGGCCATTCGATGCTCGGCTGTGCCAAGTAAAAGTCATAGATCATGCCGCCAAGAACTAGAGCTAATCCGCCGCCGACTGTTACGCCCATTTTGTAAAAGGACAGCGCGTAGCCCATGTGATCTGGGCGATAACTGTCGGTGATTATTGAGTAGGCCGCTGGTGACAATCCGGCCTCGCCAATGCCCACTCCCATCCGTGCGAGGAAAAGTTGGCTGTAACTTTTAGCCCAGCCGCACGCGCAGGTCATAACGCTCCAGCTAAAGATCGAACCTGCGATAATCCATCGGCGCGAATAGCGGTCGGCTAGTCGACCGAGGGGGATGCCTGCAATGGTATAAGTTACTGCAAAGGCGGCGCCTTGCAGCAGACTAAATTGAAAGTCCGAGAGTCCGAATTGCTCGCGTATCGGACCGACAAGTAACGTTAATACTTGACGATCCAAGAACGACAAAAGATAGGTAACAAACAACAGGCCCAATGCATAGTTGGCGTGGGTGAGTGAGGGGTACTCGTCTTTCGCAAGCCCAGTGCTGCCCACAGAAGTTGTTTCTAGCGTCATTCAATAAATCCTTTAACTAACGACTGCTTGAGTTGTCCGCTCGGGCGCTCAGGCAACAATGAACCCGCGTTCTACCCAAATATTGATCGTAACGGTACAGATCGCAGTACGTATGTCGACAAGTGGGGTGGTCATCACGACAGGACTATTTATGATATCAATAGATCGGGTTGTTGGGTGAGTTTCGTTACAAGAACCCGAGGAAAGCCCTGTCGACGAGGGTGGCCAACGCCCTTGCCCCGTAAATCTTTGCAAAAGCAGTGTCTTATTAGCCCTGTGTAGGGCACTGGCAATTGTTTAGCGCAAATCCCTAATGCTGTCTAAAAAGGATAAAAATTTAGGCTAATCGGTGGTGGTATAAGAAAAGAGGTGCTCAACATCTCTAATGGCTTTAGGCTGTGCCGCCTCAGGGACAGTAGAGTATTGGAATAGAGTATGCAGATTCTTAAACGAGCCGGTGTGGTTAGTCTTTGGGCGTTGCTGGTATTGGTGACGGCCATAGCAACAGCGGCGATTAAACAGCGCTTTGCCGATGGTCCGAACCGTGTCTTTTCCGGCGGCGCACTGGTATCTGGGGATCTATATCAAGGTCCAGAGCCAGATTGGCAGTTTGTGAATAAGGTCCCAACCATCGAATTGCAACTGCTTGAGCCGGAGCAGTCCCGACGTATATGGACTGCATCCGTCGATGGCAAGATTTATGTATGGTCCGGCTATATGAATAGCTTGGTCGGCAAACTATGGAAGAGTTGGCCCTCTCAGGCGGAACGCGATGGCCGCGCGGTAATCCGCGTTGATGGGGTTAGATATGAGCGCCAGCTGGTGCGGATTGAGAATGGTGCAGGGCTGGACGAGCTCACAGCTTTGATGAACGAAAAATATTCTTCCCAAGCAACCCCCGCAGCGATTGATGCTGGGGATTTATGGATGTTTGAAGCGGCACCTAGAGCTGCGGTAGGAGCGCGTTAATGAAGAATATATATGCACGAATTGGATTAGTGGTCGCCGTTACGGCACTCAGTGTTTTGCTGATACCCGGCGTCGATGACGGGGTTGAGCTGTTTTTTCAGTTAGTGGTTTTAGTAGCTTCGTCATAGCTCGATCGACTGCCGTGTCGGCGCTTAAGGCTGATACCAAATTGGCGACGACCAAGCGCG
>NZEI01000018.1 GCA_002690405.1 Gammaproteobacteria bacterium
CTGCGCCGGCATGACGAACATCCATGGCCGCCTGCAGGTGCGCCATGACGCGACGCTTGTCGACCCGATCAGCGCCGCTGCGCGCCTTATGCCGGCCCTGCTGTAGCGGTTATCTGAGCTGATGGGCGGCTTGCCGGAGTTCTTTGAGGATCTTCCTGTGCGATGACGCGTGCAACATATACCTTGTGAAGCTGGTTATCGTCTTTGACGCTTAGATCTGTGGAGCATTGGAGCAATATTGGAGCGCGATTTAAAATTGTCTGCCCCTAAGTTAAGGTGAGAGCCAGACATCCGAAAAATGTTATATTCGGAAATCTAAATGACTGGTGTGAACAGGGTTTACCTGCCGTGATTTCTTTAAGTTCATGAGTGGAGAAGTATCGAGGCACATGGGTCGTCGCGAGGATTTGCGGTTCCTGATAGGTGATGGACGCTTCACAGCGGACTTAGTGCCAGACGACGCACTCCATGCTGTATTTGTACGCAGTGCTATCGCTCGAGGGAACATACGGCAAATTGAAGTTGAGGCAGCGCGAGCAGCACCAAATGTCATTGCGGTCCTCACGGCAGACGACACCGCTTGTGACAACATATCGAATATGGTCTGGACTGGATCGCCTGTGCGCGATGATGGCTTAACTAGCGTCGAGAGCCAGCGACCCTTATTGAGCGGCTCAGTCATAAGGCACTTAGGCGAGCCTATTTGCATGATTGTTGGCAGGACGCGACAGTCGGCTATGGATGCTGCCGAATTAATCGATATTTCCTATGAGGCGGACGAAGAAGTTGCTTTGACGCTCGGCGAGCTAAAGGGGCCTCTGGTATGGCCAAATTCACCGGATAACATTGCTTCGTTGCATGTCTTGGGCGACAAGGTCGCAGTTGAAGAAGCAATCGATATGTCAGCTCATCAAGTGCATTTCGATTTTGACATATCAAAAGTTGCAGCTTGTCCCATAGAGATGCGCAGCGCTTTAGGGGCAATAGATGAGAATGGAAGGTTGTGTCTGACCACTAGCGCTCAAAGCCCATTTGCTTTGCATGGTGAACTGGCAGATTTGTTCAAACTCCCAAAAGATCAAATACGCGTTCTAGCTCCAGATGTCGGTGGTTCGTTCGGCATGAAGGGAACTTTATACCGAGAAGATGCACTTGTTGTTTGGGCTGCAAAACGCCTCAATAAACCGGTCTATTGGTTTGCTGACAGGAGTGAATCTTTCTTAAGCGATGAACATGCCCGAGCTGTGTGTGGTTCTGCTATGTTGGGGCTTGATGATGAGGGGATGTTTACGGGTCTTTGGGTTGAGGCAAAAACGGACGCCGGCGCTTATTTGTCACGCCGCACCAAAGGCCTGTTGAACAATATTGGCGGCGTCGCCGGTCAGTATAGAACACCTGCTATAGCTGCGGAACTATTGTTCTATTTTTCCAACACGATGCAAACATCGCCGTATCGTGGCTTTGGTCGTCCCGAGGCAACATACATAATCGAACGCTTAATCGATAAAGCGGCTCGGCAATTAGGTTTAGACGCACTGGCTTTGAGGCAAAAGAATTTGATAGCGCCAAGCCAAATGCCCTATCAGACCGGCCTGACCTATAGTTATGATTGTGGTGATTTTCCAAAGGTTGTGGCGGCAGCGGCCGATGAAGCAGACTATAACGGTTTTGCTCGTCGTAGAGAGCAGTCCGAAGGCCGCGGATTACTGCGCGGTATTGGCATATCTAATCCGATTGAGGTGGCAGGTGGGCCATTCAAACAAGTTCGCAAGGATATTGCCTGTATAACGGCTCAGGCTGATGGGAAAATCAAAATTGACACTGGTTTGATGTCAGTAGGGCAGGGCCATGAAACTGCTGTTTCAAGGTTGGCTTCAGACGTTTTAAACGTTCCGTTGGAACAGATCATTTACTCACAGGGTGANACAGATCTNTTGCCAGAGGGTAGAGGCAACGGTGGTTCAGCAGCGACCGTTGTAGGTGTNTCNGCTGTAAAAATAGCTCTNGGNGATTTTCTTTCAGNNGCTAAATCAATTGCTTCATCAGTTGCAGGGTGTCCNGTNNACGCTGTCACTTANGCNNGNGGTGAGTTTTNTGCACCAGGGGGGCATAACTTTACATGGGAAGAAATTTCGCGCCTNTCCAATATAGCCGGTGGATTTAGTGTCCTATCTGAGTTCGCNCCAANAGATGTGACATATCCAAACGGCTGCCATATATGCGAAGTGGAAATTGATCCAANTACAGGAAAAATTCNTTTCAGTAGCTATGTTGTNGTTGAAGATGTTGGCACCGTNCTNAATCCAGAGCTGGTTGAAGGGCAAATGCATGGTGGTATTGCACAGGGCATTGGACAGGCACTGGGTGAAGTATTGAGATTTGACAAGAAAGGGCAGTTGCTGACTGGGTCTTTTTTAGATTATCCGATGCCTATCGCAGCAGATGTACCCAACTTTAAGATTAAGACGTTAGCTGTACCAACGAAGATAAATCCGCTAGGTGCCAAAGGGGTTGGTGAGGCTGGTACTGTTGGGGCTTTGTCTGCGACTATGAACGCCATTTCAGATGCTCTGGCTTCGGCGGGTGTGGTTGATTTCGAGATGCCTGCCACACCATATCGTGTGTGGAAAGCGCTAAATTCCACCCGATAACACAAACGTTTTCATCAGTTTGAAATAGTGCTTCGAGCCGTATGCGGCCAATATTTGGTGGATAATCCACTTTTCTGTGAAGTCTACGGTTTCTGCTTGCAGCCTCTTCAACCACTTTTGCAGATGTGCGGAGGTGACGCAGTGACTCGCCGTTGGGCTAGGCAGAAACTTTTACTGTTCCGCACCCTACGGGGGAATTGTGTTCGGTCGAGTGTTCAGACACTCCCGAGCAAGGGTGCGGGACACCTAATTGACAATCCTAGCGCTGCATTTAATGCAGCGCCAATGTGCAATCTTGGCATTTGTGTGCACCGGTTGAGATCGGCATAACACGATCGTTGATTAGATTCCTCCGATCGAAAAACACCGACGGTATTCCTCCCCAAAACACTGCCGTTGGAACATATTTGCCCCTGTCACCAGTCCCCGGTGGCAGGGGCTTTTTTGTATAATTTGGACGAAGCAGTAACGATCTGGACTGCTGACTTCGGAGGGCAGCGCAGTGCAATTCTTCTGCTTTTGCTGTAACGGCTATGTTAACGAAAACTCCCAGAAAACGTAGCATATCGCATGAGCGGTATGAAGCGGATTACTAGCTAAGACGCTTAGATCTGTGGAGCATTGGAGCAATATTGGAGCATTTCCGCGTGAAATTTTGGCGATCAAACTCCCTTCTAACGCTTGGAATTTTCTCTCAGAGCAATGTAGCTACCACTTGCAATTATCAGTGCACCACCGAGAAGAGAAATGGCATCTGGCTGAACATCGAGAATGAAATAATCTAACGTTCCTACGAAAATCAGTGTGGAATAAATGAAAGGTGACACAAGGCTCGCGTCAACTGCTTTCATGGCAAAGAGAAAAAGCACCTGTCCGATGACCATTGTGATGCCGACAGCTGTTAAGGCTAACCATTGTGAGGCTGTGGGCATCATAAAAACAAATATCAGCGGAATGGATGCCAGCAGCGCAGCAATAGTGTTGTTGATGACAAGAATTTGAAATACTCCTTCCCGTGAAGTTAGGAGTTTGATCACAACAATTTCAACTCCAATAATTATAGCTCCAAAGATACAAAGTAACGCGATTGGGTTTAGCCCATTAGCTTCTGGCCTAATAAGAAGAATACCGCCAAACAGAGCAATAGCTGCCGCCCACCAGCGCTGGTTATCAATTCTTTCCATTAGGATTTTCACGGCAAAAACCATTGCGAAAATTGGATTGAGAAAGGTCAGAGCAACAGCGTCTGATGCTGGAATGTATAGAACTCCGGTAAACAATATCGCGATGCCTGTCCATCCGCATGCCGAACGAAGAACGTGTAGCTTAAAATGAGGCCTTGTTAATCGCAGGCCAACGAAAACGGCCAGCGCCAGGGCTGTCATAAGCCCAAAGGCAAAACGGGCATGTGCGATCTGCAACGGATTTAAAGGTTCGCCCCATTGACCACTTCCCAAAAGCTTTGACAAAAAGGTGCTCGAGGCGAAAAAAAAAGAGGCTAGTACAGCTAGAAGGATCGGATGAATGCTTGCGGTGTTCATCAGAAAGGCTTGGAAATTCTCTATTGCGAATTTTTGTTGGCGGGTTTCTCGGATTTAGCTTCTTCAGCACAACATCCACAGGCTTTCATCTTCTGCTGAGCTTTAGTTTTTTCGATATTTTCACGAGCAAGTTTTTCAAGTTGCTCGTCGGACAATCTTGTTTGATGAATAGGGTTATTCAGAAAAAAGTTCATTACCGTCCCTCTTGCGGAATTCGGAGTTGCCCTAGCTTGGTTAACCACAACTTTCTGTACAGCCACTGCCGCAACAACCGTCAATGCAGCAGGATGCCTGACAGTTTTTAGCGCAGTCATCGCTGCAGCAACCATCTGCACAGCACGTTTCTAAACAACAGACTTCTACATTTTCTGATTGGTGTGCCATCTTTNTTTCCCCNGTTAGCTCTTGGCTTAACGGTAACGACCCAGCGATTGATTTGTCTAGTTCAACTTCTCAGAGGTGATGATGTGGCCTCTGCCTTGGGACGGCAGCGCAGTGCAATTCTTCTGCTCTTGCTGTAACGGCTATATCACCGAAAGTTCGCAGAAAGGCTAGCATATCGCATGAGCGACATGAAGCGGATTACTAGCTGAGACGCTTAGATTAGTGGAGCGTTGGAGCAATATTGGAGCATTTTGTTATGAAGTCTTCTCAGCCGAACCTCAACTAGAGGGGCGGCATCGTTGTATTTTAAGTAGGCCTTCCTGCCAATCATCTACGTAAAAGCTGAACACGCCCTCTGGGCTTCCTGTGTCGCCCTTCTCTCTTTCCATTGTCAGCTCAACATATAGAGGTGGCCTGGCAACTTCGCCTTGGTTAATGAAGAGATGGAAGTAGGGCATTTTTCCAATTGGACTGCCGTCCAAAAGAACCCTTAAGTTTCCTTCATCCTTCAAATGGCTGGGTTCAGCCATTCCTCCTGTGCGCCAGCTATTCCTACGGAATTCAACAATCCCATCTTCAATTTTTAGTCGACCGGACGCCATGGTTTCGAGTCTTCTATCTTCAATCGGCCGACGTTGGATTTCAAAAGCGCAGCCAACCGCGGGCATCTCAGTCCAAATTTCATGCTTACTGAAATCGAATTCAAATGGTAGCCGCTTTAAGTTCTCAAAAGCTGAGCCACTAATGGCTACATCAAAACTCATTATTTCTTCTGACTTAGTGAGCTTGCCGGCGCTGTCAGTTTTTTTGTTACTCCAATCTTTCGCTAACACTGCTGATGGAGTTCCAAAAATTAAAGCCGCTACAATTAACGCCTTGATCTTAATCATGTAGGTTTCACCCAGTCGTTTAATGAGTTGATCTATTCAGAATCGAGCCACTATTTCGAACACCAGCGGGGATTGGTGCCGATGGATTAAGTGACGCTTTCTGCCAAGTGCTGCCGCAGCTTTGAAATAATGCATTCAAGCAAAATACCTCAACTTATCCAAAGAGCTTATCTGTCATCCGTGGAAGGGATGGTTCATAGAAGACCCGCTCGGCAACAACATCATGATCAAGGCCATAAGCAGTCTCAATGCAAGCAGCACAGACTGACCTGTAGTCAATCGTTGAGTGAAGATCCCGTTTTTCGAATAGGTCCTTTGTAGCAAGGCCTGGCCATTGAGTAATTACTTGCCCCTTCTTTAAAAGTCCGCCCGCCATCAATCCAGCTGATCCATAGCCGTGGTCGGTTCCTACAGATCCATTCACCTTAACTGTCCGCCCAAATTCCGTGAGTGTTAAGATAACGGTCTTACCCCATGCGTCTTTGAGGCCTGACTTTAAACCGAGGAATATGTCGTCCAGTTCAGTAAGCTGTCTTGAATGTGGCCCCCAATCTGTGCCCTGATTTGCATGAGTATCGAATTCCTGGACACGGAGAACAGCGGCTGAAGGCCCTTCCGGAAGGCCAAGTTGCTTCCCAGCATATTTGGCTAAGCTAACAGGGTCTCTGGCCACAAACTTGGGCTTGTCTGAGTACTTAGTGCTCACACGTTGGAACGTTACAGCGCTATCTCCATCCCTGTCGCTACTAAGGAGATCGGCCAATTTTGGCGATGGATCTGCTGAGCCAGTAAGGTTGGCCGGGTAATAGTTATCCAACTCAGTGCTGCCACGCACTATCAGCGGCATGTCCATCGATAATGCTCGCCCTGGCATTCCAGCAAAATCGAGTGCCCGTCCCAGCCATCCTGTTCTGTCAGAGAAAGGCAGCATGTTGCCAGACTCCATAACGTTCTGGCCTTCGAAATGGGAACGCTTGACGTAAGGGAAATTGGTTGCGTGAACGATAGTCGCATCACCATCAGCGAGCATGCCTGCGTAGCCACCAAGGGATGGATGCAAGCCAAAGAAAGGATTGAGTGCGATCGGTTCGTTTACCAAAAGCGTTTTTCTTTGCTTCTTAAGGGATGGATCGCCGATAGGTGGGACTGCGGCCAAGCCGTCCATGCCGCCCTCAAGGATAATCACAACAATGTTCCCTTTTGGCAGATCGGCTGTATAGCCAGAAATTGGTATACCGGCCAAAGCGAGGGACGCTGTCGATGATTGCAGAAAAAGTCGGCGTGATAACATCTTACGCTCCCATGAATTCGCTGCTGCAGGTTAGCAACACAAAACGGTCTCGATTAGTTCGCCCTTTCCCGACAAGGGTCCTTGTTCTCTGGCTCACTTCAAGTAGGTCCATCAGATCATCTGCCAAAAGAGTAGGCTTCCCATGGTCATGGATCATAGCGGCTAGCCTCATCCGACGCTCGAAATGTTCAGGAGATATCCAGTCAGCGCTTTGAAGTGAAAAACCATCGGGTTGGCGCCGTGACCAGAAGTCCTGGCCAATTTCTCTTGCTAATGCTTGAGCACGATATTCTCCTCTGTGGTGCATGATTTCTCTGTGAAGGTTGTCAAATCCTTCTACGAGGTGAGCTTTAGATACCCGAAGGACTGTTACGAGCCAGGTAAACGGCCATTGGAATTTTGGGTTGGTAGATAGTGCTGCTCTATTCAAAAGAGCTTCATGTACAACCTTGAGATCCCCGCCACTGTCTTTCCATGCACTTAAAACATGATTTAGATCTTGTTCTGTGGGTTCGTCAGCGATGAAATGCACACAAAGTTTTCGGGTCAGAAATCTTGCGGTATCGTCACTGTTCGACAGGTCATCAACAAGTAACTTTAGTGCTTCAATACCGTTTGGGTATTCCCTTCCAAGAACCGTTTTCTTGCCTGGTTCGGCCTTGTTTTTGAAGTATGCGAGGTGGAAGTCTTTGATCCCTGCTTCTTTGAAGTTTCTGACGCTTTTTGGGTTATCAAAAATGTCACCCCAGCCTGCTAAGATTTTAGCTGCCTGCCGAATGTCTTCCTCCGTGTAGCCGATGCTGGGTGACGTTGTGTGCAGCTCCATCAGTTCACGAGCCAGATTGTCGTTCAATCCAATTTGTTCGTTCCGGCCCGCATTCCTTGCGCGTGCAGATTTTTCTCCAATGTTGTAGACATTATCGAGGTAGGTGAGCATTCCCGGATGACGGGTTATGTCATATGCCAAGTCAGCAAACTTTCCGTTTATACCTTTGGCAATCGTGTCATGAATTACATGACCGATCATGAAGTCGGCTGGCCCATTACTCCCAATTGTGAAGTGGTTGAGCCAAAAATGAATTAGTCTCTGCCTAGCAGGGTCAGCTCCATAAATGGCTTGATGGAACAATTGTAGACGATCGATGTGGCGATGCTCCTTACGCTTCAAATCTCTGTAGACTTCATCCTTTTCCACCTGTGACATCTTCGTGGACTCATCGGTCTTGTCGCGCGTTTTCCTGTCATAACGAGTTGCTGCGACGCGTTCGTCCAATGAAAAGAGCATTTCTTTTGGCCACGGCTCAACGGTTGGAGACATGGAATTGATGGACCGGACTCCGACGTATTGTGATGGCTGCTCATATTGATTTAGCGCGTCTTCGACTGATTGGAGTTTGGAGTGCGTAGAGTCCGTCCCCAGTCCGATCCGTAAACTAAAATGCAATTGAAACTCTCCCAGACAGTACAGACTTCAGATTTCGGAACCACATTTCATAGTAACCAAACGGTTAGAGTTTTTGAAACTGGTCAATTTGTTGCATTCGGAGGGCAGTGCAGTGCGTTTCTTCTGCTCTTGCTGTAACGGCTATTTCACCGAAAACTCCCTGAAAACCTAGCATATCGCATGAGTGGTATGAAGCTGGTGTTTTCTGATTGATATGATTTTGGCATTCTGT